>NZ_JBHXVG010000030.1:0-98959 GCF_042672405.1 Streptomyces sp. NPDC127197 | reverse complement strand
GGCGACTCCGAAGGGCCAGATCCTTCATCTTCCACGCAGCACCGCAATAAGGCGCTCTTCCTACATAGAACTCCTCCTTGCGTTCAGGACACACGCACCGACGAAAGACTCTGATCAGCAGCTACGCAGTGCGCTGTGAAACGTTCGTCCCGGTTCACGGTGATCGTTTTCCGGCTGTGGGGCCTGGCTGTTCAGGGCTTGGCCGCAATGGCCTGGAGCTTCGTGTGCTGCTGATTCGCGAGGGAAGCTGCTATGGGGACGGGCTTACCTGTGTTTTGGTTCATGAGGTAGGTAGCGAAGGTCCCTCCGGTGCGAACGACGGTCATGACGTTGCCTTTCCCGTCAGGGGCCAGGGCGTTGGTCAGGAGGTAGGTGACGGAGTCGTCTCCTGCCGTCACCGGGGGCAGCGGCCTGATGGTGAACCGGTGGGTCCAGCCGCGCTCGGAGGTGGCCGTGAACGTGGTGCAGTTGGTCAGGGCTTCCTTGAGTTCATCCATCCATGCCTCGGCTTCCTGGCCGGTATGGCTGGTCAGGGTCACGCTGCCGGGGGTCTCTTGGGAAGGCGCGTCGTTGGCCTTGATCGTGGCCCAGACCATGGCCTGGCGCGGGTGCTCGGGACGCACGCTCATCATGTCGGCGATCGGGCGGCAGGCCGGCTTGTCGACCGTCACGACGTCCTCGGCTTCCAGCAGGGGCATGGCCTGAGGCTCCGCGATGAAGCCGGGGAAGTCTGCTCCGACGGGCAGAGCGTCCGTGAGTTCTGCCTCGGTCAGTGGCTTCTGTTCGGATACGGGGGAGCTGGACTTGCCGTCGGCGGGATCGGCTTTCGGGCTGCAGGCCGCGGTGGCCGCGGCGGCTGCTGACAGGACACCGACCATCAGGACGCGTCGTATGCCTCTGTGCACAGACACTCTTTCCTCGTTGGGAGAGCGCCTTGTAGTGCGCCCGTTGCCCTATGGCCAGGTGATGATGCCAGAACCGGAGTCAGGGGTGTATTTGGGTGCCGGTTCTGGCGTCGCCTGCAGGATGCGACAGGTGGCCCCCATAGGCCGGGACCATCCTGCAGTTCCGCGATCGCCTCGTACAGGCCGCTGATGGATCTGCAGCTTGTCCCGGGCGGTGTCCAGCGCCTTGCCGTTGCCTGGGCGACGGGCCCGTTGACGACGAAGGCCGGCGCGCCCCCCCATCTCGAGGCGGTCGTGCACGGCCCGCTGCACGATTGCTCAGGCGCCCTGCTCGAGGCTTAGCCGAACGGGCGACGGGCGGACCCGTTCAGGTTCCCAAGATCATCCCGTGGCGGGTTCCTGACGTATCTGGGCCATGCCCCGGGGCACCGTCCGTCGATCCGACCACGATGATCGAAGACGCGGCGGCGTTCAGCGCGGAATCACCCAGCTCGGCGCCCAGGTCCCGGCGGCGTCGTGGCCGGCTGCTGTGGCGGCGAGGTGGGTGCGGAGGGTGGTCAGCGCTGGGTGAGGGTTGTCGCGGTGCCAGAGGAGCGAGTGCGGGTAGACGGGCGTCGGGTCGGTCACCGGGATACGGCGCAGGCCGTGGTCGGCGGGCCAGACGAGGCGGGTCTGCGCGCCCATGAAGGTGGCCAGGGCCGGGGTGTCGGCGATGGTGTCGAGGAGCGCGTCGGAGCCGAAGTTGGGGCCGGTTGCCTCGATGGTGAGGCCGAACTCGGCGACGAGGTCGTCGTAGTAGGCGGCCCACTCGGTACCGGGGACGATGCCGGGCATCCAGATCCGGTGCCCGGCGAGCTGAGCGACGGTCACCGACCGGGCGCCCGCCAGCGCGTGGGCGGGGCCGGTGAGGAGCTGGAGCGGCTCGTCGAGCACCCGGACGGACTCGATGTCCTCGGGAAGGGGCCGGCCGGGCACGGCGACGGCGCGGAAGGACGCGTCGATCGCGCCGGACCGGATGGCGGTGAGGGCCGTCTCGATGTCGAACAGCATCACCACGTCGAGGTCGATTTCGGGGTGCGCGTGGTGGAAGCCGCGCATCAGGCCCGATGTCGCGCCGCGCGAGGCGATTATGTCGACGCGTAGCGGACGGCGGCCGGTGCGCACGGACGCGACCGCGCGGTCGGCGACGCGCAGCAGCTCGCGCGCGTGGGGCAGGAAGGCCTGCCCGTCGATGGTGAGTTCGGCGCCGCGCGCGGTGCGGGTGAACAGCCGCACGCCGAGGTTGCGCTCCAGCGCGGCGATGCGCTTGGAGACGGCCTGTTGGGTGACCGCCAGCTCGGCGGCGGCCTCCTGGAACTGCCCCGCGTCGGCGGCGGCGACGAAGGTCCGGACGGTGTCGAGGTCCACGCCGACACCCTACGGCCACAACCGTTGGTTGTGGCTGGCGACCTTGTAGTTGTTTGACCCCTGGACATGGCCCTCGCTTTGATGCTTCCGATCACGGATCGGTTGTGCGGGTGAGTGGCGAGGGGCATCGGGCATGAGGAGCGGGCACCGGCTGGGACACCTGCTCGGACATCGGCTGGGGCGGCGGTTCGGGTGGCTCTGGGCAGCGTACGGGACCAGCGCGCTCGGCACGTGGCTCGCCTTCGGCGCGTTCCCGCTGATCGCCATCCGGGTGCTGCACGCCGGACCGGCCGAGGTCGCCGCGCTCTCCTCCGTGGGGGCTGCGGTGGGCGCGGCCGTGGCGGTGCCGCTCGGGCCGTGGGTGGAGTTCCGCCGCAAGCGGCCGGTGCTGGTCGCGATGGACCTGGTGCGGTTCGCGGCGCTGCTGACGGTCCCCGCCGCGTTCGCGCTCGGCGTGCTCACCTTCCTTCAGCTCCTGCTGGTCTCGGTCGTCGTCGCGGCGGCCGACATCACCTTCCGCGCCGCCTCCGGCGCGTACCTGAAGACGCTGCTGCCGGCCGAGGACCTGCTCGTCGCCAACGCCCGATTCGAGTCCACGACCTGGACGACCACGATCATCGGACCGCCGCTGGGCGGCGCCGCGATCGGACTCCTCGGTCCGGTGGCGACGGTGGTGGCCGACGCGGTCAGCTACCTGCTCTCGGCCCTGGGCATCCGCGCGATCGGCGGGCACGAGCCGCGGCCCGAGCGCCGGGAGGCCGCACGCATGCGGGCCGGGGACCTGCTCGACGGCTGGCGGTACATCCTCACCGACGCGACGCTGCGTCCGCTGTTCTTCAACACCGCCTTGTTCAACGGCCTGGTGATGGCCGCCCAGCCGCTGCTGGCCGTCCTGATGCTCGGCCAACTCGGGTTCGCACCGTGGCAGTACGGCCTCGCCTTCGCCGCACCCTCGATCGGCGGGCTGCTCGGTTCGCGGCTGACCCAACCGCTCGTCACCCGGTTCGGGCAGCACCAGGTCCTGGTCGTGGCCGGGACGCTACGCGCGATCTGGCCCGTCGGCCTGGCCTTCCTCGGGCCGGGCACCGGAGGGCTACTGCTGGTGACGGGCGTCGAACTCGGGCTCATCTTCTGCTGCGGGGTCTTCAACCCCGTCTACGCCACCTACCGCCTCCAGCGCACCGCGACCGACCGGGTCACCCGCACACTGACCGCCTGGGCGGTGACGACCAAGGCCACGACCGCACTCCTGACGGCCGTCTGGGGCGTGCTGGGCGGCCTGCTCGGCCCGCGCACGGCCATCGGCCTGGCCGGCGTGCTCCTGCTGGCGACCCCGCTGCTGCTCCCCCGCCGCGCGGCAACACATCTCTCCGAGCCCAAGCCGGCACCGAACCGCACCTGACGCGCCGCCACGGCCGTCACCGCGACCGGGCTGCGCCCGCCCCTCTTCGGAGCGGTCCACCGTTCCTACGGACTGAGCGGGAGTGGGTCCTGTTGCCAGAACTCGTGCTCAGCCGTGTGCCCCGAACGGTGTTGGGCACACTGGTCGGCCGCTTTCGCTCCGCGTCCGGGCGGCACGGATCGTGTCCGTGGTCCGGGGATGCGGGGGCGGCTTTCCTCACGCCCTGGGGTGCCTGGTCCGGCCTGGGCGGTCCGATGCCCGCGACGATCGCTCTGGTCGTCGCGGGGCGGTGCCGTCCTCCCCCAGTGCCTTAAGGGCCTGGGAGGTACCCCCAGCCGGATCGGGTGCCCCAGGGCGCGCCTGCCGATCGCCACGCCTGCGGCGTGGTGACGGGTGGTCGTCCTGGTCTTGCCGGCGAGGGGCGTTGCCAGTGCTGGGCGCCCCACTTGGAGGTGTAGGCGGGGTCGACGGCGACGAGGGGGATGCCCAGTTCGGCGGCCATCGACGCCGGCCGGGAGCGCAGTTTCGCCACGGGCATGCCGGAGATGAGCTTGCGGAACTGCTTGCGTCTGCCGTGCTTCTCCCGGGTCTTGTCCGCCGCGAAGTCGAGGTCCTCGACCGCGAGGGCCAGACCGTACCGCTTGGCCCAGTGCAGCAGCCGGATGAGGGCGTGGCGGACCTGGGCGTCACGGTGTGGGGCGGGGCCGGACAGGTCGTAGGCGAAGGTGCGCGGGGCACCGACCGGGTTGCCGTGCTCGTCGAGACGCCAGGCGGCCAGATGGTCGGCGTTGGTGTCGACGCCGACCAGGCCCCCTCGCGTGGGCGGTGGCCAGGGGCACGGTGGTGACCGGGGGAATGGTCCAGGAGGCGGTGAGGTACCAGCGGCCCCGGGGCACGTCTTCGTGGATGCGGCAGGCGACGGCCCGGTTCGCGGCCACGCGGTTGCGCCACTGCTCGCCCCGGTGCGCGAACGCCACCCGGGCGGCGAGCACGTACCGGCCGTGCGGGGCGTTCGCCAGGTGCTCCAGCGGCGCCGGGAGCTTGATCGAGACCTCGCCGTCGGGGGGTGACGCGGAGGGTCTCGTTGCCGTACCGCTTGCCGGACTCGCCGTCCGCGGCGAGGAACCGGCGCCCGGCCTGCCACCGCCGGCGCCACTCGGCTTCGGTGAGCCGGGCGGCCTGCAGGTGGTGGCGGGTGTTCAGCAGCTGTTTCCCGCCCCGCACCACGCGCACGAGCCCGGCCTGCCAGTCGGCCCGCGCCGCGCCCAGCCGGTCTTCGAGGACGTGCAGGCGGCGGGATTCGGCGAACCACTCCTGCCTGCCGTGGTAGCCGCCCGGAGAGTGCTTGGTGCCCTTCGCGCCCACGGGCAGGGACAGCCGGTGCGCGATCGTCCGCACCCCGGCTTCAAGGTTCTGGATGTGCGCGAGCTGAGCCCGGCGGGCCAGCGCCCACTGGTCGTGGGTGGCCTTCGTGATGCTCCCGGCCCAGCGGGACGACGACTGCGTCGTGAGGATCCGCTTGCGCTCGGCCCAGGCGTCGCTGTCGTGGTCCGGCCCGGCCGCGCAACGGGCCTTCAGGTCACGGGAGGCCAGCGCGCCCAGATGGTCGCCGACCAGGCGCAGCACCTCCTCGTCCACGGCGGTCAGGTGCTTGAGCCGGTCGCGGACCGCCACCCCCGAGGGACCGGGCACGACGAACGGCGCCGCCACCTCCCGCAGCCCACCCACCCCGCTCCCCCCTCAACCGGCACCGAAGAACCCGTCACCGCACCCAACGGCCACCACCCGAAAAGGTCACCCACTCGATGTGAGAACTCCCGTTCCCCTCCCCGGGGAGCACACCTGCCGCAGCCCGGACACTCACTCATACGCCCCAGAACATGCTCGTGCGCTGTCATGCGACAGCGGTTCATACCCCCCGCCGGCTCAGTACGCGGCGGTGATCCGGGTGCGCAGATGTGCGCTGCTTTCGAGTTCGTCCACGAAAGCGGCCGCGTAGTCCTCGGCGCTGATGCGGCTGCGGCCCTCGGCGTCGCTCAGCAGCTGGTCGCCGCCGATGCGGAAGTTGCCGGTCCGTTCGCCCGGGGCGATCTCGGCTGGCGGGGACACGTAGGTCCAGTCGAGATCGTCGACCGTGCGGTAGAAGGCGAGAACGTCGCGGTGCGCGAGGGCTTCGCCGAGGAGGTCGGCGGGGAAGTCGGGCTGGTCCACCAGCGCCTGGCCGGGCGCCACCTCCAGACTGCCCGCACCGCCGACCACGACGAGCCGGGAGACGTTGGCGGTGCGGGCGGCGTCGACCACAGCGCGGTTCAGGGCGAGGAAGGGCTCCCTCGGGTCGCTGCCGTCGCGCGGCGGTACCAGGGCAGAGGCGATCGCGTCGTGCCCGGCGGCGAGGGCGGCGACCCGGGATGTGTCCGCCGCGTCCGCGGCGGTCGAGGCCACGCCCGGGACGGGAGCCTCGCCGGAGCGGCTGACGCACGTCACCTGGTGGCCTCGGGCGGCGGCCTCGGCGGCGATACGGCTGCCGACCATGCCGGTGGCGCCCAGCAACACGATCTTCATGTGCGGCTCCTGTTGTACGCGCCGAGGTTCCGGCGGAAGCCCAGCTTCTCGTAGAAGGTCCTGGTCCGGTCCGTGTCGGAGACGGGCAGCACGATGACTTCGAGCTTCAGGTCCATGGGGTTGTGTCCTTGCGCTGAGCTGTGGAACTGTCCGTACCGTGTCCGTCCACCGCTCAAACCGACGCGGGACATTCGGCCGATGGGCCCGGCGGCGGCCCTGGTCCACTCGGACACCCTTCGCCACGGCATCGAGCCAGTCGCCGGGCCCGGACCGTCACCGACCTACCACGACGGCCGCACGGACACGGGCAGGAGGCAGAAACATCCGCGTCAGGAAGCGATCCCTTTATCTGCGGCAAGGGGAAGCAGTGCCCAGCGTCGTCCAGCTGCCCACCAAGGCGATGATTGGCCGGGGCGCGGCGGGCGTTCCCGCGGCGTCTTTTCAGTCCAAGATGTACCCGGAGGCGGAACGAGAGAGAAGGGCGAGATCACCATGCGAATCGCCGTTGCCGGCGCGACCGGGAACATCGGGGCCCTTACCGTCGCCGCCCTGGAGCGGGCGGCACACGACGTCGTTCGCATCAGCCGCTCGCTCGGCGTGGACCTGACCACCGGCGACGGCCTCGACGCCGCCCTGACGGGTGTCGAGGCCGTCGTCGACGCCACCAGCTACACGGGAGCGGACCGGGACGCGGCAGTGGCGTACTTCGGCACCGCCACGCAGAACCTGCTCGCTGCCGAGAAGCGGGCAGGGGTCCGTCACCATGTGCTGCTCTCGATCGTTGGGGTCGATCGTGTTGCAGGCAACGCGCACTACGCCGGCAAGCGGGAGCAGGAGCGCCTCGTGATCGAGGGCCCGGTGCCGTGGACAATCGTTCCGGCCACCCAGTTCCACGACTTCGCCGCGACGGTGACGGGCTGGACCGAGCAGGACGGCGTCGCCACGATCCCACCGCTGCTCGTACAGCCGATCGCGCCCGAGGACGTGGCCGATGTTCTCGCCGAGATCGCCACGGGCACGCCACAGGGGCGTTACCGCGATGTCGCTGGCCCGGATCTGCAGGACCTGGTGGACATGGCCCGGCGTACCAACGACGCGCGCGGCCACGCGGTCAAGCTTGTGCCGACGTGGTCGTCGGTGCTCGGCTTGGAGATGGCCGGTGACGTCTTGCTGCCCGGCGAGGGCGCCCGCATTGCACCGACCACCTTCGACGAATGGCTCGCGAGGCAGCGATAGGGCCGCCGGGGAGGTCCCGCCGTTCGACCGCAGAGGCTGGATGGCGTGCGGCGCGGACCTCACCAGCGACCGAGTTGGGGAGCTCGAAGAGCCTGAGGTCCAAGAAGGCCTTCTTGGCCTGCTCAGCAAGGGGAGCGGGGACTGCTGCCGGCGCCGCACTTCGTAGCGTCGGGCCCCCTTCCGGAAGGAGCGTCCGCGCCTTTCCGGAAGTATGAGCGCCTCCGTGCACTACTCGGGCCGTTTCTTCGCGGGAGTCGCTGCTGCTGAAGGCCTGCTTCCTCGCGGTCTTTCCCGGCAACGACGACGTCGCTCCGCCGGTGCTGGGGCTGCTGCTCCGCCACCGCACCATGCTGGGCAAGCAACAGGCCAGAGCATCCTCGCCGAGCGGATCGGGCATGCTGCGCTACGGCGTGGACGAACTGCTCGTCAGTCGGGAACCCCGCACCGCCCGCCCTCGCCTGGTCACGGTCTCACCACTGGTCGGCCGCGTAGGGCTGGAGCCAGAGGGCGGTCTGCAGCGTCACCGACTTGAACCATGCCTGGTGCATGCGTTCCACTGCCTCCTCGGCGTGCCCCTTGTTCGCCAGGAACTGGCGCATGGTGGCGGTGATCGGGTAGATGAACGCCACCATGTAGCGCAGGGGGACATAGGGCACGGAGTCCACCGCGTCGGTTTGGTTCTTCTTGTCCTTCGTGTGGCGCAGGCCGATCTCGTGCGCGTAGGAGAGCCAGTTCTCGTCGTGGGGGCGACGGCAGGTGTCCATGATCCACTGGCCGAACCGTCCGCGGACCCGCGTCAGGTAGTCGTCCAGGACCGTGCCGTCCGGGGTGGCGAAGTAGGCGACGAGGTGGGGGTGCGAGGCGACGAATCCGTACCAGACGTCCAGGATGGCCTCGACCTGGTCCTCCAGCACATCGCCCGCCATGCGCAGCGCCTGCTCGTCCTCGGCGGTGAACAGGACACTCGCCTCCAGCTTGGCCAGGTCGTCCCTGGAGACAGGGCTGGGCGGGGTCGAGCCGTAGGTGTAGCCGGCCGGGGTCTGCGTACTCATGCGCCCTCTCCTCATCCATGGTCACCACCATTGAAGGCGACATAACGGCTCAAATCAGACAACTGACGCCGCAGCGTGTCGGGCCGTGGGCGCATCCCCGCCAGGCTGCGAAACGGCCGCGGTGGTCTTTGCGCCCTCGTCAGCCGGCGTCTGCCGGCCACCAGCCAGGGATTGTCGCGGTACCGCGCCACCGTGCTCTGAAGACTGGCCGCGAACTCGACCGCCGGGCTGAAGCCCAGCTTGGTGATCTCGCCGAAGTCCAGTGAGTACTGCAGGTCGTGACCCTTGCGGTCGGCGGCGTGTCGGATCATCGCCGGGTCGGCGTCGCACAGTTCGACCAGGCGCCGGGCGCACGAGGCGTTGGCAACCTCGATGCCGCTGCCGCCGTGACAGCTCAGGGTGGCCTGTCAGCCGCCGTGTCAGCAGCGACGCCACTGGCGGGGTACGGCAGCTGATTCCGGTGCTGGTGGTGTCGGGCACCGGATCACAGCGACGAGAAGCGTGGCGACGATCCCGCCCGCCACCACGAACATCGCGGTGCTGATTCCGTCTGCGGCCGCGATGCGCAGGCGATCGCCAGTGAGGTCGTCGAGACCTGCGGTCGCTACAAGGACGAGGAGGGCGAGGCCGACTGCGGCACCGACGCCGGAGCCGGTGGAGGCGATGCCTGAGGCGATGCCTTGTTCTCGGTCTGCCACTCCGGTCGCGGCTGCGATGAACATGGTGGTGAACACCACGCCGTCACCGATGCTGAGCGCAATAAGTCCTGGGATCAGTTCGGCGTACGAGCCGTCCGGCGAGATCGCAACGCCGAGCAGCACAGCGCCGAGCGCGCCGAAGGCAAGAGCAGTCACCAGCGTGATTCTGAGCCCCAACCGGGTGACGAACTGGCCGGCCGTCGTCGAGCCTGCCACCACGACCGCTGTGGGGATCAGGAATCCGGCGCCGGTTTGCAGGGCGTCGTAGCCGAGGATCTGTTGAAAGTAGATCGACAGGAAGTAGAGCACAGACCCGAAGGTCGCCATGAACATGAACGCCGTGACGACGCCCGTGATGAGGTTTGTGTTCGACAGCAGCCGCGGGGGCATCAGCGGGTCGGAGCTGCGCCGCTCGATTACTGCGAACGCTCCGATCAACAGCAGGCCGGCCACGGCGCTGATCAGAATGCCCGGCGAAAGCCAGCCCACCTCGGGTCCTTGAACCAGAGCAAATACGATCAAGGTGACGCCCAGAGTGACACTCAGCGCGCCAGGCAGATCAAACGTGCGGCCCTTCTCACGTTCACCGTCGGGCGGGATCAGTACGAACGCAAGCAGCAGTGCCGGACCCGCCAAGACGACATTGACCAAGAAGACAGCTTCCCAGCCGAAAGCCTGGGTCAGTAGTCCGCCGAGCAATACGCCGATCACAAGTCCCGCCGCGCCTGCACCGCCCCAGATGCCCAAAGCGCGGTTGCGCGCCTGACCTTCAGGAAACGTGGTGTTGATGAGCGCCAGCGTGGTGGGGAAGACCAAGGCCCCACCGAGACCTTGAAAAGCGCGTGCAGCGAGCAACATGCCCGGCCCGGTGGCAAGTCCGCCCGCCAGTGACGCTCCGGCATACAGAGCAAGTCCGGTCGCCAGCATCCTGCGCCGTCCGAGCAGGTCCGCAGCGCGACCGCCGAACAGCAGGAAGCCGGCCGAGGCCACCGCGTAAGCGCTGATCACCGACTGAAGCGTTTGCGCCGAGTAGCCCAGATCGCGTGCGATGTCAGGCAGCGCCACCACAACGATGTACTGGTCCAGTGAGACGATCAGCATCGCGAACGACAGCAGCGCCAGTGCCGCGGTCTCACGGTTCCGGCCAAGACTGCCAGGCCCTGATGAGGCTGCCGCAGATCGCAAGTCACCACTCCTGGTCGCCCGGGCAAGTCCGTTGCTGTCCCGGCCTCGGACGTCCTGCCGAGCAGGACAGCCGGCACCGCTGGAATCGCCCCGAGCACGGAGCATCAACACCAAGACCGTAAGGACCGCGAGCCCTCAACTGGCGCAACAACACCCAAGTTGGGCCAAACGAGCCACACCCGATCTTGGTTCGTGGCGCGGGGAGTTCTGACGGACGAGCAGCGGGCGGTGCTGGTCTCACGCACCCTGCGCAGGCGCACCGGCCAGGCGCTGGGCGAGATCGACCGGCTCACCGGTGAGATCGCTACCGTGGCCCGCGCGACCGTGCGGGACGTTGCTGCGGTGGAGCGCAACGCCCGTCGTGCGCTGGGCAAACAGCCCTCGGGGCGGCTGACGCACCTGGTCGGCGAGTCGGCCGAGACCGTGGCGGGCACGTGCCGGCGGCTGGAGCAGACCGCTTTGCGGTGAAGGGGATCCGCACGATTCCCGGCCGGCTGGTGTCGTTAGCCGACCCCGATACCCGGCCCATCCGCAAGGGCAACCCCCCGCACCCCACCAAGTTCGGCTACACCGCCCTGGTCGCCGAGGAGGAAGGCGGCTTGCATCCCCTCCCCTACACCGCCGCCGCGCCGTCGGCCGCCGCCTGCCGCGCGCTCCGGGCGGCCTGCTCAGGCTGCGCCGGCGGCACGGCCTGAAGGTGCCGGGCGGCCTCGGCGGCGGTGTGGGAAGAGGCGAAGGTGAACGCGCGCGGGGACGGCCCGTGCACCCGCAGGTCCGCCAGCCGCTCCAGGGCCTCGCCGACGGTCGGGAGGTGACCGGCGGGGACCCACCAGAGCACCAGGTGCGCCTCGACGTGCCGCTCGAACCATTCGCGGCGCCGCCGCATCACCTCCAGGTGCCCGCTGCGGTAGGTGAAGTCCCACAGGGCCTCCTGGGTCTCCCACACCGTCAGGTTGACGATGACGTCCTCGCCCGCCGGGCGCAGGCCGGTGGCGTCGGCCGCCCCCTCCTCCACGAGCCGCCACACGAAGCCGGGCGCGCCGTCGGCTGCAGCGTTGACCGGGTCGAGCATCTCGACGAACGGCGCCATGCGCGGGTCGTCGAGGGGGTGGCGGAGCGTGGCGACGTTGAGCTGGGCGAGGTGGGCGGCATGCGCGGATGCGGTCATGGCCACATCCCAGCACGGCCCCCTTTTCTATGTCAATCAGAATTGTTTTTAGAAGTCTCGACCACCACGCAGCACTCCCCCGGTCGGGCGTCCATGCGGGCGCGGACGGGACCGTCCGTGCCGAGCAGCCCCTCCAGCAGCGCGAGATTCATGCCGCAGACGAGCGGCGGGAAGCGTTCGGCGACGGCATGGAAGGGGCAGTTGCGCATACGGACGACGCGCGCGGCTGCCCCGGTCGCCTCCTCGGCGCCTTCCAGGTGCGGTTCATAGCCGCGGGCGGCCAGCATCTCCATGGCCTCTTCGAGGCCGCCGCAGGGCGCCGCCGAGCCGCGCAGGGCCTCGCCCCGGCGGCGCGCGGCCGCGCAGAGCCCGGCGTCCAGCCCGGCCTGCTCGGCGGCCTCGGCGAGCAGCTCGGCGGCGGTGCGGTAGTCGCGGGCGGGCAGCGACACCGCCCGCTCGGCCCGCGCCCGCGTGTACACCTTGGCGGGACGACCCGCCCCCGGCCCCGAGCGACCCGTCAGGCGGCGGCTGCCGCTCTCCAGCAGCCCGGCCTCGGCCAGTCTGTCCAGATGGTGCGCAGCGAGCGTGCGCGCCACCCCGGCCGCCTCGGCGGCCTCGTTGCGGCCGACCTCGCGGCCCTGCGCCACCACGTACTCGTACAAGCGGCGCCGCACCGGATCCTGCAACGCCGCGATCGCGTCGATGTCCTCCACCCGGCCATTCTAGGAACAACACAGGTTGGAGATAGAAGGGCGGGACGCGGCCCCTGCTGGTGCACCCCGAGGAACCCCCCAGCCGCGCCCTGACCCTCGTCGAAGGCCCCGTTCAGCGGCTCCACAGACTCCGCAACCGCATCGCCCGCCACGAAGCCATCTGGCGCCTTCCCCTCGAAGCGCGCCGCGACGACCTCCACACCGCCCTCGGCTTCATCGACCCGGCCGCCGGCGCCTCCCGTATCGACGACGTTGTCGCCCAGCGCCCATAACGCGTGCCACGGTCAGGCGGGCGAGCGGCGCGTCGTTCCGCCGCGTCCGTTCAGCGGGATCAAAATCTCCGGATGGGCGCCCTCGACCCAAGACCCCAGCAGGTCGCGGTGCAAGGCCACGATGTCCTGGCGCAGCCGACCGCACCAGGACTGGCGTGGCGGCCACCGGGCTCCTGCACAACTTCCGCACCATGGGCGCTCTCAGGCTGGTGTAGGTCCTCTGGCCCCGTGACATAGGGCGTTCCGGTGGCCTACGGGTTTCGAGTTGCCTCACGTTGACCGATGCCGCGTCAGTCTCGCAGCACACTTCTTCGCGCGGAGCCAGTCTGCCGGGCTGTCTCACGAGTCTCTTCGGGCGAGCACAGCAGTGGCTGCTGCTGCGAAACAGGATGCCGCGATGATCGCCCAGAGCGCGGTGCAGCCGGTAACGCTGGGGATGTCGTGGCGGGCGCTGAGCACGAAGGCGGCGAGCGCGCCGACAGTGGCCCGCCGGGCGCCCCGCATGCGCGCACCTGCCCCAGATTCGCACCCTGGTGCCACGGCCACTACGCAGCCCATCGTGATCTATCCGCCTGCTGCGGACGGTGGCCGGCGCGTGCGGGTGGACGATCATTTCGTTGGGGTGACATACGGGTTGCTGGACGTCGTCGAGTTCCTCCGCGTTGCGGGCCTGGAGGACGTCGACGAGGAGTGGGTGCGGTGGTCGCGGCTGATCGAGCGGCGGGACGGCGAGCCGGAGGCATGGAGCAGTGAGCGCGGCGAGCCGCCCGACTCACTCCCCGTGGCGGGCGGCTCGTGCCTGAAGTGTCCAGAGATCAAGGTCGGCGGCGGCGACGTTGGTGTCCTCGGCCACTGGACGACACCGGCCGGAGCCGGCGGCGGGATTCGAACCCGCGTCTCCCTCTTGACAGGAGAAGTAGCCGCAGCCTGCGCACCTGGACGCGTCCACCATACCGCGACCACCTGGCAGAACGCGACGAGGTACCAGGGGCCGTCGGCCGCGATTACGTGTTCGTCAACCTGGTCGGCCCGTACCCGGCGCGGCCGATGACGTACTCCAACGCCAAGCAGATCATCGAGCGCATCGGCAACCGGTGCGGCTTCCGCACCTGTCCGCACATGATGCGGCACACGGCCGCCACCCGATGGATCCGCAGCGGGGTCGATCCGGACGTGATGCAGACGCTGTTGGGTCATGTCTCGTCCGCGTGCACTGCCGTTTACCTGCATGCGACGGACGGGGACCTTCGCACAGCGGTGGAGCTCGCCGCTTCGGGAGCCGGCCGGTGAGCGCGGTACTCGCCGCGATCCCGGCGCCTTGTGAAGCGGGCGGTCCGGCGCGGGGAGCGGTGCGGACGGGAAGAGCGGTCCTGAAGTCCTGCGTCACCTTCTGTTGCGTAGCGGTCGAGCCAGCGCTTCACGCAGCGGCGAGACACCCCCATGGCTGCAACGATGTGCGCCTGTTTCCAGCCCGCATGGGACCGCTCAATGACAGCCGCTTCCGCGAGGGTGCAGGCGGGCGTTTGCGTGAGTCAGGAGAACCTCCGGTTCGTGAAGGCGTCGGACGCCCCCACGGGTGCAGGCTTCCGGCCCCGCGCTCTACTGCCAGGTCGCGGTGTCGGGGTCGATGCCGTGGGCGCGCGCGCCGGCGTCGATGATGCGACGGAACCACGTGGCAAGGCCGGCGCGGATGCCGTCGTAGTGGGCAGCAAATCCCGGCTCGGCCTCATACATGCGGCCGAGACAGACCTGCATCTGCCTGGTGAGGGGAAAGTACGAGGCAAAAACTTCGCGGTGCCGCTCGACGAGTTGATTCGCTTCCGGGCTACCAGGTGTGACGCTGGCGTCCATCGCATCCCCGAGGGCGCGTTCGAGGCCGGCCATGGCGTCGGTGACGGCCTGCCATTCCTCCGGACCACGAGAGGCCGAGCGTTCGGCGTACTGCTGCCACTGCGTCGTGTCTCCGTAGCGCTGACGGGCTTGGACGGGCCAGTCCGGGTTCCACTGGGGGCCGAAGATCGCGGCCTGCTGCTCGACGGTCAGCAGCAGGCCGCGCTCGTGGGCGTCGATCATCCGATCCAGTCCGGCGCTGAGCTCCTTGAGGCGTTCGATCCGTTCAGCAACTTGGGTGCGCTGCGCGCGCAATGCGCCGGGCACGTCTGCGGTCGGGTCGTCCAAGACGGCCCGAATCCTGTCCAGGCCGAGACCGAGCTCACGATAGACGACGATGCGGTGCAGGCGTTCCAGATCACCAGCGGTGTAGAGCCGGTATCCGCCAGCCGTGCGCAGCGACGGTCGCGCCAGACCGATCTCATCCCAGTGGTGCAGCGTGCGGACTGTCACGCCCAGGCTCGTCGAGACCTGACCGACGGTCAGGCCATCGGCGTCGGTGGCATCAGGCATGCTTCTCATTGTCGCCGCGACCGACGCCCGGTGCGGTGATCCCGATGGCTTCAAGGTTCCGCGCCTCCTGACTGGCCGGATCAAAGGGCTTCGCCGCAGTGAAAACAATCCGTGCGTTCTCGGGGGTGATCACCTCCACATCGCGGGTGTTCCAGGGAGTGTCCCGTGGACCGTCGACCGAGTTCGGGCGCAACGCACGACAGGCCTCGACAAGGGAATCGACCTGGCTGAGCACGCACGCGAAACTGAAGCTCATCGCCGGCGTCTGCTCCGGAACGCTCTCCGCCGAGACGAGGAGTACGTCCTGGAACGCCCACCGGCGCAGATGCACAAGCGTGCCGGGGATGCTGAACAACTCGAAGAACCCGAGCCCCCGAGTCCAGAAGTCCACCGACGCCGCCAAGTCGCTCGTGGGGATCGTCACGAAAGCGGGCATTCCATAGATGCCACGGAACGGCTCCGGCGGGACCGCATCCGGGCCGGGAGCGGGCACGGGACTCATCTCGAACGCGTTGTAGTAGTCGCTCATGCATCCCACCCTCCAGCCTCACGCAACGTGAGGGTCAAGCCGGGTCCGTGAATCTCGCCCTACCCCAACGATGCGACCAACGTTGTGGCCGGGTACGCCTGGTCCTGATGGGCGGTGCGCTCGGGCCGGTGCTCGTGGTCACCCAGAACGAGATGCTGCACTGCGCGCCGGGCCGCACGGACATCGCCCTCAGGGCGAACTCCGGGGCCTACAACGCCGGCATCGCGGCCGGCGCCGCACTCGAGGGACCGGTCCTGCCGCTCGCCGACGTGCAGGGCACCTTCCTCGCCGGCGGGCTGCTGACCGTTGGGCCTGCGCAGTACTACTCGGCGGTCGGCTGCTACCTGGGCAGCGTCGTACAGAACCCGATGACGGACGTCGGCTCTTATCCGGCCGATCGGGCAAGGCGGATCTACGCCGACGATGCCACGTAGCGCCATTGGCGGGGCCCTTTGGGGTCATCGCCGGCGTTCCAGCGGCGGAAGCTGTCGCGGCTGTAGCCGTCGCGGGACTCACTTCCCACCGGCAGGCCGGCGACGGCTTCGGCCAGGGGCAGTGTCTCCGCGGCGTGGACGGGAGCTGAGACGAGGGCGGGCAGGACGGTGAGGGCGGCGGCAGCAAGGCCGCGCAGCACAGCTTCGACCATGCACCGTTGATAGCCGCACACCAGGGAACGCGATCAGCTGTTTCACCGAAGCGCCGCCCCGTCCCCGACTCGCCGCTCGCCCGCCGCGCCGGCACCTTCTCTCACACTAAGACGTGGACGGGGTCGCGTTAGCGCACGTCAGCCCCCCGTTATGTTCTTCGCGGTCCTACAAGAGGACCGCTGGCCTCCGGGCCCGGCATGACTGTTCCCCCTGTCGAAAGCATGACCTGGGGGGTGGTGTCACCGGGCCCGGGAGGCGCCGTTGGAGACGCTGATGAGAGGTCCGACTACCGCCCCGCCGAGCGCAATGCCCGGCATCCCGCGGGCGGCAGGTCTGCATAACGTGGATGCGCGCGTACGGCGCCAACTCCCTGGCCAGCACCGCACCGAAGCAGTTGGGAGCACGATGTTCGACATCGGCGACGTGGGCGTCTTCCTCGGCCTGGACGTCGGCAAGACCGTTCACCACGGTCACGGACTCACCCCGGCCGGCAAGAAGGTCTTCGACAAGCAGCTGCCCAACAGCGAGCCGAAGCTGCGGGCCGTCTTCGACAAGCTGGCCGCGAAGTTCGGCACCGTGCTCGTCATCGTCGACCAGCCCGCCTCCATCGGCGCCCTCCCGCTGACCGTCGCCCGCGACACCGGCAAGGTCGCCTACCTGACGCTATGAGGGCCGGGCCCCCTTCCGTGCTCAGCCCGGTCGATTCTGGTTCCGGGTCCGTACGAGCTCGGGAAGGAGGCCCGGGATGTCTGTCTACGTCGGGATTGACGTGCACCGCAAGAGGTCGCAGATCGCTATCGCCGACGAGAGCGGCGAGATCGGCGTGAACAGGAACGTGGTCAACGGCCGGATACCGATACTGGGAGTAATCAGGAATCTGCCGGCAGGAACCCCGGTCGCGTTCGAGGCGGCCTTCGGCTGGGGCTGGCTGGTAGAGCTGCTCAAGGAGCACGGCTTCGAGCCGCACCTGGTGCATCCGCTGCAGTGCAAGGCGATCGCCTCGGCCCGGCTGAAGAACGACAAGGTGGATGCGGCCACCCTGGCCCAGCTGCTGCGAGCGGATCTGCTGCCCGAGGCATGGATCGCCCCGCCACGGGTCCGACAACAGCGGGCCATGCTCCGGCACCGGACTCAACTGGTCCGGCAACGGACCCTGTTGCGCAACCGGATCCATGCGGTGCTGGCCGATCATGGGTGCGAGGGGAGAACCAGCCGCAGCTGCTGGAGCGGCCCCGGACGCGCATGGCTGGACCAGCTCCCGCTGCCGGCGGCCTCCCGGGCCGTGGTCAGCGATCTGCTCGAGATGATCGATGCCGTCCAAGTCCCGATCGACCGGCTCGATACGCAACTGACGGCCGCGGCCAAGGCCGACCCACGCGTGCAGACGCTGACCGCCCTGCCGGGAATCGGGCCGCTCACCGCTCTGGTCCTTGTGGCCGAGATCGGGGACATCCGCCGGTTCCCCTCGGCCCGCAAGCTCGCCTCCTGGGCCGGGCTCACCCCCACCGTCCGGGGCTCGGACCGCACCGTCCGCTACGGCCACATCTCCAAGCAAGGAGATCCCTGGGTGCGCTGGATCCTCAATGAGGCGGCCCAGACCGCGAAACGATCCCCGCAGTTCGCCACGTGTTACCAGCAGATCGCCCACCGGCGGGGCAAGAAGATCGCCACGATCGCGATCGCCCGCAAACTCCTCACCCATGCCTGGCATCTGCTCGTCCAGTACGAAGCCGGCCAGCTGGAGACCCGTCCGGTCCGGGAGGCGTCAACGAGCCGATGACAGTCACACGTCTCTGCCGAGAGGGCCACGTCCCCGGGCGCGCTCGCGTCTACGCATGAGTCGGCCCCACCGACTCGACTACCTGAATGAGCAGCCCGGTCCCCGGACCGGGGTCATGGCGCCGGCCGAAGACGGTGCACGGAGCCGAATGGGTGCATGTGAGACCTCTCCGCCCGACCTACCTCCGGGGAACAACCGACAGCCCCAGCCCCTCGGGGCAAGATCAAGGCCCCCGCCCGGGTGTCCCCCCAGCACACATCGGGCCAGGCACACGTCTGCCCTTGACAGGCCCGGCCCTCATGGGTGCCCGGACTTGCGATGCGCCGGATCGCCGATCTCTACCCGGGCGAGGCGAAGACCGACGCGAAGGACGCCGCGGTCATCTCCGACGCTGCTCGCACGATGCCGCACACGCTGCGCTCGCTGGAGCTCACCGACGAGATCACCGCCGAACTGACCGTGCTGGTCGGCTTCGACCAGGACCTCGCGGCCGAGGCCACCCGCACCTCCAACCGGATACGCAGCCTGCTCACCCAGTTCCACCCCTCACTGGAACGCGTCCTTGGCCCCCGCCTGGACCACCCCGCCGTCACCTGGCTGCTCGAACGCTACGGCTCCCCGGCTGCCCTGCGGAAGGCCGGACGCCGCAGACTCGTCGAAGTGATCCGGCCCAAGGCCCCGCGCATGGCCACCCGGCTGATCGACGAGATCTTCGACGCGTTCGACGAACAAACCGTCATCGTTCCCGGGACCGGCACCCTCGACGTCGTCATCCCGTCCCTGGCCCGCTCCCTGGCCGCCGTCCACGAACAGCGCCGGGCTCTGGAAGCCCAGATCAAAGCCCTGCTGGAGGAGCACCCTCTTTCCCAGGTCCTGACCTCGATGCCGGGGGTCGCGGTCAGGACCGCCGCCGTTGTGCTGGTCACCGTCGGCGACGGCACCAGCTTCCCCAACGCCGCCCACCTCGCCTCCTACGCCGGACTCGCCCCGACAACGAAGTCCTCGGGGACCTCGATCCACGGCGAACACGCACCACGAGGCGGAAACCGGCAGCTCAAACGGGCCATGTTCCTCTCGGCCTTCGCCGCCCTGCACGATCCCGCCTCCCGCACCTACTACGACAAATGCCGGGCCCGGGGAAAGACCCACACCCAGGCCCTCCTCCGCCTCGCCCGCCACCGCGTCAGCGTGCTCTTCGCCATGCTCCGCGACGGCACCTTCTACGAATCACGCGAACCCGAAGCAGCCGTCGCATGACCGCTCAGGCTTGACGAAGGACATAGAGGCTCCCCAACGGGCGATGCGGTACAGGTCTGATCCAGCACACCCCGACACCTCGGTTTCAGGGCTCGGTGTTGAGCCGTCCCGAGCAGAACGGTTCGACCTGGTGGGGCAGGTCGGCGAAGCCGGCGGCGGCGAGCACCTCGCCGAGTGTCGGAAGTGCCGCGGTCCGCGATACGAGCGCCGGGTCCACCTCGACGCGGGCCCGGTCGCCGAGGTCGCGGACCCGGAGGTCGGTCACCTGCAGTCCGGCCTCGGCCAGGAGGGTCCGGACGGCCGCCTCGGCGCGGTCGACGCGGGCCAGGCGGTAAGGGGTGACCTCGATGCCGTAACGAACCCGGCTGGCGAGACACGGTGTCGCCGGTTTGTTCCAGGTGGGCAGCGACCA
Organism: Streptomyces sp. NPDC127197; assembly: GCF_042672405.1. Classification (NCBI taxonomy): domain Bacteria; kingdom Bacillati; phylum Actinomycetota; class Actinomycetes; order Kitasatosporales; family Streptomycetaceae; genus Streptomyces; species Streptomyces sp. NPDC127197. The sequence continues at coordinate 79,331 of NZ_JBHXVG010000030.1, read as the reverse complement.
GTGCCGGCTGAGGCGGCGTACCTCCGCCTTGGTCAGCCCCGCGTCGAGGAGCGGGGTGCGGATGCCGCGTTCCCGGCCGGCGCGGATGCCCGGCCGGTAGGGATCCGCGGCGTCGTCCGCGTTGGTGCCGGTGGCCACCGTCTCGAAGCCGTACTCGTGGGCCAGCGCCGCGATGGTGTCCAGTACCTCGGACTTGCAGAAATAGCAGCGGTCAGGGCCGTTGGCCCGGTAGCCGGGGCGTGCCAACTCGTGGGTGCGCGGGGTGAGATGGGTGACCCCGAGGTCGTCGGCGAGACGCCGGGCGGCAAAAAGCTCTCCGTCGGCCAGGCTCTCCGACACGGCCGTGACCGCCAGGACCTGCGCGGGCCCGAGCACCCGTGCGGCCGCGGCGAGGACCAGCGCGGAGTCGGCGCCGCCGGAATAGGCGACGGCCACGGGGCCGCCGAGCGCGCGCACGCGGTCCGCGAGCCGGTGCTCCAACGTGGCGTCACTGGGCACGTTCTTCCTCCTGGCTCGTCGTCATCGTTCCCGCTCGGCTCAGACGCAGTGCGCGCACGGCGACGGCGCGCAGGGACAGACCCAGTGCGGCGGCCGCGGCCACCACGTCGTCGTACTCCGGCTTGGCCGCGTACGGACCGTGTTTGACACGTATGGGGTACCCGTCCACCTCCACCGCCTCGAAGGCGCGCGGCAGCGTGGTGCGGGTGGCGCCGACGCGCCGGATGCCGAGGGCACCGGTCTCGGACAGCACCAGATCGCGTAGCCGTCGTTCCTGGTGCGGGCTGGTGAGGACGTGCAGGACCTGCGCGGGTCTGCCCTTCTTCATCACCGCCGGGGTCGTCCAGGCGTCGAGGGCGCCGGCGTCCAGCGCCCTGGTGATGACGTGCCCGAGGAGTTCGCCGGTGACGTCGTCGAGGTTGGTCTCCAGCACGACTACGTCCTCGTCCGGTGCGCTGGGAAGAGGCGAACCGAGGCTGACGCAGACGACGTTGGGCCGGTCGGGCAGGCGGCGGGTGCCCGCGCCGTAGCCGGTGGCGTCCAGGGTCATGGGCGGGGGCGGGCCGTAGCGGGCTCCGGCGGCGTGCAGCAGCGCGGCGCCGGTGGGTGTCACCGTTTCGCCCGGCAGGTCGCTGCCCGTGACGGCGGCTCCCGCCAGAAGGGCGAGGGTGGCCGGCGCGGGGCAGGGCAGGACGCCGTGCGCGGCGTCGACGCGGCCCCGGCCGAGCGGCAGGGGCGCGCTGACGACGTCGGTCACCCCGAGGGCGTGCAGGGCCGCGGCGCTGCCGACGATGTCGACGAGAGTGTCGTGGCCGCCGAGTTCGTGCAGGTGGACGTCGGCCGGGTCGGCGTCGTGGAGCCGCCCCTCCGCCTCGGCGATCGCGGTCACGGCGGCGCTGGCGAGGGCCGCGACGGGCCGGGGGGCCGCCCGGGCGGCCATCTCCAGCACCTCGACGGCCCGCCGCTCGGTGTGGGGGTCGGTGACCTCCACCTGGACCCTGGTGGCGGCCAGTCCGTGGTCGGTGATGCGCTCGGCGGTCAGGTTCCAGCCGGTCAGACCGGTGGCGGCGACGGCGGACCGGATCCGGTCCAGCGGTGCCCCGGCGTCGATCAGGGCGGCCAGCAGCATGTCTCCGGCCAGCCCGGTGAACGGGTTGATCCAGCAGATCACTCGGCGCCTCCGCGGTCTGCCGGCGGCCGGGTCTGGGCGATGCGGTGGACCGCCATGGCCGCGGAGAATCCGGAGTCGATGTTGACCACGGTCACCCCGGCGGCGCAGGAGGCGTGCATGGCGAGCAGCGCGGTGACGCCTTCCAGTGAGGCGCCGTACCCGGTGGAGACGGGCACCGCGACGACCGGGGCGCGGACCAGACCGCCGACGACGCTGGCGAGGGCGCCTTCCATGCCGGCCACCACGATCACCGCGTCGGCTTCCTGCAGCCGGCCGCGTACCTGCAGGACGCGGTCGAGTCCCGCCACTCCGACGTCGTGGACGACCGTCGTGTCCAGCCCGATGGCCGAGGCCACGGCGGCGGCTTCCGCGGCCACCGGGCCGTCGGAGGTGCCGGCGGCCGCCACCACGACGGAGAACTCCCCGGTGGCGGCCGGCCGCCAGGTCAGCAGCCGGGCCTTCTCGTCGTACGTTCCGCCTTCCACCTGCCCCAGGACCGCCGCCGCCGTTTCGGGGGCGACGCGGGTGGCGAGGACGGGACCGGTGTTGTGGCGCAGGAGGCCGGTGACGATTCCGGCGATCTGCTCCACGGTCTTGCCGGGGCCGTAGACCACTTCCGGCAGGCCCTGCCGGGCCTCACGGCCCAGGTCGAGCCGGGCGTAACCCAGGTCCAGCACCTCGTTCACGGCCGCCCCCGTCCGATGTAGGGAATGGTCTGCGGACCTTCCGGCAGGACGCACACGCGGGCGTCCGGGCCCGCGGCGGCCAGCGCCTCCGCGACGGTGGCGGAGATGTCGCGGGTCTGCCGCAGATGGGCCGTGGCCAGCTCCTCGTCGCTGAGGAAGGAGGTGTGCATGATGACGCGGCTGCCCGACTGGATGCGGGCCTGGATCTGCACCTGCCACTGGTCCGGAACCGTTTCGGTGCGCGCGCCGATGTCGGCGAACAGGGCCTGCGGGGACGGCGCCGAGGCCAGCACCCGGCGGTAGGAGCCGTGGTCGGGGAAGCCGTCGCGGCACTCGGCCGCGCACACGATCGTCCCTCCGGGCCGGACCACCTGGTAGGCCGCCGACATCCCCTTGACCGCCTGGTACAGGTTCTGGTCGAGCGGGAAGCCGGAGTTGGTGGTGACGACGACGTCGAACGGCGCCTCGACGGGGCGCATCGCCATGCGCTTGGCCGTGGCCGTCGCGGCGGCGTGCATGGGCAGCAGGTCGCCGCCGAACGCGGCCACGATGTCCTTGTCCCGGTTGAGCACCACGTCCAGCGCGAAGGTGACACCGGTGGCCTCGGCGATGGCGCGCACGTCGTCGTGGACCGGGTTGCCGTGGGTGATGCCCCAGGTGGCGCGCGGGTCTCCGATGCGGGCCGCGTCGTGCAGCACGAGCACGGTCTCCAGCGCGGCGAGCCCGGGGGCGACGAGCTTCGGGCCGCCGGAGAAGCCGGCGAAGAAGTGGGGTTCGACGAAGCCGGTGGTGATGCGGACGTCCGCCTCCCACCACTCGCGGTTGAGCCACACCGGTACGCCGTTGCCGTAGGTGCCGATCCACGTCAGTTGGCCGGCGTCGCGGGCGTCGTGGTTGACGATCCGTACCCCGTCGACGATCTCGTCGCCGAACATCGCCCGCAGCTCGGACTCGTCGTTGCCGCGATGCGTGCCGGTCGCGACGAGGATCACCACGTCCTCCCGGCGGACGACGCCCTCTAGTTCGTCCAGGACGGCCGGGATCATCAGGTGGCGAGGCTGCGGGCGGGTGCCGTCGCAGGCCGAGATGGCCACCGTCTGCCCCGGGCGGACCCGCTCGCGCAGCGGCGGTCCGGCGACCGGGTCGCGCAGCGCCGCGCGCAGGACGGCCATCTGGTCCGCGGCTCCCTCCTGATGGACGGGTTCGACGACCGTCGCCGTGCGCGGATCGACCTCGATGTCGAGCCCCGACTGCCCGTAGGCCAGGCGTACTTTCACCGGACCACCCCCACCGGGCCGTCGTCCGCGGATCGTCCCTGCTGGTCGCTCTCGCCCAGTCCGTAGGCGCGTTCCGCCGTCGTGGAGAAGACCTGGGAGCGTTCGGCCGGGGTGAGGCCGGCGGTCAGTGCCTCCGCCGCGCCGACGACCTCCGCGTAGGAGGCGGCCGGCAGGCAGACCGGCCAGTCCGAGCCGAACATCACCCGCTGCGGGCCGAAGGCGTCGAGCACCACGTCGGCGTAGGGACGCAGGGCGGCCAGGCTCCGGTCGTTGCGGTCGGCCTCGGTGACCATGCCGGACAGCTTGCAGAACACTTGGGGCTGGGCCGACAGTTCACGGATCAGCGAGGCCCAGGGCTGCAGTGCGCCCGTGGCGATGGGCGGCTTGGCCAGATGGTCGAGGACGAACGTGAGTTCCGGCAGCTCCCGGACGGTGCTGATGGCGGCGGGCAGTTGGTGCGGGAGGACGAGCAGGTCGTAGGCGAGGTTCGCCTGCGCGACCGTGCGCAGGCCCCGGCGCACGTCGGGCCGGTTCAGCCAGCCGGGGTCCGGTTCGCTCTGCACCAGGTGCCGCAGGCCGACCAGATGGTCGCCGCCGGGCGCCGCCCGCAGGGCGTCCAGGGTGTCGGCGAAGCCGTCCGAGGTGAGGTCGGCCCAGCCCACGACGCCGGCGACCAGGTAGTCGGCCGCGGCCAGGGACAGGAACTCCGCGGTCTCGTCGAGGTCGGGCAGGACCTGGACCAGGACCGTACGGTCGATGCCCGCCGCCAGGGCCGACGGCGCCAGGTCCGCCATGGTGAAGTCCCTCCGCAGGGGGGCCATGCCGGGCGCGTCGAGCCATGTGTGCACGCGGCGCCGCGGGCCGGGGCCCGGGGCGGGCCCGGGGGCCGAGGCCGGCCGCCAGACGTGGTGGTGTGCGTCGATCCTGCTCATGATCCGTCCCGTTCGCGTTCGAGGGCGTCGAGATCCGCCCACAGCTCTTCGGGGATCGTCGCGCCGGCGTGTGCGACGTTGACGGTGATCTCCTGGGCACTGCGCGCCCCGACGACGACGCCGGTGACGGCGGGGTGCCGCAGCGGGAACCGCAGGGCTGCGGCGGCCAGCGCCACACCGTGGGCGGCGCAGCGCTCGCTGAGGGCGAGGGCATGGCGCCGCACCGCTTCGGAGGCCGGCGCGTAGTCGTAGGTGGCGTCGGGTGCGAGGTTCGCCAGGATGCCGCTGTTGAAGACCCCGCCGACCAGGACGCCCACCTCGCGTTCGGCGCACGCGGGCAGCAGTTCGTCGGCCGCGCTGCGGTCCAGCAGGGAGTAGCGGCCGGCCACGAGGACGCAGTCGAGGTCCGTCTCGGTGACGAAGCGGGTGAGCATCGCCGTCTGGTTCATCCCGACGCCGATCGCCCGGACCGCTCCCTCGGCGCGCAGGCGGGCCAGTGCCGGGTAGGCGCCGGTGAGGGCCTCCTTCCAGTGGTCGTCCGGGTCGTGGATGAGCACGATGTCGAAGGCGTCGAGGCCGGAGCGCTCCAGGCTCTCGGTGAGGGAGCGGTAGACACCGTCGGCACTGTAGTCGCGGATCCTGACCAGGCCGGGGTCGCCGTGGAAGTCCTCATCCCCTGGTGCGGATTCGCCCGGCACGAGCAGCCGGCCGACCTTGGTGGACACCGTGCAGTCCGCGCGCGCGTGACCGAGGCCGGTCAGGAAGGCGCCGAGCCGTCGTTCGGCGAGCCCGGCACCGTAGTGCGGGGCGGTGTCGAAGTGGCGGATCCCGGCCGCCCAGGCCGCCTCCAGCGTGCCGGTGGCCTCCCGGCCGCCGACCGCGGAGAACAGACCGCCCAGCGGTGCGGTGCCCAGCCCGATGCGGCTGACGGTGACGCGGGAGCGGCCGAGGGGGACCCGTTCGGCATACCAGGGGTGCGCCGCGGCGAACATCAGGCCTGCCCGACGACGTGCCGCTGACGGCCGAGCCGGTCGATCTCGGCCTCGACCACGTCACCGGCCCGCAGGTAGGGGAAGTCGTTGGCGCCGAAGGCCACGCCCGCCGGGGTTCCGGTGTTGATCACGTCGCCGGGGTCCAGCACCATGAACTGGCTCAAGTACCAGACGACGTGGTGCACTCCGAAGATCATGTTCTTGGTGTGCCCGTGCTGGCGCGGTTCGCCGTTGACCCACAGCCGCAGCGCCAGGTCCTGGGGGTCCCCGGTCTCGTCGGGAGTCACCAGCCAGGGCCCGAGCGGGTTGAAGGTCTCGCAGGACTTGCCCTTGTCCCACTGTCCGCCGCGTTCGTGCTGGAAGGAGCGCTCGCTGACGTCGTCGGCGATGGCGTAGCCCGCGACGACGTCGGCGGCGGCAGCCGGGGAGTCCAGGTAGCGGGCGGTGCGGCCGACGACGACCGCGAGTTCGATCTCGTAGTCCGTCCGGGTGCTGGTGCGCGGTATCAGGACGGTGTCGTCGGGTCCGACCACCGTGCTGGACGCCTTCATGAAGATAACCGGCTCCGCCGGGGGCGGGGTCGCGGTCTCCTCGGCGTGATCGGCGTAGTTCAGCCCGATGCACACGACCTTGCCCGGGCGGGCCACGGGTGCTCCAGTACGCTGCCCGCTGATGTCGATGCGCGGCAGGGCTTCCCCGGCCAGCGCGGCGCGGGCGCGCTCCACGCCGTCACCGGCCAGGAAGGCGCCGTCGATGTCGGCGGTCAGCGGGGTCAGGTCGTAGGCGAGGCCGTCGGTGCCGAGGACGGCGGGGCGTTCCGAGCCCGCAGGGCCCACGCGCAGAAACCTCATCGAAGTGCTCCTCACTGAGCGAACGTGCCTGCCCGTGGCCCACGGCTGTCCGGGCCGGGCACGGGGCTGGTGACGTGTGATGGACGAGGGTGGTCGGGAGCCGCCCGGTGTTCACGGCCGGTCCGGGACGGCGCTGTTCGGCTCCAGGTGCTCGCGCAGCCACTGTTCGGTGGTGCTGACGTGCAGGAGCGCGGCGGCCTGCGCCAGGCAGGCGTCGCCGGCGGCCAGTGCCTGGAAGATCGCCTCGTGTTCGGCGACGGTGCGGGCGGCGGCGTTGTCGTCGACCAGACCGCGCCAGACGCGTGCGCGCACCGTCCGGCTGGAGATCCCCTCCAGCAGGGTGGCGAGGGTGGCGTTGCCGGTGGCCGCGACCACCGCCCGGTGGAACGCCGCGTCGTGTTCGTTGAGCCGCTCGACGTCCTCCCGGGCCGCCCGCATCGCGTCCAGGTGCCGCTCCACCTCGGCCAGTTCCCCGGCCGAGATGCGGGTGGCGGCCAGTCCGGTGGCGACCGGTTCGAACAGCCGGCGCACCTCGGTCAGCTCCAGCAGGGTGTCGCCGCGGAGCAGTTCCACCGCCGATCCGATGCTGCTCAGCAGCAGCTCAGGTTCGAGGCTGGTCACGTATGTACCGTCGCCCCGGCGGATCTCCAGCACGCGTGCGACCACCAGTGCCTTGACTGCCTCCCGCATCAGGTTGCGGGACAGCCCCAGCTCCGCGGCCAGCTGCTGCTCGGGCGGCAGTTTGGCGCCCGGCGGCAGCTCGCCGGACTGGATGAGGTCCCTGATGCGGTCGATGGCCTTGTCGGTCAGTGACATGCGGCTGCTCCCTGCTCGTTGCCCAGGCGGCGGCAGCGTAGCAATACATCCCATCACTCAGGAAGGGATGGGATGACCCGAAGGCGCTCTCACATATACCTTCACTGCAAATGAGCAGGTGGACAGCGACCACTTACATATTTCTCTCCTGAGGTATGGACACCAAGGCGGGGTGACTCTATAAATCCATCCCATGTCCGGCGTCTGCCGTAGCAGAGCGGACATCTCGTTGACACACGACGATGGGTGGTGGCCATGGAGCCGACACGACACCGGACCCTGCGAACCGAAGGTGCCGGGCCCGATGAGTGAGCTCATCAGCGCGCTCGAGGCCGTGGACGTACGGTTCCCGACCTCGCGGGACCTCGATGGCTCCGATGCCATGAACCCCGAACCCGACTACTCGGCGGCGTACGTGACGATCCGCACGAGTGCCGGGGGCCGGGGACACGGACTCGCCTTCACCGTGGGACGCGGCAACGACGTCGAGGTCGCCGCCGTACGCGCCCTGGCCCCGCTGATCGTGGGGCTCCCGGTGGCGGAGGTACTGGCCGATCTCGGCGCCTTCTCCCGGCGGTTGACCGGCGACAGCCAACTGCGCTGGCTCGGCCCGGAGAAGGGGGCCATCCACATGGCCGCCGCGGCAATCGTCAACGCCGTCTGGGACCTGTACGGACGCCGCACCGGTAAGCCGGTCTGGCGGCTGCTGGCCGAACTCTCCCCCGAACAGCTGGTCGCCCTGGTCGACTTCCGCTACCTCCAGGACGCCCTCACCCGCGACGAGGCCCTGGACATCCTGCGCCGCGCCGAGCCCGGCCGCGCCGAGCGCACCGCGCACCTGCTGGAGCACGGCTACCCCGCGTACACCACGACCCCCGGCTGGCTCGGCTACGACGACGAGAAGCTGGTGCGGCTGTCCAAGGAGGCGGTCGCCGACGGATTCGGCCAGATCAAGCTGAAGGTCGGCGCCGACCGCGAGGCAGACCAACGCCGCATGCGGCTGGCCCGCGCGGCGGTCGGCCCGGACATCAGGATCGCCGTCGACGCCAACCAGGCATGGGGAGTCCAGCAGGCCATCGACTGGACGGCGTCGCTCGCCCCCTACGACCCGTACTGGATCGAGGAGCCCACCTCGCCGGACGACATCCTCGGCCACGCCGCCATCCGCCGGGCCGTGGCGCCGGTCAAGGTGGCCACCGGTGAACACACCCACAACCAGGTGATGTTCAAACAGCTCCTCCAGGCGGGAGCCCTCGACGTCCTGCAGCTCGACGCCAGCCGCACCGCCGGCGTCACCGAGAACGTCGCCATCCTGCTGCTGGCCGCCAAGTTCGGCGTCCCGGTGTGCCCGCACGCCGGCGGGGTCGGACTGTGCGAGATGGTGCAGCACCTGGCGATGTTCGACTACGTGGCCGTCAGCGGCACCACCGAGAACCGCGTCATCGAGTACGTCGACCACCTGCACGAGCACTTCACCGACCCGGTCCGCATCCGCGACGGCCGCTATCTCGCCCCGTCCGCCCCCGGCATCAGCGCCGAACTCCATCCGCAGTCCCTGGCGGACCACCGCTACCCCGACGGCCCGGTGTGGAGCGGGGAGGCCGAGGGATGAGCGCTCCCGACTGCGCGGGACTGACAGCCCTCGTCACCGGCGGCGCCTCCGGCATCGGACTGGCCACCGCACGCCTGCTGTCCGCCCGCGGGGCCCGCGTCGCCTGCCTCGACCTCGAACCCGACGGCCTGCCCGATCCCCTCATCGGGATCCGCGCGGACGTGGCCGACGACACGGGCGTGCGGGAGGCCGTCGCCGAGGCCGCGCGCGTCCTCGGCGGCATCGACATCCTGGTCAACAACGCCGGCATCGGCGCCCAAGGCACCATCGAGGAGAACGCCGACGACGAGTGGCACCGGGTGTTCGACGTCAACGTCCTCGGCATGGTCCGGGTGACCCGGGCCGCCCTCCCCCATCTGCGCCGCTCCGACAGCGCGGCCATCGTCAACACCTGCTCCATCGCCGCCACCGCCGGGCTGCCCGACCGGGTGCTGTACTCCGCGACGAAGGGCGCCGTGCTGGCCCTGACCCGGGCGACCGCGGCCGACCTCGTGCACTGCGGGATCCGCGTCAACTGCGTCAACCCCGGCACCGCCGACACTCCCTGGATCGGCCGCCTCCTGGACCGCGCCGCGGACCCCGCGGCCGAACGCGCCGCCCTCAACGCCCGCCAGCCGATGGGCCGTCTCGTCTCCGCCGACGAGGTCGCCGCGGCCATCGCCTACCTCGCAAGCCCTCTGTCCGGCTCCACCACCGGCACCGACCTCCCCGTCGACGGCGGCATGCAGGGCCTGCGGATCCGTCCGCGCACCTGACCCCGCTCCTTCCCCTCCCCTCTCGCGACCGGCACCCGCACACCGCACGACCGGTCCTGCACGCAGCCCGTTCCGCGCGACCCCGTCAGCAAGGAGAGCGAGCAATGCAGCTCAGGTTCACCAGGTACGCCTGTCTCGGCGCCCTCGCCGCCCTGTCCGTCCCCGCACTCACCGCCTGCGGGGGTTCGGGATCCGCGTCGGCCTCGGGCCAGGGCGGTGGTTCCACCGTGGTCGGGGTCGACTACCCGCGCTCCGACACCGACTTCTGGAACTCGTACATCAAGTACACCCCGCAGTTCGCCAAGGAACTCGGACTCGACCTGAAGACCACCAACTCGCAGAACGACGTCGCCAAACTCACCGCCGACGTCCAGACGTTCATCAGCCAGGGCGTCAAGGGCGTCGCGATGGCGCCGCAGGACACCGCCGCCATCGCACCCACCCTGGCGCAGCTGGAGGCGAAGAAGATCCCGGTCGTCTCCGTGGACACCCGCCCCGACACCGGCAACGTGTACATGGTCGTGCGCGCGGACAACCGCGCCTACGGCGAGAAGGCCTGCCGGTTCCTGGGGACCAAGCTGGGCGGCAAGGGCAAGGTCGTCATGCTCCAGGGCGATCTCGCCTCCGTCAACGGCCGTGACCGCACGGAGGCGTTCAACGACTGCATGAAGAAGAACTACCCGGACATCAAGGTCTTCGGCGAAGCCACCAACTGGGACGGCGCCGTCGCGGCGCAGAAGCTCCAGACCGACCTTACCGCCCACCCCGACATCAAGGGCGTCTACATGCAGTCCAGTTTCGCGCTCTCCGGCACCCTGCAGGTGCTCAAGCAGAAGGGCCTGCTGGTCGGCCCCGAGGACAAGAAGCACGTGTTCGTGGTCTCCAACGACGGCATCCCCGAGGAGCTCAAGAACATCGCCGCGGGCAAGATCGACGCCACCGTCTCCCAGCCGGCCGACCTCTATGCCAAGTACGCCCTCTACTACCTCAAGGCGGCGATCGACGGCAAGACGTTCAAACCCGGCAAGACCGACCACGACAGCACGATCATCCAGGTCCGCGAGGGCCTTCTGGAGGACCAGCTCTCCGCGCCCCTGGTGACGGCGGACGGCGGCACCTACGGCGGGGTCCCCAGCCTCAAGAGCGACGACAGCTCCCTGTGGGGCAACAACCTCAGCTGACCGGAAGGCGATTCGCTGACATGTCTACGGCTGCGCCCGTCGCCCAGGCGGCGGCGATAACGAAGCGGTTCGGTTCCACGGTGGCGCTGCGCGACGCCCGGATCACGATCGCACCCGGGCAGACCCACGCACTCGTCGGGCGCAACGGCGCGGGCAAGTCCACGCTGGTCTCCATCCTCACCGGACTGCACGCACCGGACGAGGGCACGGTCACCTTCAACGGCGAACCGGCGCCCCGGCTCGCGGACCGGGACGGCTGGCGGCAGCGGGTGGCGTGCGTGTACCAGAAGTCCACCATCATCCCCGAGTTGACGGTCGCCGAGAACCTCTTCCTCAACCGGCACGACCGCGGTCGCGGCGGCCTGATCAGCTGGCGGACGGTGCGCGACAGGGCACGCGAACTGCTGCGGGCCTGGTCGGTCGACGTGGACGTGCGCACCCCGGCGGGAGAACTCGACGTCGAACAGCGCCAGTTCCTGGAGATCGCCCGGGCCCTGTCCTTCGGGGCCCGCTTCATCATCCTCGACGAACCCACCGCGCAGCTGGACGGAGCCGCGATCAACCGACTGTTCGCCCGCATCCGGGACCTGCAACGGCAGGGCGTGACATTTCTGTTCATCAGCCATCACCTCCAGGAGATCTACGAGATCTGCGACACGGTGACGGTGTTCCGCGACGCCCGGCACATCCTGACCGCCCCGGTGGCCGAACTGCCCCGCGCCGAACTGGTCGCCGCCATGACCGGCGAGGGCGCCACCGAGGCCGCCAGGGCCCGCCGCCGCCCGACGGACAGTAAATCCCCCGATGTGCTCGTCGTGGAGGACGTGACGCTCAACGGGATCTACGAGGACGTGTCCGTCCGTATCCGCGGCGGGGAGATCGTCGGTCTCGCCGGCGCGGCGAGCAGCGGCCGCATCGAAGTGGCGGAGACGGTCGTCGGACTGCGCGCCGCCGACACCGGCACGGTGCGGATCGCCGGGGTGCGTCCACGCCCCGGCAGCGTGCCCGCGGCCCTGAAGGCCGGCGCCGGCTTCGTCCCGCAGGACCGCCACCACCAGGGCTACGTACCGGAGATGTCCATCGCGGACAACGGCACCCTCACCATCCCCGAACGGCTCGGTCCGCCCGGCTTCATCGACGGACGCCGCCGGGACACCTACGCCCGTTCCATGATCGAGAACCTGGCGATCAAGACGCCGGGGCCGGAGCTGCCCGTCTCCGGGCTCTCCGGGGGCAACCAGCAGAAGGTCGTCATGGCCCGCGCCCTGGCCAGCGATCCGAAGGTGCTGGTCCTGATCAATCCGACCGCCGGCGTCGACGTGCGGTCCAAGGGGTTCCTCCTCGGCAAGGTCGAGGAGATCGCCGAGTCCGGCACCGGGGTGCTCATCGCCTCCGACGAACTCGACGACCTGCGCATGTGCGACCGGGTCCTGGTGATGTTCCAGGGCCGAGTAGTGGCCGAAAGGGCCCGCGGCTGGCACGACCACGAGCTCGTGGCCGCAATGGAAGGAGTGGACCTCGATGTCTGAGAGCGCGACTGCGGCCGCCGCGAAGAGTCCTAACGACGGCCCGCCGGACCCCGTGAGCGACCAGCCAGCCACCGGCAGGGCAGGCGAGCGGAGGCTGGCCTTCGCACGGCTGCGGGACCTGGCACTCATCCCCGCGATCATCGTCATGGCGATCGTCGGCCAGCTGGTCAATCCGGTGTTCCTGCAGCCCGACAACCTGGTCAACGTGCTGCAGACCATGTCCGAGATCGCCCTGCTGGTCCTCGCCCAGACCCTGGTGCTCATCGTCAAGAAGATGGACCTCTCCCTGGAGTCCACCGTCGGACTCGCCCCCGGCGTCGCGGCCTGGCTCACCGTCCCGGCGGGCGCGGCACACGGGGTCGGACTGCTGCCCGGCGCCTGGTCCATCCCCGTCACCCTGACGGTCGGTCTCCTCATCGGCGTGGTGAACGCGCTGTTCATCATCCGGTTCGGGCTCAACGGCTTCATCGTGACGCTCGGCATGCTGATCGTGCTGCGCGGCATCCTGACCGGCATCTCCGGCGGCCAGACCTTCTTCCAGCTGCCCCAGTCGATGCTCTACCTCGGCACCACCCAGTGGCTGGGCATGCCCGCCTCGGTGTGGATCTGCCTGATCCTCTTCGCCATCGGCATCGTCGTGCTCGGCTTCACCAGCTTCGGCCGCTCCCTCTACGCGATCGGCGGCAACGTCGACGCGGCGAAGGCGGCCGGCATCCGCACCGACCGGGTGCTGTGGATCGTCATCGTCACCGCGAGCGTCCTCGCCGCGCTGAGCGGCCTGCTGCTCTCGGGACGCCTGGCCTCGGTGGCCTCCGCCCAGGGCAACGGCTACATCTTCACCGTGTTCGCCGCCGCCGTCATCGGCGGCATCAGCCTCAACGGCGGCAAGGGAACGGTCTTCGGCGCGTTCACCGGCATCCTGCTGCTGTTCCTGATCCAGAACGTCCTCACCCTCGGCGGTGTCCCCGCCCAGTGGATCGGCGCCCTCAACGGCGCGATCATCCTCGTCGCCCTGGCGCTGTCCCGCATCACCGGAGGCAAGGCGCAGGACTAGACACCGCCCGCTGTTGTGCACCCGCCCGCACCACTCCCGAATGACCAGCCCAACCCGCACTCGAAAGGCAGGCATTCTTATGGAACGAAGAGACTTTCTCGTCACCTCCGCAGCGACATCGGCCGCACTGGCCGTCGGTCTCCCGGCCGCCGCGGCCCCACAGGCCGCGACGGAGGCGGAGGACGCCGCCGTGTCGGACGCCTCGCGCCTGGCCCTGTGGTACAGCAAGCCCGCAGGCCAGTGGCTGGAGGCCCTGCCCCTCGGCAACGGCCGCCTCGGCGCCATGGTGTTCGGCGGAGTCGACACCGACCGGCTCCAGCTCAACGAGGACACACTGTGGGCGGGAGGCCCCTACGAACCGGCCAACCCGCAGGGCCTGGCGAACCTCCCCGAGATCCGGCGCCAGATCTTCGCCGGCCAGTGGGGCTCGGCCCAGGACCTGATCAACTCGACCTTCCTGGGCAACCCGGTCGGGGAGTTGATGTACCAGACGGTCGGCGATCTGCGCCTGACGTTCCCCGGCACGGGTGACGTCGGCTCCTACCGACGGGAGTTGGACCTCGACACCGCCGTGGCCACCACGACGTACACACGCGGCGGGGTGGCCTACCGCCGCGAGGCGTTCGCCAGCCATGCCGACCAGCTGATCGTGGTCCGGCTGACCGCCGACACCCCCGGCGCCCTCTCGCTCACCGCCACTTTCGACAGCCCCCAGCAGACCCAGAAGTCCTCCCCCGACCGGGTCACCGCCGCGCTGGAGGGCACCGGGCAGACCCGCGAGGGCATCACCGGCCGGGTCCGCTTCCGCGCGCTGGTCCGTGCCCGCGCCGAAGGCGGCACCGTGCGCAGCGAGAACGGCACCCTCACCGTGACCGCAGCCGACGCGGTGACCCTGCTGGTGTCCGTGGGCACCAGCTACAACGACTACCGCGACGCCTCCGGCGACCATCGCGCCCGCGCCGAGCGCCCGCTGAACGCCGCCGCCGACACCCCCTACGGACAGCTGCGCGCCCGCCATGTGCGCGACCACCGCGCCCTCTTCCGGCGCGTCACCCTCGACCTCGGCGTCACGGATGCCGCCAACGCACCGACCGACCAGCGGGTGGCCGCCTTCGCCCAGTCCGACGATCCTCATCTGGTGGCCCTGCACTACCAGTTCGGCCGCTATCTCCTCATCGCCTCCTCCCGCCCCGGCACCCAGCCCGCCAACCTGCAGGGCATCTGGAACGACCAGCTCTCCCCGCCCTGGGACTCCAAGTACACGATCAACATCAACACGGAGATGAACTACTGGCCGGCCTCCACCACCAACCTTCTGGAGTGCTGGGAGCCGATCTTCGCCCTGCTCGACGACCTCGCCCAGGCGGGACAGAAGACCGCGCGGGTGCAGTACGGCGCGAACGGCTGGGTCGCCCACCACAACACCGACGCCTGGCGCGGCACCGCGCCGGTCGACGGCGCGTTCTGGGGCATGTGGCCCACCGGTGGCGCCTGGCTGGCCACCTCGGTCTGGGAGCACTACCGCTTCACCGGTGACCGCGAGGCGCTGCGCCGACGCCTGCCGGTCGTCGAGGGCGCCGTCCGCTTCTTCCTCGACGCCCTCGTCACGGACCCCACCACCGGGTATCTGGTGACCTGCCCGTCCGTGTCGCCGGAGAACGCCCACCACGCCGGCGTGTCCGCCTGCGCGGGCCCCACCATGGACAACCAGATCCTGCGCGACCTGTTCGACGGTTACCTCGCCGCCTGTGACGCGCTCGGCGTCACCAGCCCGTACGCCGCCCAGGTGCGCCAGGCCCGAGCCCAGCTTCCGCCCATGAAGATCGGCGCGCTGGGGCAGTTGCAGGAGTGGCAGCAGGACTGGGACGCCGGCGCACCCGAGCAACAGCACCGCCATGTCTCCCACCTGTACGGTCTGCATCCGAGTAACCAGATCTCCAAGCGTGGCACCCCCGAACTGTTCCGGGCCGCACTGAAGACGCTGGAGATGCGCGGGGACGCCGGTACCGGCTGGTCCCTCGCCTGGAAGATCAATTTCTGGGCGCGCGCGGAAGACGGATCGCGTTCCTACAAACTCCTCACCGACCTCCTCACTCCCGACCGCACCGCTCCGAACCTGTTCGACCTGCACCCGCCGTTCCAGATCGACGGCAACTTCGGCGCCACCGCGGGAGTGACCGAATGGCTGGTGCAGTCCCATACCAACGAGGTCCACCTCCTGCCGGCGCTGCCCCCGCAGCTTCCGCAGGGCCAGGTCACCGGCCTCCTCGCCCGCGGCGCCCTCACCGTCGACGTCTCCTGGAGCGACGGCGCGCTGACCCACGCCCGCCTTGCGGCACGCCGGACCGGCGCGGTCCGGCTGCGCACCGCGGCACCGGTCGCGGTGCACGCCGAGGGCGGTGCACGCACTGACGTGAAGCGCCCCGAGAGCGCCGTCGTCGCGTTCGACGCCCAGGCGGGCGAGAAGTACGTGATCACGCCGCTGTGACATGCGATCGGGGCCGGGCAGGCTGCCCGGCCCCGATCACGCGCCGTACGGCCCCCGGGTCCTGTCCGGGGGCGCGCCGCCGCCCAAGCCCGCGCCCCACTCACCCTCACCCCAGCCAAGCCCGAACCGGCCCCCCAGGAGCCGGAGACCGTCCCGGCCTACCTGGCCGACACCGGCGACCACGACGCCCTCCTCGATGCACACGGCGACTGGGAGAAGTGGCGCACCATCCCTATTGAATCGGCGTGTTGAAGCCGATCTGACAGGGTGGCGCGATGAGCAAGTGACGTGTGTTCTGGGTCCCCGAGCCGGCGCTGACTACCCCACCGCGCGTACCCGTACTAGCGGGATGGGCTGACCTGGCGGAGCTCGAAGAGTCAACCGGGATCCGGCCTGGTAACCCGATTCTGCTGGCACCGGACTACCGCATCGACGAACTCCTCAGCCTGTACACGCGCGGCAGCCCGTTCCGGGCATTCACAAAAGAGACGAAGCGCAACTACATCACGGACCTGTGCCTGTTCCTCAACTTTCTGTGGCAGCGCGGGAAGGTCTGGACGCAGGCGGTAGAGGCGGATGTCGTCGACTTCCAGTTCTGGCGCCAGACGTCGCCCGAGATCGCGTCCCATGAAGTGGTGTAGCCGGGCGTGGTCCCGGAACGCGCGGGTGTCTGCCCGGGGCGTGCATCCGCTGACCGTGCATGCTCCCTGAGCAAGGGCAGGCCATCGCGCAAGTCTCCCTGGTGAACGGGCAGTTCAGCCGGAGGAGCGCACGATGGCCCTGTCCCAGTCTGAGCTGATGCGGCTGCTGGAGTCACTACGTCGGGCCGACGGAGTTGAGGCAATCAGGGTGGCGTGCGAGCGCATCCTGCAGGAGCTCATCGAGGCCGAGGCCACCGAGGTGATCGGTGCCGCCCCGGGCGAGCACTCCGACAAGCGCACGACCTGGCGCAACGGGCACCGGGAGCGGCTGCTGACCACCCAGGCCGGCGACCTGGACCTGAAGATCCCGAAGGTGCGGAGCGGTTCCTTCTTCCCCTCCCTGCTGGAACGTCGACGGCGCATCGACCGGGCGTTGTTCGCCGTGGTGATGGAGGCATACGTGCACGGGGTGTCCACCCGCAGTGTGGACGACCTGGTCAAAGCGCTCGGTGCGGACAGCGGGATCTCCAAGTCGGAGGTGTCGCGGATCTGCGGCGAGCTCGACCACGAGCTGGAGGCGTTCAAAGAGCGGCCGTTGGACCACACTGTCTTCCCCTACGTGTTCCTGGACGCCACCTACTGCAAGGCGAGGGTCAACCACCGGATCGTGTCCCAGGCGGTGGTCATCGCCACCGGGATCTCCGCCACCGGGCACCGCGAGATCCTCGGGCTGATGGTCGGTGACAGCGAATCGAAGCCGTTCTGGACCAAGTTCCTGCGCTCGCTTCGGGCCGGCGGTCTGGAGAACGTCCAGCTGGTCATCTCCGACAGCCACAGCGGCCTGGTGGCCGCGATCCGCACCGTCTTCCTCGGCGCGGCCTGGCAAAGGTGCCGCGTTCACTTCGTGCGAGACGTCTTCTCGGTGATCGAAAAGGGCTCCGGGGAGATGGTCGCAGCGACCATCCGCACCATCTTCGCGCAGACCACCGCCGAGCAGGTGCGCACCCAGCTGAACGTGGTGGCCGACATGCTCGGACGACAGTTCCCCCAGGTCAAGGCCATGCTGCTGGACGCTGCTACGGACATCACCGCGTTCGCGGACTTCCCGCCGGCGCACTGGAAGAAGATCTGGAGCACCAACCCGCTGGAACGGCTGAACCGGGAGATCAAACGGCGGGCCGACGTGGTCCAGGTGTTTGCCAACCCCGCCGCCCTGGACCGGCTGGCTGCCGCGGTCCTGGCCGAACTCCACGACGAGTGGCAGGTCTTCGACCGCCGCTACCTGTCGGAAGCCTCCATGGCAGAGCTGTTCACCGACAAGCCGACCACACCCGAACCGCAGATCACCCCACAACCGGAACCGAAACAGCTGCCGTGACTACATCACCCCGCGGGACATGACCTCGCCCGAAAACCCAGTGCGGGTGGGCGGGAACAAGTGGAATCGTGAGCTGGCCGCGCTGATGAACTTGTACACGTGGGCGACGAAGCCGGGTAACGAGTTCCTTCCGCGCAATCCGGTGCCGGTGCATCGGGTGGTGGGCCAGCATGGGCAGGTCGTCGAGGTGCCGGACGGGAAGGCGAAGGACACCCGGGGTAGCAATGTCCACTGGTTGACGCCTCGGATGTTCCGGCTGTGGATGAATGTCGGGCTGCGCGGGTACAGCGCTGACGGGCTGCCCGCGCAGGGATGGGTGGGTCGGCTGGAGGGCCGCAACGTTGCGTTCGTGCGCTTGTTGACCTCTTCGGGGATGCGGCGGCTGGAGGGCGCCTCGCTGTTGACGTTCGAGGTGCCGTCACTGCGCCTGGAGGGCAGCCGTTACTACACGGGGCGCCTCGCCGCGGCCGTCACTCGTTCCAAGAAGGCCCGTACCTACTATGTCGAGGCTCATGTGGTGGGCGATATCGAGAGCTACGTCGAGTCCTCGCGCCCCGAGGCCATTCGCACGGCCCAGGCACAGGGCCGGTACGACGGCGTGCGGAATATGCGGCTGGTCACCCGGGTGAGCCGGGGCCGAAGCCGACGGTGTACTGGTGCGACCGCCAGGGCGTCACCGGCCGCATTGCACTGACGGAGGCTACCACGGGCGAACGGATGACGTGGTACACCGAAGGCCCGGAGGGGCCGGAGCCGTTGTGGCTGTGGCTGAACGAGATGGGGCTGCCGTTCCAGCCGCATTCGTGGAACAACATCTTCGCGGCGGCGAACCGGCGGTGCCGGGCGCTGCTGGATCCGGAGCCGGAGCGTCGGTTGGACCCGCATCGCAGCCGGGCGCCGTATGCGACGCCGCATTCCTGCCGGCACAGCTTCGCCCACATGCTGGTGATCCTGCACCACTTGATGGACCAGCGGTTCGGTCTGAGCCCGCAGGAGCGGCGGGACTATCGACTGCTCTACGGGGATCCGTGGCGGATGGTGCAGGACCTGCTGGGTCATGCATTCCTTGAGACGACCCGCGAACGGTATCTGGCCCCGGTCGCCGACCTTCAGCTGCGGTCGCTGCTGACCACCGCACCCCCGTTCCGCGAAGGGGAACGGCCGGCATGGGAGATGGATGAGGTGTTCGCGCGTCTGGCGCGGGAGGCCGAGGGCATCCAGGACATCGAAGCCAAGCTGCAGGTCACCCCGCGGGCGGCAGGATGAGCCGGCGCGGGCGCACTGCGCCGATGCCGACAACGCCGGTGCGCAGGCCACCGGTTCTGGTGGGTGACGGCCTCGTCGTCGAACACCGAGACCGAACGGGGCCGTCGCGGTCTACGACTTCCGTACGCTGCCGGTCGCGGATGCCCTGCGCCGGTCGCTGGCCCTCCTGTTCGCCGCGCGGTGCGTGCTGAGCCGGTGGACCTCGCACCACAGCAGCAGGTACTTCTGGCTCCCCGTGCAGGCGTTCACCGCGTACCTGGCCACGCTGGACGCACCGGTTGCCGACCTCGACCAGCTGACCGCCGGGTTCTGGAAGCAGTGGAGGCTTAGCCGGCCGAACACCCGCTTCGGCTACCGCCAGATCACCACCGTGCGGGGGCTGTTGCTGGACGACCCGCGGCTGTCCACGGCGGCACGAGAAGCGCTCGCCCGCCGCGTCCTGCAACCCACGGCGAAGGAAGTGTCCTTCCAGGATGCCGAGTTCGACGCGATCGTCACCATGGCGCAGCGAATGTTCCGTGCCGCACATCTACGAATCACGGACAACGCCCGCCACCTCACCCAATGGCGGTCGGGGGCGTTCACTCGCGGCAGCGAGGCATGGCTGCTGGGTGAGGGCTGGACTGTCTGACACGGACCGGTGAGGCTCCCCACGACACCCGGGTTCGCCAGCGCGGCCGGGTGCTCGACCGCTATGCGCGGGTGCTGGGCGGGGAGCGGCCCGAGCACACGTGGCAGCGGCTGTTCTTGACCCGGATGGAGACGGTCGCACTGGGGGTGCTGCTGCTGGCCGAGCACGGCTGGAATCTGTCGGTGATCAACCGGTTCAAGGTGCCGCAAGCGGCCCCGGACGCCGGCAACGACGGCCCGCGGATCTACCGGGTCGAGCTAGAGAAGCACAAGCGGGGCGCCGGCCGGTACTTCGAGACCCGCAACCTCACCGACGACGGAGCCGCCTCCCCCGGGCGGCTCATCACACAGGCACTGGAGGCCACCGTGTTCGCCCGCGCGGCCGTGCACACGCTGAGCCCCGGCACGGACCGCTTCCTGATCTGGCGCTCCGCCAAGGCCCCGCTGGACCCGCAGGACGAGACCAGCAAGAAGTCGGGCATCGGGGTGTTCGGGTTCGGTATCTCCGGCAGTACGGCCAAGAGCTGGGCGACCCAACAGGGCTTCTCCTCCTCGCCGTTCCGCAGGGGGCGGCGGACGGTGAACACCCTGCACCGGCGCGTGCCCGGACAGAACAGCCAGGCCACACACGACCGCGTCTACGCGCTGGCCGATCCCCAGGTCCGCCAGGCCGCGATCCCGGTCATCGCCGAGGCAGCCGAAGCCGTCGTGACCAAAGCCCACGCAACCGCGTTCGCCGCCGAACTGCGCGAGGGAGCCGATCCGGCCGATCAGCCGACAGCCACCGCCGACTGCCATGACTACGATAACAGCCCCTATCCCGGCCCCGGCGGAGGCTGCTCGGCCTCGTTCCTGATGTGCCTGGCCTGCCCCAACGCCCGCATCCACCCCGCACACCACAGCCGCCTGGCCCACCTACACCACGCACTCGACAACTTGCGCACCGCCATCGAGCCGGACCAGTGGCAAAACCAGTGGGAGGACGGGCACGCCGGCCTGGAACACCTCAAGGGCCAGCTCGGCGCCGCGGTGTGGACCCGCGCCCTGGCCGACGTGACCAACACCGACCGCGAACTCATCGCCCTGCTGCTCAACGGAGACCTCGCCCCGTGACGGCCACCAGCCCCTGTCTGTGTCCTTCCCGGACCCGACACCCCGTCATCCCCGCCCACCGGGTCGTCGACGGCTACACCGGTCCCATCGCGCGCTACGCGGCTCCGGCCTGGCCACTGATCCCCATGAACGCCAACCCGGGGGTCACGCACAGCACCATCCACTGGCCTACGTTCCCCGACACGTTCCGGGAGGAGATGCGACTGGCCGCCTGGACCTTGATCAACGGTGAACTGCCCGCGGTGTTCCTGCGTGAGCGCCATCCCACGTGGCGCTCACGCCAGGCACCCAAGGTGCTCTGTCAGACGATCGGGACCTGGTGCCGGCTGGCCGTGTGGCTCACAGGCCGGGGCATCACCACGCTGAGCGCCTGCACCACAGAGGTACTGGGTGAGTACGGCCGCTTCCCCGGCCTGAAGGCCGGGGCATCCTGGCTAGATGTGGGTGAAACCAAACGTCCCACCGCCCGAAGACGGCGAGGGGCCCGGAGATCTGGGGACACCGAGCGGCTGGTGTCTGGAAGCGGGCTCGCCGGGGGGCGCGGTCTAGTGAGCGCTCAGGCCTCCAGCGGCGAAGCGCGCCAGGGCGTTGTCAGTGGTGGCGTGCAGGATGACGGGCATGACGACACCTGTAGCAGTGATCGTGGATGCCGCCGCCTACGCGCAGGCGGTTGAGGACGCGGTGAAGGCCGCGGCCGCCTACTACGCCAGCGGCACCTCACCCCTGGACGACGACACCTACGACCGGCTGGTCCGCGGTATCGCAGCATGGGAGGCCGAACATCCCGGCCAGGTGCTGCCCGACTCGCCGACCGGGAAGGTCGCCGGCGGTGCGGCGGAGGGGGATGTGCCCCACACCGTGGCGATGCTGAGCCTGGACAACGTCTTCACGCCTGAGCAGTTCGTCGCCTGGACGGCCTCGCTGGCGCGCCGAATCGGGCACGAGGCGGAACGGTTCAGCGTCGAGGTGAAGCTCGACGGAATCGCGATTGCCGCCCGCTACACCCGGGGCCGGCTGATGCGGCTGATCACCCGCGGCGACGGGACGGCCGGGGAGGACGTCTCGCACGCGATCGGCACCATCCAGGGTCTGCCGGCCACGCTGTCCGAACCCGTCAGCGTGGAGGTGCGCGGGGAAGTCCTCATGACCACCGTCCAGTTCGAGTACGCCAACGAGGTGCGCACCGCTCACGGCGGGCAGCAGTTCGCGAACCCGCGTAACGCCGCGGCGGGCACCCTGCGCGCTAAGGACCGCGCCTACACGGTGCCGATGACGTTCTTCGGCTACGGGCTGCTGCCCCTGCCCGACACCGAGGCGGCACTCGCCGCGCAGCTGGGTGAGCGCCCGCACAGTGACCTGATGGCGCAGGCCGCCGCGTGGGGGGTGAACACCACCGCGGACACCGCCGTGCCCGGCATCACCGCTGACACGGCCGAGCAGGTGCTGGCCCGGGTGCAGGAGATCGCGGAGCGGCGCGGCCAGTTGCCGTTCGGCATCGACGGGGTCGTCATCAAGGCCGACTTGGCCGCCGACCAGCAGGCCGCCGGATCGGGCTCGCGTGCCCCGCGCTGGGCAATCGCCTACAAACTCCCCGCTGTCGAGAAGATCACCCGGCTGCTGGAGGTGGAGTGGAACGTCGGCCGTACCGGCATCATCGCCCCCCGGGCTGTTTTGGAACCTGTTGAGATCGACGGCTCCACCATCACTTACGCCACCCTCCACAACCCGGCCGACATCACCCGCCGCGACCTCCGCCTGGACGACCACGTCATGGTTTATCGCGCCGGCGACGTCATCCCCCGCGTCGAAGCCCCCGTCGCCCAGCTGCGCACCGGCGACGAACAGCCCATCGTCTTCCCCGAGGCGTGCCCGCGGTGCGGCTCCGGCATCGACACCAGCGAGCAGCGCTGGCGCTGTGAGAACGGCCGCAACTGCCACCTGGTGGCCGCCCTTTCCTACGCCGCCGGACGCGACCAGCTCGACATCGAAGGCCTCGGCCACACCCGCGTCGTCCAACTCGTCGAGGCCGGCCTGGTCGCCGATCTCGCCGACTTGTTCACCCTCACCCGCGAGCAGCTCCTTGGCCTGGAGCGGATGGGAGAGACCAGCACCGACAACCTCCTCACCGCACTCGCCACGGCCAAGAGCCGGCCGCTGTCGCGGGTGCTGTGCGCGCTCGGCGTGCGCGGCACAGGCCGGTCCATGTCCCGCCGCATCGCCCGCCACTTCGCCACCATGGACCACATCCGCGCCGCCGACGCCGACGCCTTGCAGCAGATCGAGGGCATCGGCACGGAGAAGGCCTCGTCCATCGTCGCCGAACTCGCCGAACTTACCCCGCTCATCGACAAACTCACCGAAGCCGGCGTCAACATGGCCGAGCCCGGAGCCACCCCGGCCCCCACCACGGCCGGCCCCGAAGACGCAGCCGAACCTGCAGAAGCCCCGGAGCAGGCCGGCGGGCCGCTGACCGGCATGACCGTCGTCGTCACCGGCGCCATGACCGGCGCCCTGGAACAGCTCAGTCGCAACCAGATGAACGAGCTCATCGAACACGCCGGCGGCCGCTCCTCCTCCACTGTGTCGAAGAAGACCACGTTGGTCGTCGCAGGAGAAGGCGCCGGGTCCAAACGCACCAAAGCCGAAACCCTCGGCATCCGCCTGGCCACCCCCGACGAATTCGCCACCCTCATCGCCGACTACCTCTCCTGAAGAGGGCCATCAGTCTGACGTCGTCGCTCCCTTCTGGACCCTGCTCTGCCGCATGCAGTCGACGACCCGGTGAGGTGCTGGGTGCGCTGCTCGCCCGGCACCTCACTCGGAACTCCCCCAGTGCGCGGACGTGGTGCCGGGCGCTGGCGCTGCGGTTTCCACGACCTTGCTTTCGGGCTGCTGATCCGACTGGCCGATGACGCCGATGGCATGACTCGTGACCGCGGCCGCAACCAGTCTGGGCACAACCGGACTCCTGTCCTGCAACACCGCACGCTGCAGGTGAGGAGACTGACGTGACCGCTGACGCCGTCGAGCAGAGCTCAGCCCGTACCTACGTCGATCGCTATTCCGCCGACGGGACCGATTCCTGCCGGTGGCCCCCAGCGGGCAGCAACCGGAAGGTGATTACCTGCTGCCCCCGCCGAAGCCTGCCCAACGCCTCAGCTTCACATTCGACCCACGCCACCAGCGACGCCTTGAGCTCCAGGGATGCCGGCTGCGGTCAGGGCCGCGAGTCCGACTGCATCAAGATGCCGTGCCACCGGTTGGGGCGGGTTATTGCCACATCAAGCAACGTTTGCCCTGCAGTTCGTGGCGCGCTGACTGGTTTCCGCACGCAGTCGGGACCGTGCGTCCATACATGTCGAGTCACGCGTCCAGTTGTGCGCGAATGAGCGTGTCGAGTCGCTGCCATGCCGGGGACGAGGCGTTGACCGTGCCCTGGATGAGGGCAGGGATCTCGAAGGCTGCATCCAGCCCGGGCAGTTCGTCGGGTCCGTAGCGTTCCCGATGTGCCTCGGCGATCCGGCGGGCGAGGTCGTCGATGCGGGGATCGTCGGCGTCAAGGTCGTGCGCGTGGTCGTAGTCGAGGAAGAGCTGCCGTAGCGCCGGGTCGACCAGGGTCTCGGCTTGGTCGTGAAACAGGGTGATCGCGCGGTCTGGGTGGGTGGCGAACACGAGGATCCACAGGTCGCGTTGCAGGTCCACCCATCGAGGCGTGAATCCCCAGCGGGCCAGGTGCTCCATATGGGTACCGACCTCAGTGGGCAGCGGTGCCAGCTGCCCGGCGGCGAGCTGGCGCAGGCGCCCTCGCGTTGCCTGCAGGCCACGGATGCGGGCGGTGAGCTCGTCGTCGATCTCGTGCAGCGCCTGCTGGAACTCTTCGTCGGTCGCTGATCTCAGGTCACGGATACGGGCCAGGGGGACGCCGGCTTCGGCGAGTGTCCGGATCTTGATCAGGTCGATGACGGCGTTCGCGCCGTACCGGCGGTAGCCGGACGCATCGCGGTCGGGCTCGGAGAGCAGTTCCTTGCCGTGATAGACGCGGATGGTCTTGATCGACACTCCGGCGTACTTGGCCAGCTGCCCGATGGTGATCACCCGGCGATCCTTCCACTTGACCCTTCCCCTGGGGCAGGGTTGCAGCATGGCGTCATGGCGAACATGAATGTCGATCGGGAGACCCTGCGCGAGCTGGCCGATGAGGGCAATGAGACGGCTTTGGACCGGCTGGCCGACCTCGCCGACGCAGCCGGCGACCTCGGGGAGCTGAGCCAGCTGTTGGACGATGGATCCATGCACGCCGGGCTCCTGCTCACTCGACGCGCGGCCGCGACCGGCGACCTGCACGAGCTGCAACGGATCTCCGACGCCGGGTATGACGAGGCCGGGAAGGAGCTGGATCGGCTGCTGAAGGCACCGACCGACGGGCATCGGGATTGAGGATCCGGCCGGCCGCTGCAGCAGCGTTCCAGGCCAGGGCCATCGGGTTCGGCTCACGGCTGGCGTGCTCGGCCCAGAGTGTTCGGCATGGCCGAACTGGTGCGCGTGCGCGAGACAGACGACGGGGAGGTCGTACCCGAGGACGGTGAGCCCGAAGTCATTTTCTGCATGGATGAGTTCGGGCCGCTTAACCTGGTGCATCACCCGGGTCGGCAGTGGGCCGAACGCGGCGGCAAGCACAAGGGCCTCGACCGCGAACCCCGTCATCGACAGCGAGCGACTTACAACGGCTACGGCGGCGTACGCCACCTGTTCGCCGCCCTCGATCTGACCCGGGACAAGCTCTACGGCCACATCAAGCCGGTCAAGAAGCGCACCCAGTTCCTGGAGTTCTGCCGCTACCTGCGCAGCCTCTACCCGCCCGGGGGCCGTATCGCGATCGTCTGTGACAACCTCTCCCCGCACCTGACCACGAAGAGGTGCCGGCGGGTCGGCATCTGGGCGGCGGCGAACAACGTCGAGATCGCCTACACCCCACCAACAGCTCCTGACTCAACCGGATCGAGGCCCAGTTCACCGCCCTGCGCTACTTCACCCTTGACGGCACCGACCACGCCGACCACAAGGAACAGGGCAGCATGATCCGCCGCTACATCATCTGGCGAAACCGCCACGCCGACGACCGGCGCCTACGCGCCATCCTCGACAGGGCGAGCATTGCCCGATGTGGCATCATGCACCGCTCGTCACTGTTGCGCTGCTGGTAGGTCCCCGCAGTCGGGCACGTGTGCGGCTCCCCCGAGATGATCCGGATGGCTGAGGCCGCCGAGAGGGACCGGCGACGGCCGATGAGTTTTTCCGTGTTCCGCAGTCAGAGATCATGGTTGGTGCGCTGCAGCCGCGAGTGTGGTCGAAGCGTGCACCGGCCGAACCTGCTGAGAACCGGACACGAGACACCGAGGAACCTTAGATGCGTACCCTGATCAGCACCGCTTTCATCTCGCTCGACGGCGTCGTGGAGGCCCCGGGCGGCGAGCCCGGTTACCGGAACGCCGGGTGGACCTTCAAGGACGTCGAGTTCCTCCCCGAGGCATTCGACATCAAGGGCCGGGAGCAGAAGGAAGCCACCGCGATGCTGATGGGCCGGGTCAGCTACGAGGCGTTCAGCCCGGTATGGCCCGGCATGGAGGACTTCGCCGACTACAAGGTGATGCCCAAGTACGTCGTCTCCACCACCCTCACCGAGGACAACCTGGTGTCGGACTGGGGCGAGACGACGATCCTGCGCTCGCTCGACGACGTCGCCGCGTTGAAGGAGACCGAGGGCGGCCCGATCATCGTCCACGGCAGCGCCTGCCTGAACCAGGCCCTTTCGGACGCCGGCCTGATCGACCGTTACCACCTGATCGTCTTCCCGCTCCTGCTCGGGGCGGGCAAGCGGCTCTTCAGCGCCACGGACAAGGACACCCAGAAGCTGGAGCTCGTCGAGCACGAGGTCTACGCCAACGGTCTGCAGAAGAACGTCTTCGACGTCGTCCGCTGACAAGTCTCCCGCACTCGCCGTGCCCTCGGTCGCCGGACGTGGCACTCGTCGCAAGGACCTGCTCGGCGGGCGCTGTATCACCGCACGGACCAGAGGAAGATGCCCGCGATGTGGAGCCGGCCAGACGTGGAAAGCGGGTGGCCTGCCGCCATGGCTGCCTCGACGCAGTCGGCGGCGGCGCTGATCCGCAGGGTCAGGGATCACCGCGCGGATACCGCGCTTACCCAGGTGCACGCGGATGGCGCGCGACGAGTACGCCTTGCCGGCCAAGAGCATGTCTGGCCGGGCTCGGGCAAGCAGTGACGGGGCAGACCGCATCGTGCGGTCTGCCCCGTCGCCTACACCACGGGTGTCAGCTGCCCGCCGCCCTATCGACGGTGGTGGCCGTCGCCGCGGTGGTCGCCGCCATGGTGGTGACGGCCTTGGTGGCTGCCGCCGCGGCGACGGTCGCGGTCGTCGCCCCACGCGTAGTCGTCCACGAAGCGGCCGCGGTCATCGCGCAGGGTCGCGGTTTCGGAGCGGTTGTCCCAGACCTCGCGGCGGCGGTCCAGGTAGAGGTCCGCCTCGGTGTCGCGGCCGACGCCGGTGTGGATACGCACCGTCGAGCGGCCCTCGAGGCGGTAGCCGTCGAAGACGTAGGTGTAACCGTCCTCGTCCTGAAGGGTCCAGCCGTCCAGGTCGACGTCGCGGCGGCTGTTGTTGGTGATCTCCACCCACTCCCTGTTCAGCGAGCGGTTGGACCAGTCGTCACGGCCCGGGGAGTCGTACTGCACCGCCGAGATCTCCACCTTCCCACGGTCCGAGCGAGGGTGGTCGGCGGCCGACGCCGGCAATGCCCCGGCGCCGAGGACCGCGGCGGCCGCGAGGACGGCGGCGGACATGTGACGGGCGGTCACAACGGAAGAAGACACGAAGGCCTCCTGCAGAGACGGGCACCGATCCGCTTTTCAGCCCGTCAGCGGGGCTGGAAACGGATGTGATGGCGCGGTGTACGGATGGCGGCCGGCTGGCCGCGCACCCACACACTGGCTGCAGTTGCAGGACACGAACGCGATACGCGCACCATGTTACGAGTTGCCCACATTACCGTTACTCTCGCCTTCAATGTCCATTTATGTAGCAAATGCTTAGAGTTGATGGCCCGCCGACCCGCAACCCGCTGCAGGCACTGACCAAACCCGCCACCGCACCCCGGCACACCAACCGGCACCCCTCCGCCCCCGCACCCGAAAGTGCGTAACAGAACCACAGGCACCGCCCGGAGCGTGGGTGGCTCAGGTGAACGCCGAGGCCGCCCCGTAGCATCCGGCGCGCCCGATGCGGCCCCCCCTTCCCGGGGAGTTCGTCTGGGCGGGAGGATCTGAGGGCCAGCCACACTCAACTCGAGGCGATGCTCAGCCCCCTGGGGTGCCTTCGATCACACGTACGCGCCGACTGATCACGTGCTGTACGCGACAATGCCGATCAAACCGCAACGTCGCCCACGTGTTCGACAAGGCATTTCGGACGTGGCTCGGCCTCGGCAACCGATCGGTCAGAAGGTCAGCTTCCAGCTGTCGATGTAGCCCGTGTCCTGCGAGGCGACGTCCTGCACGCGCAACCGCCAGGTTCCGTTCGCCGTCTCGGTGGACGCGTCGACGGTGTATGCGGTGATGACGTTGTCCGCGGAGTCCGAGCTGCTGGAGTTCTTCATCCGATAGGCCGTGCCATCCGGCGCCAGCAGGTCGACGATCAGGTCACCGCGCCAGGTGTGCTTGATGTCCACCCCGACCCGGAGCGCCGCCGGCGCGTTTCCCGTGCGGCCGGAGACGGTGAGGGCCGAGGTCACCGCAGCCGCGTTGTCCGGGATGGCGACGTCGGCGGTGTTCTCGTACGACTCGCCGGGCGGCAGCGGCTCCGTCGTCCCCAGCGTCCAGATCGCGTGGGCGAGAGCGTCGCTGTTGCGGTCGAGCGCGGTGTCGCTGATGTTCGTGCTCGTGTCGCAGGAGGAGTGGTAGCACCGGTCGAACGCCTGGCCGGAGGTGCCGCCCCATTTGGCGGCCTGCGCCGCCGTCTTCGTACGACTGGCGCCGGTGAACAGGCCGCCGACCGGTATGCCGACGTTCTTGAAGGACGCATGGTCGGAGCGGCCGTCGCCTTCCGTCTCTATCTCGGTCGGTACGCCGATGCCCGCGTACCAGTCCTTGAAGACCTTCTCGATCGCCGGATCGTCGTCGTAGACGAAGTAACCCGGGTTCGGGGAGCCGACCATGTCGAGGTTGATGTACCCCGAGACTCTGGCGCGGTCGCCGGCCGTCAGGTTGTTCACGTAGTACCTGCTGCCGACCAGTCCCAGTTCCTCGGCGCCCCACCAGGCGAACCGCAGGTGCTTCGTCGGCTGGAGCTGGGCGCGGGAGACGGCGAGGGCCGTCTCGAGTACGGCCGCGGAGCCGGATCCGTTGTCGTTGATCCCGGCGCCGGAGGAGACCGAGTCGAGGTGCGCGCCGGCCATCAGGACCTGGTTCGGGTCCCCGCCGGGCCAGTCGGCGATCAGGTTGTACCCGGTGCTGCCGGAGTAGGCGAACTGCTGGACGGTGGTGGTGAAGCCGGCCGCGTCGAGTTTGGCCTTCACGTAGTCGATCGAGGCCTTGTAGCCGGTGCGGCCGTGAGCCCGGTTGCCGCCGTTGGCGGTGGCGATGGACTGGAACTGCGTGAGGTGCGCCTTGACGTTGCTGATCGGGATGTCGGGTGCCGCCAGGGTCCCGGCGCCGGCGGCGGCCGCCCCGGTCCGGTCGGGCGTGGCCGAGGAGGCCGGCGAGGCGGCGAGCAGACCCGCCGCGGCTACGAGGGCCACGGCGGCCATACGTCTGGAGGTGGTCCTGGGCAGGCTGGTTCTCGGATGCGTCATGTGGGGAGCCGCACTTTCTCGTCGATGTGGGGAGTCGAGCGATGCCTGGATCGGTGGTGCCAGAGCTGTGCGGGTGCTGTGTGCGCCTGATGTTCAGTCAGGTGTTGGCATCCCGTCAAGGGTTATATCCGGTCACGGCCGTCCGCTCAGCGGACACCTGGACCGGGAACCGGAACCCGCGGCGATGGAGCGAGGCGACGGGACGGGGCGGAGAACGCAGGGATACGCACCTCCGGGATCTCGGCCGATGGCATGCCGCCACGCTCGCGGAACCACCGTGAACCGACCGGACCCGGCACGCCGCACGCGATCACCGCGTCCTCGCTGGTCAGCCCCTCGGCAATCTTCACCCAGAACGCCCGCTCCACGTCCCGACGGATCGGAGGCCGCCTCGGGCGAACGCATCGCCGGACGCCCCGTCAACCTGTCATCCACCCCGGTGGTCTTCCCACGCAACACCTCCATGACCAGGCGTTGCGACGACCAGTTGAGTCCAGGTTGCGAACCCGCATCCGAGTGGAACGAGCTCGCCGGGGACAGGTGGGCGGCCTTCGCGGTCGCGCTGCCCCAACCCCATGTCCAGTGCGGCCAGAACGAGTTGGGTCCCTTCGACACGACATCGAGGCGGACCAGCAGACGATGCGGCGGGAGAAGGTGTCCACGACGAACGCCCCATAGACGACGCCCGCCCAGGCCGCCACGTGCCTGAAGTCGGTCACCCAGGTGCGGTTCGGCGGCTGCCGGCCCGCTGCCAAGCGGGGCAGTCGATCGGTGTCCGGCTCGCGAACGCCGCGACTGCCCCGCGGCTTTCATGGCCGCCCGCAGCCCCCTGCCACCGGTTGGGGCCAAGGGTCAGGTGACTGGCGGCATCTCGCTGGGACGGGAGTCGAGGCCCGTGCGGCGGTTGACCCAGGAGCCGCGGGTGAAGTCGGGAACGGCGACCGGACGGCCTTGCGCCGCAAGGGACTTGACGCTGAGCGGGATCGGCGAGCACCAGACGGCGGCGTCGTAGACGTCCATGTCGGGGACGAGCCCGGCGCGCATCTGCTGGACGGTGCGCCACTGCAGGACGTAGTCCATTCCGCCGTGTCCGCCGTTGTTGGCCGCGTCGTCACCGATCTTCTGCCAGAGCC
Organism: Streptomyces sp. NPDC127197; assembly: GCF_042672405.1. Taxonomy (NCBI): domain Bacteria; kingdom Bacillati; phylum Actinomycetota; class Actinomycetes; order Kitasatosporales; family Streptomycetaceae; genus Streptomyces; species Streptomyces sp. NPDC127197. Next base: position 48,461 of record NZ_JBHXVG010000030.1, on the reverse strand, counting down.
AGTGGTCGAACTCCTTGAGGTAGGTGTCGAACGGCCGCCAGGTGTGGCCGCTGTGATCGGGCTCGAGGTACACGCGGCCTCCGCTCGCGGAGGTCACACCCGCGTAGTCCTCGAAGATGCCGCGACTGCCGGCGAGTGAGTTGATACGGCTGTAGGGGCGGGGCGAGCTGACCTCGTGCTCGGCGCGGATCACGCGGCCCTGGGCGGTGTCGATCAGGCAGGTGATCAAATCACCGTTGATGTAGGTCTCCTTCCAGCTGGGATGGGATCGCGGGATGAACCGCTCGCGGTAGTCGGCCAGGCCTCTGGGCTCGGTGGCGGTGGCCCGCAGCGTCGTCATACGGTCGCCGCGGTTGATGTCCATGGCTGCTGCGATCGGGGCGAGCCCGTGCATGGGGTAGAACGACGCGGTACTGCGGGTGTGCCACAACCGCCGCCAGGCGTCGGTGTAGTACGTGTCGGAGAACAGCAGCTCGCGCAGGTCGTGCAGGTAGCCGCCGTGGCCGTCGGTGACGTCGCCGAAGAGGCCGTCGTGGGCCATCTTGAGCATCGCCAGCTCGTTGCGTCCGTAGCTGCAGTTCTCGGACAGGAACAGGTGTCTGCGGGTTCGCTCGCTGGTGCCGACGAGGTCCCACAGCTCGTGCAGTTCGGTGGCGATGGGCAGTTCGACGATGGCGTGCCTGCCGGACAGCAGGGCGGCGCGGCCCTGCTCGTAGTGGAACTCCCAGGGGGTGGCCACGTAGACGAGGTCGATGTCCTCGCGGCGCAGCATGCGTTCGTAGGCGTCGGCGGAGCCGCCGTACTCGGCCGGGCGGGGCCGGCCCTCGACGACCAGTTTGTCGGCGGTTCTTGTCGCGCGGTCGGCGCGGATGTCGCACACGGCCGTCACGGTGCAGCCCGGAACGGCAGCCCATCCCGAGGCCATGCCGTGGCCTCGGTTGCCGAGGCCGATCAGTGCGACGCGGACCGTCCGGTACTCGTCGAAGGGCACGTTGATCATTGACTTCTGGCCGCGGCGGCGGGCCGGAGCGGCATCGGTGATCGGGGCGGTGGCCGGCGTGGCGGAGGCCGCGGTGCCAAGACCTGCGACGACGGCACCGGAGGCCAGAGCCCCGCCCATGAGAGTACGGCGTGAGACAGCAGGGGTTTCATCCATGGCGCTGAACGCTCCCTTGTGTGTGGCCGGCTGCTCTTGTTGCCGCATGACTTTGTCGACCGGAGGGCAGGACGTCAATAGCTGCTCGAAAACACGGCGTTGCGAGCAGAAATGAGCATCAAGCCCAGCAGGCCCGCCAGCAGTTCGACCGCCCGGCGACTTCCCCGAAGGTTCCTCGCCGGTCGGGGCGCCGGTCTCGCAGGGGCCGGTTTGCGCTGCCTCTCGTAACGCCAGCGCCACGCACGTCACCAACGCACCGAGCCCTTCCCACACACCCACGACGGCAAGGCCCGAGGACCCGCGGCCGCCGATCGCGGATCGCGGATCGCGGATCGCGGATCGCGGATCGCGGATCGCGGATCGCCGCGAGCGTGAACACCACGCAGGTCAGCAACGAGCAGGAACGGTCCAGCGGAAGAAGCGCCGCCAGTCGGGACAGGACGGCCAAAACGCAGCGAAGCGCTCCGAGCGCAAAGGGAGTTGACAAGGTAGTCGGACCCGCAGTGTCCCTGCACGGCGCGCCGGCCTGGCGAACTGCGAGTCCTGGTTTCATGGCGGCCTCTGACGAAACACACCCGACCGCAGGCGGGTTGAGAGCGATGTCAGTGCTCGTTCTCGGCGGCCTCTTCGGGCTGGGTGTGGGTGTTGTCGGCGGTCCAGCTGGCTGGCATGTGCAGGGTGTGTTCCGACGGTGATCCGGGTTCGACTGTGTACAGAACGAGCGTCTGGTCGGGGTCTCCCGCGGTTCCGGGGGCATGTTCCGTGCTGCTGGTGTGCTCGCCAGGCAGCACCGGCTCCGCCGGCACGATGAGTGGCTGCATGCGAAGGCTGACCAGTACGAGCGGCTCATCGGCGGCGCCGAGGATCAAGCCCTGACCGTGAAACACCAGGTGCTGCGAGACGAGATCGCTCACGTCTCGGCCCGCAGGTCGAATCTCAACGACGCGTTGGCGTGGTCCGCGGCCCGTTGGACCGTCGATCAAGCTGTTGCCGCCGGGGCGAGCGTGATCTATGTCGAAGACCTGCGGTCATTGGAGGCCCGCGGGATGGGCCGCACCATGAACACGCGCCTGTCCCAGGCCGTGCGCGGGCAGATCGTGGACCGCATACGGCATCTCGCGGCCGAGGTGGGTATCGCCGTGGCGACGGTACCCGCCCGCAACACCTCCAAGCACTGCCCGCAAGCCTCACCCCACTCCGGCGCCGCAAGGCCCCTGACCGTCCCACCGTCCCGGGCTGGAAGTGGGCGATCTGCCCGAACCTCGACTACCGGTATCAGGGCGACCGCGACGCCGGCGCGTGGCGGCGTATCGCAGCCCGTGGCCTCACCCACCAGACCGAGACGGTTGCCGACCGCGCCAGCGGCACGATGGTGATCCGCAAGGTCGTCGATAAACTCGAAACCCGCGCCGTGGTCACCCTGACCACCAAAACCAGCCGGAAAGACCGGTCGAAGACCGGCCCCACCCGGCGTCGTACAACACGCCCCGCGCCCAGGCGACGCAGGACACCCTCCCCCAGCCATCCGCAAGGACGGGCAGGTCAGCGTCCGGAGAGACACGCTCACACGGACCGGAGGCGGTTGCCCCGCGCAACCCACCGGCACCAGGGCGTGAACACGTCGGTCAAGCACACCCACCAGCCGCACAGGCCGCGAGGGGCAGCACTGGGCGCGGGATTCCACCTGCACGCCCATGCTTCCCCTCCACGGTGGGCAGAACCCACGCCAGGCACTACGCCCTGCATGGGATTGCTTAACTGAGCAGAGACGCTTCGAAGCCGAGGGTGAGGTCCCCGACCAGGGGGTGGTGGTAGCGCTTGGAGCCGTGCTGTGGCTGGTACACGTCGTGGTCCGCCCACCACCGGCGGCAGTCCCGGTCGCTGACGGACAGTTCGCCGACCAGCTGGGCCAGCCGGGGATCGTGTGGGTGGTGGCTGGCGTACAGGTGCAGCATGCCCACGTTTTCGCGGGCGGTTTCGGGCCAGTCGACAGCGTTCGTCGCTGTCCGTGCCCGCCGGGAGCCGTTCCCGGAGGGCCCCTTGTCGCTGCATTGGCGGCTACGACTCGTGCCGCTTCCTCGGTGAGGTATCCGGCGGCCGTAGCCGCTGTGTGGTGCGCTCCAGTCCAAGGATTGTGACGGCTGCCTGGGCATCTCAGAAGTTCGCGGCCATGGCCGCGACCTGCGCCGGGTCCGTCCGAGTCGGCTGGCGACCCGGTTGAACAACCGATAAGTGCGTTGGCGTCCATGCCCTGCCCGCGACGGCGGTCGATGCAGCGCGGGAACACCCCGCCACGGCCGCTGTCAATGCCCGCAGCTCAGCGCGAGGTCGGCGCCCAGGGGCCAACACCGCCGATGCGCTCGACGGAGTAGCGCACGACATAGCCCGGACCCTTCGGTACCGGAAACTCGGCGTCAGGGGACATGTAGACCTTCGCCAAGCGGTTGAGCAAATTCCATGCGTCGTCACTCGGCTGAACGGCGGCCCGCCCCCGCAACACGGCGTACTCGTTCAAGAAGACGCCGGGCACCCGCGGCGCATCGAAGGACAACACGACCCGCGGATCCCGCTCAATGTTGCGCAGCTTCACGTGCCACGACATATGGCCACTGACCACATCATCGCCGTCCAACCCGATCCAGATGACTGTCACCTGGGGACTTCCGTCGGCATTGATGGTGCTCAGGTGAGCCATAGGGCCGGAGGCGATCAAGTCTCGCAGTTCACGCGGCAGACCACTCATAGCTTCACCCTTTCTGTCACGATCTCATCGTATTCATCAGAGAAGGCTTGATGACTGTTCCGTCTCAAAGCCGGGAGTTGGGCGCCTACCGGCGCCGGCCGGCGAAGTTTCCCTTCCCAGGCAGGATCAGGAGATGATGCGGCACTTCCGGGACCTGATCGAGGCAGGAAAGTTCAGGCCAGTCATCGACCGACGCTACCCGTTGGGACAGATCGTCGACGCCTACCGGTATGTCGAAACCGGGCAGAAGATCGACCACGTCGTCATCACCGTTGTACCGCCGAACTGACCTCAAATGAGTGCCCGCTTGTGGCCAGGCATCAAGCACAGCAGCCAGGTTGGAAAGGCTCAGCATGTTCGTCTCGCTGAAGGCTGGGCGTCTGAGCATCAGGGCGATGTAGCGCTGGACACGCTGGTGACGACTGCCGCTGACGCGCTTTCCGCCACAGCGGGTGCACTGATCCGTGGGACAGTCACGCGCCGCGCTCAAGATCGCCACCTTGGGAGAGCCGGCGGACAGCGGCCTTGGATTCCTGCCCGAGCGGTGGCGCGCGACAAGCACGCTCACGGCACGGTGACCACGGCCTTGCCGCGGGCGTGCCCCTGCTCCACATGGCGCACGCCCTCGGCTGCGTCGGTCAAGGGGTAGGTCCGGTCGACCACCGGGGTGAGCTTGTCGGCTTCGATGAGCGCGGTGACGGCGAGCAGGTCCTCGTGGGTCGGCCCGTCCGGGGCGGCCGGGAGGATCACGCGGAGCTGTTGCCGGACGAACGCGTTGACCGCGATCAGTCGCAGCATGGAGCCCATCGCCCCGAACACGTGGCCGGGCGAGCCGCCGCCGTTGGCAACCAGGTTCCCGGTCGGGGTGAGCGCCTGGCGCAGCCGGCTGAGCGGGTGGTTGCCCACGTTGTCCAGGATCAGGTCGTAGTGCAGGCGCCCGTCGGTGAAGTCCTCCCGGGTGTAGTCGACGACGTGCGCGGCGCCCAGTGAGCGCACCAGCTCGGCGTTGCGGGTGCTGCACACCCCGGTGACCTCCGCGTCCAGGGCGGCGGCGATCTGCACGGCGAACGTGCCCACGCCACCGCCGGCTCCGTTGACCAGCACCCTCTGCCCTGCCTGCACCTGACCCACGGTCCGGATGCCGCGCAGGGCGGTCACCGCCCCCATCGGAACGGCGGCGGCCTGTTCGAAGGTCAGGCGCGCGGGCTTGGCCACCAGCAGGGCTGCGGTGGTGCGCGCGTACTCGGCGAAGGAGCCCGGGCAGAAGCCCAGCACCTGGTCGCCGGGCTGGAGCCCGCGCACGTCCGCCCCGACCGCCTCCACCTGTCCGGCCGCGTCGATTCCGGCCACCCGGGACTTCGGCCGGGTCAGCCCCATGCCTCCCATCAGCCGCGCCACGAACGGGTCGCCACGCATCATGTGCCAGTCGTAGGGGTTGAGCGCGGCAGCGTGCACCCGCACCAGCACCTCGTTGGCCCCGATCTCGGGCCGGTCGGCCTCCGCCAGCCGCAGGATGTCCGGCGGGCCGAACCGCTCCTGAACGATCGCCTTCATCCGGTCTCCCCATCACCTCGTGATCGATTGCTGCTCGCCGTCCGCGCTGGGCACGGCACCTACCGACCGGCAGCGAGCACCTGAGGTGTACGGCGTACACCTCTCACCGACACTGTCGGTGTACGCCGTACACCTGTCAAGGGGTGCAGAGAACCGAGTTCGAGGCGCGCCGCGCACGAGCAGGAATCAACGCGGATGACCACGCAACCGACGCCACGCGCCCTCGCAAGAAGAGGAGAAAGAGCAGGTTCCGGGCGACGGTGGCGGCTGAAGACCGAAGACCTCACGCAGGTACTGCCCGGTCCGTCACCGGGAAGGTCAGGGCGTGCCCCGGAGCCGCTCGAGGCCATCCAGCGTCAGGTCCAGAGCGAACTCGAACTCGAACTGGTCGTCGCAACCCGAGCCGACGACGGATTCCTGGTCGTGGGCGACCGCCATGGCCAGTTCGGTGATGTGGGGGTAGCGTGCGGCCATCTCCTCGGGCGGCATCGCGTCCGGATCCGGCTCACGGTCGGAGGTGTCGTCGAACAGCTCCTGGGAGAAGCCCAGGAGACGGCTGCCCATGACGTGCATCGCGTGATGGACCAGGTCGATCGAGAACCCGCCGGCCCGGAAGATCCCGATCATCGAGTCCAGGTACTCCATCACCGCGGGGGTGGGGGTGGCCCGCGCCTTGATCCGCGACTCGATGACCCCGGACGCCCACGGGTGGCGCAGCAGCATGCGGCGGGCCGACAGCACCCGCCGACGGATGGCGGTCTTCCAGTCGGCATCGTCGGCCGGCGGGTCGATCTCGCCGACGAGGACGTCGATCATGCCGTCCAGCAGCTCGTTCTTGTTGGTCACGTGCTTGTACAACGCCATGGGCACCACGCCAAGCGCCTGCGCGATCTTGCGCATGCTGAGCGCGTCGACCCCGCCTTCGTCGGCCAGGGCGACGGCGGCGTCCAGTACCCGTTTCCTGCTCAAGGGTGTGCGGGACTGCGCGGCGGCGTCGGCCTGCCTGGTTATCTCCACCATCCCCTCTCGTTTGGGCCAAGGCCCGGAGCCGGTCCCTCCCCTGACAGGTGTGCAGCGTCCACCTGTGCGGAAACCAGGAGGGATGGCGCGCGAGCCATGGTAGCTCTCGACCTCCACGACGAAGCCTCCGCGTCGCACGAGGCCCACAGGGAGCTGGGCCCGGCCTACGAGCGCGCCGCGCTGGAGTCCTTCGTCGCCGGCGTTACGCGTCACGGAGTCGATCGACAAGGGAGTCGACGCCCGGCTGGCGCAGCAAGGGATCGGCACGGCCCCGCGCAAGCAGGAGGGGCAGCAGGCCGACAACTCGCATCTGGCGGTGCCCATCTTTCCCCTGCTCTTCGGTGTCGGCCCGATGCCGAGGCGGGCGCCTTGGTCGATCCCGCCACAGGCGTGCAGCGGCGGCCGGACCGCGGACGCAGCAGCGCCGTGTTGCACGCACAGACCGGCAGGTGAGCGCCGCTTTCATCGGGCGGGAATGTCCCGGCACGGCCCGCTGTTGTGCGCACGTGACCGGCATGCACGGATCAAGGCAGTGCGTGTCGGTCGGTGAAAGGAGGGCCTCATGGCTCGCAGCACCGCACGTCCCGTCGTCCGGCTGAAGTCGGCAGCCGGGACCGGAGTCACCTACGTGACGCGCAAGAACCGGTTGAATGACCCCGACCGGCTGGTTCTGCGCAAGTACGACCCGGTGGCCGGACAGCATGTTCTCTTCCGCGAGGAGAGGTAGGACCAACGGCCCTCGCCGACCGGTGGGCGGCCGCGAGGAAGGACATCTCGTGAGGCGTGCCGTCCATCCCGTCTCCCGCCCGGTCGTGTTCCGCGACCGAGCCGCGGGCGTTGCGTTCCTCACCCACTCGACCGCCGACTCGCCGCGGACGGTGCAGTGGGAGGACGGCAACACCTACCCGTTGGTCGACGTCGAGATTTCCTCGGCGAGCCACCCGTTCCACACCGGCACGTCGCGGATCGTGGACATCGCGGGCCGCGTCGAACGGCGTTACGGCCGCGCGGCCCCGGCCCGCCGCTGGGCACGGCCGGTGCGCAGGCACAACGAAAGGACACCCGTGAAGGTACGCAAGTCTTTGCGCTCGCTCAAGGCCAAGCCCGGCGCCCAGGTGGTGCGCCGACGGGGCGTGACCTTCGTGATCAACCAGAAGGATCCCCGCTTCAAGGCCCGCCAGGGCTGAGCACCCAAGCCAGTACGTCGACGGGCGGCCTCCTCCCAGGGGGCCGCCCGTCGGTATCAAAGGGTGACGACCGGGACGTGACATGGCCCTTCGGTCCCAGACAGGGCCTGCGCCCGCAGTCCGCAGGGGGAGCAGGACGCACCCCGAGGGGCGGTCCCCACTCAGTCGAGAGGGAGAGCCCAGACCGCCCTGCACAGCCCCAACCGCTCCGGCGGATCCCGGCACTGCACCCTGGTCCGCGCCTGGTGCAGCCTCCTGTCGATCACCTGCCGGCTATCGCATGGCCCCGACGCACATGGGCCCACCCGCCCGGCGAGGTGCCTGGTCATCGCTGGGCGGGTGCGGTTGGGCCTCGGCCGCACGGGCAGCATCGTGGCCGTGCTCCACCCCATGGATCTGACTCCGAGCAGTGCACAGCGCCCCATCCCACGCGGGAGGGGCGACACCCGTCTACCCGAGTGGATCAACGAGGCCGCGGAGCCCCCCCCTGCCCGGCATCACCAGCGCATCACGCTGCGCCGAGTGTAATACCCGCCCTTAGAGACCCTTCGCGGTCACGTGCGCCCGGCCGTGCGCATACTGCCCTTCCCTGGCCGGAAGGTCATGGCGGGCGGTCGGGCTGAGCGCGTAGCGGCCTGCCCAGCCGGCGAGCACGGTCGCTATGTACGCCGCGTCGGTCGGATTGGTGAGTAGGTGATCGGCTCCGTCGAGGGCGACGAAGGACTTGGGATGGCGGGCGGTGTCGAAGATGCGTCGCGCGTTGTCGACGCCCACCAGCTCGTCCGTCGGCAAGTGGAGCACCAACAGCGCGGCTTTGAAGTCCGCGATGCGTTCGGCCTGCGGCTGGGCGGCGATGTCGTCGAGAAATGTCGTTGGATGCGAAACCTGCGGCCCCCCCGGGAGACTTCAACCCGGCCTGCCGCTCGATCTCCACCTTGCTTTCGGGCAGGGTGCCCGGTCCTTCAGGCCGGGGTGAATGCCCGCTCCCGCGTAGCGGGGCAGGGGAAGCCGAATCGCCGCCGGGGCGATCCGGTGTTCCGGAGGATACGACGCTGAGGGCGGCCTCGAGCAGGTGCAGCATCTCGGAGTTGAAGGACCGCCGGTCGGTGGTCGCCCGGTCGGTCAGTTGTGGGTGGAGGTCGTCGGGGAGGCGAAGCGTGAACTTGATCATGCCGGTACTGTGGCGGCATGTCGCGTTTCCGGATGTACCCGACGAGCGCGCAGGCGGGCATCATGCTCGACCACTGCGCGCACGCCCGGTACGTGTGGAACCTCGCCGTCGAGCAGCACGCGCACTGGTACAAGGGCCGCAAGGCAGCGCCCGGCTTCGCCGAGCAGTGCCGCCAGCTCACCGAGGCCCGGCATGACAGCGAATGGCTGCGTGCCGGTAACGCGGATGTGCAGCAGCAGGCCCTGAAGGACTTCGCCAAGGCCAAGAACGCCAGGTTCACCTCCGGCTTCGGTGAGCCGACCTGGCGCAAGAAGTACGTGCACGAAGGCTTCCGGGTCATCGGAACCGACCGCGTGCCGCAGTTCGAGGCGGACGGGTCGCCGAAGCTGAACGCCAAGAGCAAGCAGGTCATGGGCCGCTCCGTCGTGGTGCAGAAGCTGAACCGGCGCTGGGCGCAGGTCAAAGTGCCCGGCTGCGGGTGGGTGCGCTTCCGGCTCACCCGCGCCGAACTGCCGAAGGCGAAGACGTTCCGCGTCACCTTCCGCAACGGCCAGTGGCACATCGCGTTCGCCGTCATCCCCGAGCCGATCGACGCGCCCGCAACGGGCGAAGTCATCGGCATCGACCGGGGCGTGACCATCACCGCCGCCCTCTCGGACGGGCGGAAGCTGAACTGCCCGCAGCTCACCGTCAGGGAACGGGCCCAGATCCGCAAGCACCAGCGCCGGGCCGCCCGCGCACCCAAGAACAGTCCGGAGAAGACCGCCGAGTACGCCCGGGTCGCCAGGCTCAAGGCACGCGAAGCCGGCCGGCGCAGGGACTGGTGCGAGAAGTCCAGCACCATGCTCGCCCGCACCTATGACCTGGTGCGGTTCGAGAAGCTGAACATCAAGAACATGACCGCCTCCGCGAAGGGAACCATGGAGGCGCCGGGCAAGAACGTGCGGCAGAAGGCCGGGCTGAACCGGGCGATCCTCGCCCAGGGCTGGGGCCTGCTCCGTCAGCGCACCGAGCACAAGGCTCCCGGCCGGGTCGAGGACGTCCCCGCCCCGTACACCTCTCTGCGATGCAGCGCCTGCGGATGGATCGAGAAGAAGTCGCGCAAGAGCCAAGCCGACTTCGTCTGCGTGTCCTGCGGCTTCACCTGCAACGCGGACGAGAACGCAGCAGTCAATGTCGCGGCAGGACAGGGCGGGTGCTCCCGCCCCCGGCGATCAGCCGGTGCCGGAGGGACGACAGCGGCCACCGGCCGTTCGAGCGTCCGTGAACCTCAACCCACCCGGGTTGGAATCCCCCGCTTTTAAGAGGGGGAGGATGTCAACGTCGCAGACTGTCTCCGATCCGTGGCGGTGACGCTGTTGGTTTCTCCGCGTCGGTACCGGCTGTCTGATCAGGCGTCGACTGGTGCCGACAGCGTGGCCCTGCCGGCGCTGTCCGACCGCCTTCTCGGACCTACGCCTCGCCCCGGCCGACGGAGGGCGGAACGATGCGCTCGGACGTGCTGACTACGGCGTGCACCAACTGCTCGTCAGTTGGGAACCCCGCACCGCCCGCCGTCGCCTGGTCATGGTCTCACCACTGGTCGGCCGCGTAGGGCTGGAGCCAGAGGGCGGTCTGCAGCGTCACCGACTTGAACCATGCCTGGTGCTTGCGTTCCCACTGCCTCGTCGGCGTGGCCCTTGTTCGCCAGGAACCGGCGCATCGTGGCGGCGATCGGGTAGATGAACGCCACCATGTAGCGCAGGGGGACGATGCCGCCAGGTCGTATTGAATGAACGCGCGAATGATCATGGAAGTGCGCCTCTCGGGCTGAAGGCTTGATCACCCGGGCAGAAGAAGCCATCGGTCGGCTCGCTCCCGCCGAAAGGACCGGTGGGGAGCGGAGCCTCGGTGACGGGTACGCCAAGCGGCAAAGCACTCCATGGCCCGCATCATTGGCGTCAGGCCGTATTTCGAATGCGCCGTCACAGCCACTCGTTGATGGCTGCGACGAGGACGGTCGCCTCGTAGCGGACCGAGCTTGTGGTACCTCGCGGCCACGGCGTGGTGCCTTTTGAGACGATTGATGCCGCACTCGACCGCGTGCCGCGCCGTGTAGTCCTCCGGGTCGGATTTCGGCGGACGACCGCCGTGGGAGCCGAGTTTCTTCCGGTTGCGGGCCTCGTCAGGAGCTCCGGTCCACCGGGGTGAGCCGGCCGGCACATGCATGGGCTGCAGGTGGCGGTGAACTGACGGCTCGGACATCGCCGCGTCAGCCGGGGCAACGCTGCTCGCGGCACGTGAAGCGGTCTTTCCTGCATGCGAGGCCCGTGCAGGTCAAGTGCGGCACCAAGGCCCGCTGTTTCACCGATGTGCGGAAGATGCGAACATGGCGAGCTCAGCGTTCCGATCTTGAGGGTGCCCCCCTAGCGTCCCGGCGACGACGCCGTCGAGGGGGAGGATGCGATGCCGGGACGCAGGCAGGTGCTGGGCTGGGGTGGATCGCTGGCGGCAGCCGGGGCGTTCGGACTCCGGCCCGCGAAGGCGACCGCGGCGCAGCGGGCCCGAACGAGAGTGGCTGTACTCGGCGGCGGTATCGGCGGCCTGACCGCCGCCCATGAGCTCGCCGAGCGCGGCTTCGACGTCACCGTCTACGACCGGCGAGCGGAATGGGGCGGTAAGGCGCGCAGCCTACCGGTGACCGGCACGGCCGCCGGTGGGCGACGCGACCTGCCCGGTGAACACGGCCATCGAGGCTTCTTCGGCTTCTACACCAACCTTCCGGACACCATGCGGCGCATCCCCTTCGGTGACCGGACACACGGCGTCTGGGACAACCTCGTCACCGTCCCCTACTTCGCGTTCAACAGAGAGAACGGCAAGGGCGATCTCTACCTTCCCACCGTCCCGCCCGACACACGCACCCTCGACCCGGACGCTCTCCCCCTCGTCATCGAGGGGCTGTTGCGTACCCTGCCCCAACTCCTGCCCTATGAATGCGCGTTGCTCGGCCGGAAACTCGCCATCCTCATGACGAGCTGCGATGAGCGCCAGTTCGGGCAGTGGGAGCACACCGGCTGGCTCGACTTCATCGAATACGAGGGCAAGTCGGACTTCTACCAAGTGATGTGGGGTGGTTCGGCGAAGGTCATCGAGGCTCTGCGGCCCGAGACCGCCAGCACCCGGACCTGCGGGCAGGGCATCTCGAAGATCCTCTACTCCATGCTCGGGATGGGGCCCGACGGCCCCTTCGACCGGGTCCTCGACGGCCCCACCAGCGAACGCTTCATCGACCCGTGGGTGCGGCATCTCACCTCCCTGGGCGTCCGCTTCGTCACCGGGCATCTCGTCGAGTCCCTCGAACTCGGCTCCGACGGCCGCGTCACGGCCGCTCACGCCCGCACCGCGGCCGGTACCGCCCGGATAGACGCCGACTGGTATGTGGCCGCTCTCCCCGTGGACCGCGTACGGCAGTTGTGGTCTCCCGAGATCCGGGCGGCCGATCCTCAACTCGCCAAGATGGACGGGCTGCGCACCACGTGGTGCCAGGGCATCATGTACTACCTGAAGGAGACCTTCCGCGGCCCCGTCTCCCACCTCGCCCTCATGGATTCCCCGTGGGCACTGGCCCCGGTCGGGCAGTCCCGCTTCTGGTCCGATCCCTTCACCGAGACCTGGGGTGACGGCGTGGCCGCCGAATCCCTCTCCGTCGTCATCTCCGACTGGGACACACCCGGCCCCCTCTACGGCAGACCGGCCAAGGAATGCACCCCGAAGGAGATCTCGGAGGAAGTCTGGGCGCAGATGAAGGCAGGCCTCGAGGACAACGGCGATGTCATCCTTCCTGACGGCATCGTCCATTCCTGGTTCCTCGACCCGGCCGTCACCCAGACCGCCGTCGGCAGGCTCGAGAACGACGACACCTACTTCCTCAACGACGTCTCCTCCTGGCACCTGCGATCCGAAGCCGTCACCGCCATCCCCAACCTCTTCCTCGCCGGCGACCACGTGCGCGCCCACAGCAACCTCGACTTCACATCCATGGAGACCGCCAACGAGACCGGCCGCCGAGCCGCCAACGCCGTGCTGGAGGCCGCCGGTGCCGACGGCGCCGACGAGGTCCGTCTCTTCGGCGGCGTCGAACCACCGGGATTCGCCGAGCTCAAGGCCGCCGACCACGTCCGCTACCGGCTGGGCCTCCCACACGTCCTCGATATCTGAGAGGCCGTACTTCTCCTGGTGTTTCATTCCATGGACGGCATTTCATCCCGCGATGCGGGGCACACCACGAGATCGTGGCTTCCCAGATGGATCTTGCCGGTGGGCGCTGGACAGCGAGCTGGCTCCGTGCGTGTGCGCGGGGCCGGCTGGTGGCATCGGTGCGGCGTCACCTTGCCTGCTGGTTGGTCACTTCGCCTGGGCGAGCCAGACCGCGTCGGGACCGGCCGGGAACCGGAGCTGGCCGGTCGTGTCGTGCACGGCTCGCCACACCGTCTCGGCGACGTCGCTCTCCTTGGTGAACAGATCCTGGCCCGTGAAGGAGTCCATGGCCTTCTTCGCCCACGGTGCGTAGGGCGCGGGGACCAGCTCGTCCCACGATCCGCCGTTCATCGCCTTGTCGGCGAAATTGGTCGTCAGGCAGGCGCCCGGCTGGACCGTCTTCGCCCGCACACCGAAGGGCGCGAGTTCGAGCGCGAGGGATGCGGTGAACCCCTCGACGGCCATCTTGCTCGCCTTGTAGACCGCCGAGAGCGGCATGTGGCCCAGCACCACGCTGGAGGTCACGTTGACCACCACGCCGCAGCCGCGCTCGCGGAACTGGGCCAGCACCGCCTGCGTCGTCGCCATGACGCCGAACGTGTTGGTCTCGAAAACCTCCCTCACGTAAGCCGTGGAGGTGCCCTCGAACACGCTGATCGATGGGACGCCAGCGTTGTTGACCAGGACGTCGACGGGCCCCGCTGCCTCGAAGGCGGCGGTGATGCTCTCGGGGTTGGTCACGTCGAGTTCGACGAGGCGGAGCCGGTCGGACTCGGGAAGGATGTCCGGACGCGGGGTGCGCATTGTGGCGATGACGTTCCACCCCTGCGCGTGGAAGTGGAGGGCGGTCTCCCGCCCGTATCCGGAGGAGGTACCAGTGATCAGAACGGTCTTCATGGTGTGATCCTTGCGATGGGGTGGGATCCGCGGAGAGACAGGCGTTTTCCTGCTCCGCGGGAGAACCGGTGATCCCATTGAATCGCTCTGACCTGCGGAAATACCCGGACCCCGGACCGCGCCGGATGATCAGCAGACGGCAGCCGGGGAGCGGTGGGCGAACCCGGGGTACCGGCCGTAAAGCCGCTACCCGGGGCACAGCCCGCCGGAACGATTCCGGCGAAGGTCAGGTGCTGTCTCTTTGGCCATTTGCAGATCGGCTGTTGACGTCGGTGGCGGTTGCGACATGACCGGTCAGCTTTTCCCAGTTGCCAGACCCGATGGCCGCCTTCTCCTCTTGGGTGAACGGCGCCTGCTCGAGGAACGACCGGGCGACCCCACCGCTGGTGTCCAGGAAGGGGAAGCCGCCGGGCCGCGTCCCGAAGGTGTACGGGTAGTCGGTCGAGTACAGCATGCGGTCGGTGCCGACGACCTCCGCCGTCCACCGCAGGTACCGCTCGCTGACCGTGCCGCTTCCCGCCACCCAGAAGTTCCGGCGGAAGTAGTCGGCCAGGGGACGCTCCAGCTTCGCCATGTCCTGCAGGACCCCGATGTGGTCCAGGTAGAACAGGACGACCTCGCCCCAGTGCCCGGCGATCACCTGCAGGTCGGGGTGGCGGTCGAACACGCCGGAGAAGATCATCCGCAGGTACTGCACGCCCAGGTCGTAGTACCAGCCCAGCCCGGCGGTCGCGAGCGCACGGTCCACCCCGTTCGGCAGTCCCGCGTAGTAGGCGTCCTGCACCGCCTGTACCGGCGTCTGCGGGTGGAAGTGCAGCGGCACCCGCAGACGCTCGGCGGTGGCGTAAAGGTCGTCGAACTCCGGCGCGTCAGCCGGCTTGTCCCCCGTGCGCCCGTACAGCATCGCGCCACGGAAGCCGAGCTGCGTGACCGCGCGCTCCAGTTCGGCCGCGGCAGCTCCGGGCGACGGCGTGGGGATGGCCGCAAGCGCCTGGAAGCGCTGCGGGTGGGCGGCGACGACTTCGGCAAGCGTGTCATTCGCCTCCCGCGCGACGCTCACGGCGTCCGCCGCCGCGAGGTTCTGCACGCCCGGTGTGGCCAGGGACAGCACCGCGACGTCCACGCCCTGATCGTCCATGTCGGCCAGGCGCCGATCGCCGACGTCTCGCAGCCGCCGCGCGAACGGCTCGTCGCCATAGCCGAGCTGCGGTATCTGCGGCACCCCCGCCCTCGCCCATGCATCGAGCAGAACTGGCAGAACCACGTGTTCCTCAAGGCCTACGATGCGCAGCTTCTCAGGCACAGTGCGCTCCCCTTGTCTCGCTGTTTCCAATGATACGCGTAGGACGATAACATCGATAACATCAGTGGAACCAGCTTGGCGTTATCATCGATTCATGTCTGATGGTTCGAAGGCCGACGCCACGCCTGGCTCGGAGCCGGATGGTGCAGCCGACGCCCGCGAGGTCACCCGGCAGCGGGTTGTCGAGGCCGCGGCGGACTTGCTCGCGCGCGAGGGGCGCGACGCGGTGACCACCCGCGCGGTCGCGGCGGCCGCCGGGGCGCAGCCCCCTGCGATCTACCGCTTGTTCGGCGACAAGGACGGGCTCCTGGAGGCGGTGGCCGAGTATGGCTACGCCAGGTTCCTCGCGGCCAAGCACGTGGACGCCCATCCCGAGGACCCTGTCGAGGATCTGCGTGCGGGCTGGGACCTCGCCGTCGAATTCGGGCTCGCCAATCCAGAGCTGTACGCGCTGATGTACGGCGAGCCCAAACGCGGCACGACGTCCGCCGCCTTCCAGGCCGGCATGCAGATCCTGCTGGGGCGCATCCGCCGCCTCGCCGCCGGCGGCTGGCTCCGCGTCGACGAGAAGCTAGCGGCCGCTCTCATCCACGCAACCGCGCGTGGCGCCGTGCTCACCTGGCTGTCGCTGCCCGAGGACCAGCGCGACCCGGCCCTTCTCACCGCCATGCGCGAATCCATGGTCACCGCCGTCACCCACGAGAAACCCGCCGTGCAAGACGCCGGCCCCGCCGGCGCCGCCCGAACCTTGCGCGCCCTCCTGCCCGAACAGACGGCGCTCAGCAGTGCAGAGCAACACCTACTCGGCGAATGGCTCGACCGCCTCGCCGCGGACGGCTGAGGCGTGTCTCTCGGCGTGCTGAGCGGTTGATCGGACATGCCTGTCCGGTTGACGAGCAGTGAGGTGCTAGGGGTGCGGACACCCCTATCCGGTCACGCTGATAAATCGACCGATTGATGAGCAAGATCGGAAAGTGTCGGTTCGCGGCCGGATCGGCGTCAGACCATGCTCGTAAAACGGTGTCAGAAAGCCGGCGTGCTCAAGAACCTGAACCCCACCGTTTTTGTACGATCTCGCGCGTGCAGCCACCCCAGAGCGACGACATTGACCTCCTCGCCCCCGTTCCTGCCATGCAAGGCGCCCTCATCGGGTACGCCCGCGTCTCGACCAAGGGACAGTTGCTCGACCGGCAGATCCACGCCCTCACCGAAGCGGGCTGCATCCGGATCTTCGCCGACAAGAAGTCCGGCAAGAACGCCGAGCGCGAGGAACTCTGGAAGGCCCTCGACTACCTCCGCGAAGGCGATACCCTCGTCGTCCCGTCGCTGGACCGCCTCGGCCGCTCCATCCAGGACCTCATCGCCATCGTCTCCGGCCTGCGCAAGCGCGGCATCGGCTTCACCTCACTGCACGAGGCGCTGGACACCACCACCCCGGCGGGCGCCTGGTCTTCCATGTGTTCGCCGCCCTCTCGGAGTTCATCCGCGAACTCATCATCCAGGGGACCAACGAGGGCCTGGACGCCGCCCGTGCCCGCGGCGCCCGGCTCGGCCGCCCGCCGGCCCTGACCGAGGAGCAGATCCGTCACGCCCGTGACTTGCTCGCTCGTCAGGGGAACACCGTCACGTCGATTGCGAAGCTGCTGGTGTCTCCAGGAACACCAGCTACAAGTACGTGCCCGAGCTGAAGGGCGGTCGGCTTGCGCTCGCCGAGGCGACAGCCGCGGCCGAACTGCCCCGCCCTACGCAGTCGACGGAGTGGGCGAGACGCCGTTTACGGCTGGTAACACGGTTCTTACCGGCACCCCGAGAAGGGCAGCCGGCCCGGTCACCAGCCACCGTGGTGCAGGCGCGACACAAGGAGGCAGGGCGTGGTCACGGAGGACGACACCGGGCCGCGACTGTGCCGTGGGGGCGGCTCTCCGCTGATGCCGTTGACGTAGGTGACACCGGGCACGATCGAAGCCGAAAGCCCCTGGTCAGATACGGTGACGGGATGATCGAGAGCCTGCCTGCCGACGTAGCCGACGTGCTTGCGGCAGTCCTGGACGTGGATGATCCGGTTCATGCCGCGCTCCGACGGCAGATTCCGCACCTCAGCGTGCGAGCACGCTGTGCATGCGGGTGCGGTACCGCGTACTTCGAACTCGGCACCAACGAGGTGGAGCCCGCGCCCACCGGCCCCAGCACTGTCGTGGCGGCCGAAGCGCAGCTCGTCACCGAAGCCGGCGAGTGCCCCGGTGAGGTCCTGGTCTTTACGCACGGCGGCTACCTGTCGTGGCTGGAAGTCTGTTCGTGGAGCGACGACATCGAGGTGACACTGGCCGCCGCGCGTCACTGGCTGCAGCCACGCTCTTGATCCCGAACAGCCGGCGTCCAGCGGTTCCGATCTGCACGACACCACGATCCGACCGACAACACGAGTTCAAGTTCCGTAGTAACTGCACCAAGGGCCGGCTCCCATACGGGCAAGTCGGCCCTTCTGCTGGACCGAGGGGCTCCTAGTGCCGCATCAGGCCCCGTGCGCCCTGTTGTCGGCTGGCGGTGTCAGCCCGTGCCGAGTGGAGCGGTTGGCTCGGCCTCGAGCTGGTGGTCGGCCCAGACGTAGCTTTCGGGCAGCAAGTCGGTGATGAGAACGGTTCGGATGCGGTCGCCTTGGCCGACGATGACCTTGAGGGCGGGGAAGTAGTCGAGAAGGACCTGACGGCACCGGCCGCACGGGGGAACAACCCCTCGGCCGCGGTCGCCCACAGCGACGATTGTGTCCAGCTCGTAGGCGCCCTGGGCGGCTGCCGCGCCGATGAGGACCAACTCGGCGCAGGGGCCTCCCGTGAAGTGGTACGCGTTCACCGCGGTGACGATCCGGCCGTCCTGGGCACGGGCCGCGGCTGCCATGGTGTGGTTGTCGCCCCGGCAGCGCGTGCGAGCGAGGTGGGCTGCGGCTTCGATGAGTTCGTGGTCGACGTGGTGGGTCTGCGTGATCATCTTCTCTGTCTTCGTCGGATGTCAAGCGACGTTGGCCCGCATGACGAGAGTGCGCAAGCGAATATCGGCGGTGTGCTTGTTCCGTCAGATGATGTAGCGGCGGATCATGCTGTCCTGCTCCTTGTGGCTCGCGTGGTCAGTGCCGTCGAGGGTGAAGTAGCGCAGGGCAGTGAACACTGTCCGCGACGGAGCCGACCGAGGCGGCGGCATCGATGTCGGCGAGCCGGTCGGTGTACCGAATGGAGACGTATTGCCCGGACTCAACCGGTCGTCGCAACACCGGCTTCCTCGACTGATAGTAGATGTTCGTTCAGGGCTTCGGCGGGTGTCTTCCAACCGAGCGTTTTGCGGGGCCTGTTGTTGAGCGCGAGAGCAACGGCTTCCAGCTCACCGGCCTCCCATCGCGACAGGTCGGTGCCCTTGGGAAAGTACTGGCGCAGCAGTCCGTTGGTGTTCTCGTTCGTGCCACGCTGCCAGGGGCTGTGCGGGTCGGCGAAGTAGACCGCGGGGCCAACCTGACTATGCGGCAGCTCGCTCCGCTGTTCGGCGTCTCGCCGGCCACTGTGTGCCGGGTAATCCAGCGTCTCGGTCCGCTCCTCGCACTCGAGCCCGTCCGGGCGTCGCAGGAGGCGGTCGAGCGGTTATGGATCGTGGACGGTACCCTCATCCCGGTCCGTGACCGCACGGTGGGCACGTCCTCGCGTAACTACCGGTTCTCGGCGAACGTGCAGGTCCTCGTGGACGCGGACCCGCGCCTGGTAGTGGCTGCCGCCCGCCCGGTGCCGGGGACTACCGCTGATGCGGAGGCTTGGCGGGACTCCGGCCTGGCCGACCAGTGCCAAGGGGTGACGGTGCTGGGTGACGGCGCCTACATCAACACCGGCCTCGTTGTCCCGCACCGCAAACGCCCCGGTCGGTCGCTGCTGAAGGCGAGGAAGAAGACAACGCGGCCCACCGCAAGGTCCGCGCCCGTGTCGAGCACGTGATCGGCCGGATGAAGAACTACAAGATCCTCCGTGACTGCCGGCAGCGCGGTGACGGCCTCCACCACGCCGTCCAGGCCGTCGCCCGCATGCACAACCTCGCCCTCGCCGCATGACCAGACACACCGACAGCCCGGTTCAGGCTGCCTGCTCACGACCTTCTGCAACACGCTTCAGGCCGTAACCGCGAGGGGCTGTTTGTGGACGGCCCGCCCCGTACGCCAAAAAATGGGGGCCGTGGCCTGCTAAGTCGTCACGGCCCCCACCTCCCGGATCCACGGCGTTGCTCAGCACTCCCGGGCGCAGACGAGCCACCGCAGCGGCAAGTGTCGTGACGAACAGGCTGCTGTCGGAGTACGAGCCCGCGCTCTCGCCCCGCCAGTCCACGCCGTCGAGCGAGGGACCCCCACCGAAATACGAGCTGCCGCTCAGGTACACCAGCCGGCGCGGGCCACGGAGCAAGCCCGTGAGCAGGTGCGGTGCGAGGATGCTGACCGGCATGACCGCCGGTCCGCTCCACACGCCGGCGTTGTGGATGACCGCGTCGAGCGGCCCACAAGAACGTCAGGAAGGCGGCGAGCTCCCGGCGTACCCGAATTGCGTGTTCACCGCCTTCATCCGGCATCGTCGGCGACTGGAAGAAGCTGTTCAGGCCGATGTCGTACTCAAATACCGGCGAGAGGAGGGAAGGGATACCGGGTTCCAGCCCGACCTCCTGCAGCCACGCGGCCCGGTCCTCGGTCAGCAACCGCACGTCGAACCCCCTCCGTCCGGCGGCACGATCACGACGAAAGGTATACGATCAGTCACCTTCTGTGCGCAAAGCATCGTGAATAAACGGACGGACGCACTGTACGTCGGCGGACTCTCCTCGGGCTGGGTGAAGTGGCGCCAGCGGCACACCACGGAGGCCGTGGTGATCGGGGTGACGGACGCCACGCCAACAGCGCAGGCACTCGTCTCAGGCCGACCGCGTGGCCGCCTGATGCGCCGGTCTCCCCGCGACCGTGGCCAATCGACCTTGATCGCATGACAGAGGCACAACGGGTATGGACAGGGTCTAGTCGGATTCGGGCACCAGCAACCCCGAGCGCGTCACCTGTCACAGTAAGGCAGCGGCTTCGCGAGCCCGACGGGCGCCGGCGCCTGAGCGGCGGCGCGTGATGCTTCTGTGCCGTATGCCACATCAGTCGTCTTGTGATGAGGCACAGTCGCCCAGAAGTGCAGGTCGCGACGGCACTCCGAGGCCTCCGAGAGGATCCGGCCGAGGCCGGGTGTGATGTAGCCAACTCCAGCAAAATCGACTTGTCGACTTAGATTCCTTCAGCGCGCATGAGGTTACGAGCGCGTTAACCGGAGAGTCGCCGAAGGCGCGTGCGCCCCGGAGAGGAGTCGGTGTGGCGAGCATCCCCCCACAGCTTGGTGAGTGCGCGCAATTGCGTGTCATCCATCAGCCCGTCCCGCGCCAGTACCGGGTCGTGCACGGCCACCGCTGGGCGTTCCGGATGGCCGGCGAGGGCCCGGCCGTGCTGCTGATCCATGGCATCGGTGACTCGTCCGACACCTGGGCCGATCTGATTCCCGCGCTGGCTCGCCACTACACGGTGATCGCTCCCGACCTGCTGGGCCACGGGTCCTCCGACAAACCCCGCGGCGACTATTCGGTGCCCGCCTATGCCAACGGGATGCGGGACCTGCTGGGGGTGCTGGGCATCGACAAGGTGACACTCGTCGGGCACTCCCTGGGCGGCGGGGTGGCCATGCAGTTCGCCTATCAGTTCCCCGAGCGCACCGAGCGGCTGGCGCTGGTGAGTACCGGTGGGGTGGGCCGCGGCGTCACCCCGGCGTTGCGCGCGGCCTCGCTGCCCGGAGCCCATCTGGCCCTGTCCTGGCTGCGGCTTCCGACGATGCGGACGCAGGTCGCCATCGGGATCCGGCTGCTGAAACTGCTCGATACCGGGCTCGGCCAGGACGCCCCGGATCTACTGCGGCTGGTGGACGCGCTGCCCGACGCCGCCTCGCGTGATGCTTTCATCCGCACGCTGCGCGCAGTGGTCGACTGGCGCGGCCAGGTGGTGACCATGCTCGACCGCTGCTATCTGACTGCCGGTATGCCGACCCTGCTGGTCTGGGGCTCACGCGACCAGGTGGTGCCTGCCCGGCACGCCGGGACGGCGCACGCGGCGATGCCCGGCAGCCGCCTGGAAGTTTTCGAGGGCGCGGGCCACTTCCCGTTCCACACCGATCCGCAGCGGTTCCTGGCCGTGCTGGAGGACTTCATCGCCACGACGGAGCCGGTCACCCGGAGCCCGGAGGAATGGCGGGAGCTGCTGCGCTCAGGCGGCCCTGGTGCGGGGGTGCCTACACCCCCGAGCACGGAGGTCTCCGCAGCCAGGCACGAAGGTCACGCCTCCGCGAGGCCGAGGATCACCCGTATCCCGGCCCAGCGCAGGGACGCTCCCTGACAGCTCCGGCTCCCACCAGGTGAAAAGGCTTCCCATGATGGTGCAATCGTGATCAACGAGCCGTCGAGTGGTCGTCAATGCCTGAACTGGCCACGCTCAGGGCATGGCTGACACGACCGTCAAGATCGACACAGAGACACGTGACCGGTTCGCGGCCCCGCCACCGCCCGCGGCATGAGCGTACGCAAGGACCTCGCCGTACAGGATTTCTCCAGCCTGGTGGCCGCGGTATTCCGGTACAGGGTCAACACCCCGCATCTGGAGGAGAGTTCGCCAGATGTCCAGCGGCGGGCGGCGGCACTCATGGAGCAGATCGTGCTGCTGCGGCCCCTGCCTGCTCGAGGCCGTTCAGCGTGCTGCGGGTGCGCCGGTCGTGCTGGCCGCCCGGGCGCAGTGGCCGGTGCCACCCATGGCACCAACCGCATCAGCCGGGCCCGCTGTCAGGGCCTAGATCGCCGGCGCGTTGCTGGTGCGGCGGGGCTTCATGGGGTGTGGTGCAGCCAGCGCTGGAGGGCGGCGTTGATGCTGGGGGGCAGGGCGCTGAGCTGGTCGATGACTTCCCGGTCTTCAGGGTGGGGAGGGATGCCGGCCGCGGTCAGGGCCGCGTGCAGGTCGAGGCGTCGCTGGTCGCGTGGGTCGATGGTGAAGGTGAGGCGGTGGGCGGGGTTCGGCGGGGGGAGCAGGTAGTCGGCGTCCCCTGACTGTCCGGCGGGGGCCGGCCAGGTGGGGGCGGACTCGTCGACGGCGCAGGGACCGGCGAAGGATCGGGGTGCGCTGTGCTGGAAGGCGGTGGTGGTCACGTCGCTCTCCTCACGGGCAGACGGGCAACTTACAGATCTGCAGGACCAGAGGCGCCCGGGGGCCGCGGCGGTTGCGGGCGTGGCGGGGCTTCATGCGGATGGCGTCATCGGCAGGTCATCGTCTGGTCCGACCGGCGGGGTGCGTTGTCGTGGTGCGTGACGGAGGGCTCTGTTACGCACTTTCGGGTGAGGGGCAGGCCGTTGCCGTCCGAAGCGCCGGGAGGCAGCGGCGGGGCCGGCCGGTGCCTGCCGGGCGGTGCAGGCCGGGCGGGCCATCAGCTCGGGAGCATTCACCGCATAGGTGGACATCGAAGGTGAGAGTAACGGCGATGTGAGCGATGCATAACACAGTGCGCGTACCGCGCTTACCTGCCGCGGCCGCGGCCAGGGTGTGCAGGTGCGGCCCGCCCGGCCGCCACTCACCCACCGCACCATCACATCCCCTCGTCTGTCCGCCGCAGCACTCACGGCCGCTGCCGTCCTGGGCACCACGGCACTGCCGGCATCGGCCGCCGGCCACCCCCGCCCGGATGGCACCAAGGTGGAGATCTCGGCCGTGCAGTACGACTCCCCGGGCTACGACGACGGCTCCGACCACTCGCTGAACAGGGAATGGGTGGAGATCACCAACAACAGCCGCCGCGACGTCGACCTGGACGGCTGGACCCTGCAGAGCGAAGACGGTGACACCTACACCTCCGACCACTACCGCCTCGAAGGCCGCTCAACGGTGCGTATCCACACCGGCCGTGACACCGGCACCGACCTCTACCAGGACAGCCGAGACTACGTCTGGGACAACCGGCAGTGAGCCGGCCGGACAGCCGACCCAAAGGCTGTCGGCGACGGGGCAGACCGTGGCAACGCGGTCTGCCCCACCCCTCTCTGCCAGATACTCAGGTGCGACACCAAACAGCCCTCCGGCACTTCCGCAATGACCCTTCAGCCAAGACGGTGACGTGCTCGGTGGCGGGGCCGGGGAGGCCTCGCTCCTTCATCGCATCAGGGCTGCCGGATCGCGGCGACGTCGAACTCCAGTGTCACCTTCTCGCTGACGAGGCCCCTTCCCCAACTGACGCCCCAGTCCTTGCGGTTGATGGTTGCTTTGCCGTGGAAGCCGACCCGGAACCTGCCCTGCGGATCGTTCTCGGCACCGGTCAGCTCGAAGTCCACGGTGACCTGCTTGGTCACGCCGCGGATGGTCAGGTCACCAGTGACCTTGAAGTTGGTCTCATCGACCTGCTCCACTCCGATCGAGATGAAGCTGATGGTCGGGCGGTTGTCGACGTCCAGGAAGACCTTGCTGCGCAGGTGGTCGTCGCGCCTCTGGTTACGGGTCTGGATGCTCTTCGTTTGGATCGTGAGCTCGGCGCTCGACTGCGACGGATCGTCGCCGTCCAGGTGCGCGCTGCCCTCGAACTCGTCGAACTGCCCGCGCACCTTGGTGACCATCGCGGCCCCGGCGACGAAGCCGATCCGCGTGTGGGTGCTGTCGAGGACGTAGTCGCCGGTCAGCTCGCTGAGCTCGGTCGTGGTCGTCATGCTTGGTCGCTCCTGAACAGGGGGACAGAGGTGGTTGAACCTTCGGTTCCGAGCCGGTCATGATCCGTGCACAGCCCGGGGCGTTGCATGGGGAGCCGAGCCCGCCAGGGGGTGGTGTCGCCCATCGGCTTCCTCCCTTGCATGTATGCGCTGGACGGGGAAGCCGGTCATGATGTCGCTGAGCTCTTCCTGTCCGCGGGATGGTGTTCGTCTCAGCAGTACGACGCCACAGCCCCTCGGAATGTGAGGCGACGCGCCGACCTGACATTCCGGTGCACTGTCTCGTCGTACCGGTGAGGCCAGATGCGACCAAGGGAGTCCTCGACAGCATGTCCACCCCACCCGGGCCACAAGACGGCCGGCTCGATGCGTCCCTGAGCGCGATCATGAGCGAGCGGCGTCAGGTGATCAATCTCGCGTACCGGCTCCTCGGCTCCCTGGCCGACGCCGAGGATGTCGTGCAGGAGACGTACGCCCGCTGGTACGCCATGTCCCCACAGCAACAGGAGGACATCGAATCCCCCGGCGCCTGGCTGACGAAGGTCGCCGGCCGCATCTGCCTCGACCTGCTCGGCTCGGCACGGGCCCGGCGGGAGAGCTACGTGGGCGAATGGATCCCGGAGCCGCTGCCCGATCGTACGGAGTGGATCAGCGGGCGGTCGGACGGTACTGCGGTCGACCCGGCCGACCGAGTCACCCTCGACGAATCGATCAACATGGCGTTCCTCGTCGTGCTCGAATCGATGACCCCGGCCGAGCGCGTCGCGTTCATCCTCCACGACGTCTTCCGCTACTCCTTCGCCGAAGTGGCCGAGATCGTCGGCCGTACGCCGGCGGCATGCCGTCAGCTGGCCTCGTCGGCCCGCCGTCGCATCCGCACGTCGCGGGCTCCCGCGACTCCGACAGCCCAGCGCGCCGAGATCGTCAAGGAGTTCAAGGAGGCATGGGCAGCCAAGGACATCCAGGCCCTCATCGGCCTCCTCGACCCCGACGCCACCGCGATCGCCGACGGCGGCGGCCTCGTCGACGCCATGCTCCGCCCGCTCGGAGGCAGCGAGCAGATCGCGCACTACCTCGTCGATCTCGCCAGCAGGGCACCCGACCTGACGATCCTGCAGCGTACGGTCAACGGTCAGCCGGGCCTGGCGCTTCAGCTGGACGACGTCACCGTGGCAGTGATGGCGTTCGACGTCGCCGGCGACCGGATCACGCACATCTGGGCAGTACGCAACCCCGACAAGCTCCGGCCGTGGACGACGGGCTGACGCACGCTGCTCACCCAGGATGGCCAAAGTCGAAGCCATCGAACTGATCAATCTTGTCCATCCTCCGCGCGGCGGCTTGGACGTGCGTGGCCGTCTTGCAGACGTCTCGCCCGGGTTACCGGCGGTGAGGCAGGGGCTGGGGTTCCAGCCGTCGATGTCCTTCGCCAGTCTGGTCCGCCCGGGCGTCGAGCGCCCGTGCTGTCAGTCGGACACGATGTGGACGAGTGCCGTACCGTCCTCGCCGGTCGCCGCCTGGATCACCACGGCATGGGGCTGGGGACTCGGCCGGGTGGCGTCCCCCAGCCCACCGCAGGAGTTGCCGCCACCGTTGCTGCGGAGGACCGTGATGCATCCTTGTCCCGGGCCGGTCGCCCCGCCCTTGGACTGGCCGTTGCCCGACTTCACCGTGTATTCGACCTTGTTCGGGCCGACCTCCGTCACGGACAGGGTCGCCGGACCGGCCGGGCCCTTGAAACGGAACGTCACCGGCTCGGATACCGCGATCTCGCAGTTGCCGTCCGCGCAGGCACCGACGTCACGCCCGTCCGCGGCCGACACCGACGGCTGCCCGGAGGAGGGCTGCGCGGAAGGGGACTTCGAGGTCTGCCGAGGGGGTGAGGAAGCCTCGTCGGCCTCGTCCGAACTGTTGCAGCCGACCACCGTCAGGGTGGCCAGCGCGGCGAGTACGATGCCCGTTCCCGGCCGATACGAGCGACCTGCTCGCAGCCTGTGGGCCGATGTCGTCGCGGCCATGATGTCTCCCCGTGTCCCGGCGTGCATGGGTTCGGTGTTCGGCAGCCAGTCTTCCCTCTTGCCACCGTCGTCACGCGCTGCGCCGGCAGGAAGGGAAGGGGGGCGTTTACGAGAGCGAGCCGGCAGCGACACCGTCGATGATGCGCTGGTGCTCCTCCTGGGCCGGGACGGAAGCATCCTCCTCGTGGCCGCCGCCTTTCCCTTGGCGCGCCAAGTTGCCTGAGCAGAAGAGATGGTTGTCGGCAACCACCGTTTGCCCGCCGGCCCTGCGGCCGGTACGCGCTTCATATACGTCGATGCGGTAACGGCCCTGGTAGTACGTCACACTCCACCCGCCCGAGAACGCACAGGTCATGTCGAACGTGCGCCACTCAAGGCGGCTGCACGCCACCAGTTGAACGTCATCAGGGTTCGGATCACCCGAGCCCTTGCCCGCGGACGTGACCACCGGGTCGGCGCCGTGTTCCTCATCGAACCCCATGACGACAGCACTGAGAGGCGACAGCGTGACCGCCCACACCACGACAGAGGCCACAGCCACGAGCCCTGTGCCGGCGAGAACCCGATGGGCCGGCGGCGGCGGTCACAGGCTCGTGAGGAGGTCGTCGAGCGGGGCCGGTACCTGTTCGGGGTCGAGGGATTCCACCAGGAGACGGCCGTAGCGGATCTTGCGGCCCTTCTTCGTGCCTAGGAAGCGCCGCAGCTGCTTCTGCCGGGGCCGACCGTGGTGTGCGGGCTGGCGGAGGAAGGTCTGCCAGGCACGCAGGTCGCCCTCGGCTCGGATGATCTCCTCGACCTGCTCCGTGCCCAGCGCGCGGATGAGCTCGTCCTCCAGGTCCGCCACGCACACGAAGAAGCCCCGACGCGGCGCCCGGGCCCGCTTCCAGCCGCGGTCGTAGAAGCTCTGCTCGCCCGCGTCGCACAGTCCCCTCAGGCGCAGGCCAAGACCGGGCGGCCCGAGAAGACCGGCGTAACGGCCGACGCTCATCGCCCCGCCCATCGCCACGACGCACACTCCTTCGGCGGCCAGGTCCCGGCCACGCAGTGCGGCCAGCGCCTCGACGGCCGCGAGATCACTCAGCCCTTCCAACAGCACCGCCGTCCGCAGCCCCAGCTGCCGAGCCTGGTCACTCGCCGGTCCGCCGGGACCGCCGGCCGCCCAGCGGCTGACTGCATCCCGGAACGCCCCCATGTCCGCCATGGAGCGAGTCTGCACCTTCAGCGACCGGCACCGCACGGGAATATTCGACGGCCCTGCTCGACATGCCCGGCGCCCCTGCCGTCTGTACCGGCGTCCCATCTAGTGGGCCTACCCCTTGCCGCGCCTATCGAATATCGATAGATTCCCATCGTTGCTCGATCGAAGGGAGAGGCAATGGGAAAGCTGACAGTGCTTGCGCTGCGTGCCGTGCTGGTGGTGCTGCTCGCCGGCTCGGTGTTCGTGCAGGCGGTGATGGTGCCGCTGCTGGCAATCGACCTGCAGGATCTCGACGCGGACATCGCACACGTGCGCACCCCGACCCTCGTGATCGCGGTACTGGGGATGGTGACGGTCCAGGTCGTCCTGGTCTGCGTATGGCGACTGGTGACGATGGTTCGACGGGGAACGGTGTTCTCCCACGCAGCCTTCCGGTACGTGCACATCGTGATCGGCGCGATGGTGACGGCCGCGCTCCTGGTGTTCGCGCTCGGAGTGGTCCTGGCGCCTGGCGAGGCCGTCCCCCCGGGCATTGTGCTCCTGCTGGGCGGGGTCGCCTTGGCGGTCCTGGGGGTCGCGCTCATCGTGCTCGTGCTGCGGATGCTGCTCGCCCAGGCCGTCGCGCGCGACATCGAGGCGGCGCAGATGCAGGCCGAGCTGGCTGAGGTGATCTGATGCCGATCGCCGTCGACATCGACGTGATGCTGGCCAAACGGAAGATGTCCGTGGGCGAGCTCGCGGAACGCGTCGGGATCACGCCCGCCAACCTGGCCGTACTCAAGAACGGCCGCGCCAAGGCGGTGCGCTTCACGACGCTCGCCGCACTCTGCGAGGTGCTCAAGTGCCAGCCGGGAGACCTGCTGCGCTGGGAGGCCGAGGAAGCAGCGGACGGGTGACGCCTGCCGTCGGCGAGACTCAGCTTGGTTGCCGCCAATGGTGGCGGATTTGATGCGGCCGGCGGGGCCGTAGGGGTAGGTGCCGTCGTCGCCCCTGGTTTGGTTGCCGTCGTAGGTGCAGTCGGTGGCGTTGTGCCGTTCGGTTGACGAGCGAGACGGCGAGGCGAGAATGTCAGGCGTTCTTGATCGTCGCGGTCACGGGCGTGCCGATCTCGACCGTGCGGCTGACCGTACAGAGACGGTCATGGGAGGCCTTGACCGCGCGGGGAAGAATCGCGCGGGCGCGATCCGCACCCTCACCGTCCGGGAAGGCGACGGTGAAGGTGACCATGAGGTTGGTCATGCGGTTGCCGAGCTCGTCACTGATCTTGTCGCCGGTCACCGCGACGGAGAACCCAATGGGCTCCGCGTGGCGGCTGGTGGAGACATCGACGTCCACGGCCGTGCAGCCCCCGATCGCGGCGAGCAACAGCTCGACCGGGGTGAACTCGGTGTCCCGGCCGGCATCGGAGGCCGTACCGAAACTGATCGATCCGCCACGGGCGTTGGTCGCGACGAAGTGGCCGGCGCTGGTTCGCTCGACGACAACGGAACGCTCGGAGTTTTCGCTCATGCCGTCGACAGTAGCGCCACAGAGCGATGGGGCCGCGGAGGTCGACCGGAGCGGGTGCGGGGCAACGGTATCCTCCGTTGCTGCTTTGGCCGGTGCGGCTCAGCCCAGGTAGAAGTCCTTGCGAGCGGCCACGAACGCCTCGACCGATCGAGCAGGTACGCCCGTGACGTGCTGTACGTCGTCCGTCGCGCGGTCGTAGCGGTTCTCGCGGTGCAGTCGGGCCATGGTGGCGATGTGCTCTTCGGTGTGCGACGGCAGGCCCGCCTTGGCGAGGACTTCGGCCCGCCACCGGTCCAGCGGCACGTCCACATAGGTCACCGGAGACCCCAACGCCCGCGAGAACTCCTCGGCCATCTCCGTCATGTCGACCGTGCGCGGGCCGGTGAGCTCGTAGACGTGTCCGATGTGCGGGGCCGGGTCGCGCAGCACGGTGGCGACCACTCGGGCGACGTCCTCCACAGCGACCGGGGAGGTGCGCCCAGTGCCGAACGGCAGCGCGATCGTGCCGTTCTCCCGGATCGAGCGTGCCGGCAGCGTGGTGAACAGTGGGTTGTCCAGGAAAGTCGTCGGCCGGATGTGCACCACCGGCAGGCCCGACCAGTTCAGTACCTGCTCCGCCAGCCAGTGCAGGCGCTGCTGGTGCGACTCCGCAGTGCTGGTGGCGGTCATCTGCGACACCGTCATCTGGGACATGCTCACCAGGGCGTCCAGGTTTCCGTGCTCGCGCGCCACGCTGGCCACCACGGTGGCTGCCAGCAAATGGTCCGGCGATACGGGCATCGCGAAGTACATCCTGCCGACGCCCTCCAGCGCGGCCGCGACGCTCTCGGGCCGGGTCAGATCGCCGAGGACGACCTCCGCGCCGAGCCCACGCAGCTCAGCCGCACGATCGTCGTCGCGGCGCACCATCGCACGCACCGGCACGCCCTGCGCGCGCAGTTGCCCCAGGACCGTGCGGCCCACGCCACCGGCGTTGCCGAGGAAAACCAGGTTGCTGGCGACCATCGGTTGATCTCCTTGGCTGAGTCGGGATGTGATCACACGTACACGCCCGGTGCCGTGGGGTGCGCCACCGGTCTCGGGGAAGGTTGACCCGCGGCACTGGACGCAGCAGGCGGTCGGGCCGAAGCCCGACGCTGCCTCTACGCCCTGGAAGGTGACCGGAAGAGGAGATCGTCTCGAGGTAGCCGCCGGCGTCCCGTTCCTCCTCGCCATGGTGTCCCGAGTGTCGGTCAACGCAACCCCGAAGTCGACTCGGGCACCGACCGTCAGGACGTCGAGAAGGTCTTCCAGAAGGCCGCACAGATCCTGCGCACATGGTTCCTGGACCCGGCCACGCGGATGACCCCAACCTGAACCGCGCACAGTTCATCCCCTCCAAGTACGACGGGCGGGCGATCGGCATCATCGACCGGTGACGAAGAGCTGGGCCTGGCCGCGGTCGGTCGCCATGTCGGCGCGTGGACCTGTGGGCCTACCGCGGCCCTGACGGCCGGAGCCGTCCCGTTACTGGAGGCAGCGCCGGGAGGAGACCTGTGGCCGGTGCGGCCGGCCGCCGAACAGCTCGACTCGATCGCGGGGTGCACACGACGGTTGCCCAGCTCATGGCCCCAGGACCCGGGACCGAGCCCTGCACGCACAGCCTTGACGCACTCTCCTGCAGAAAGCCCCCTGGGTGCACGTGTTTCTCGCCCGCTGACTCCGTAGGCCCGACCGGGTGCATCCCCCTCACACCTGCTGAAGCGCCGTGCGCAGGGCCAACGGTGTTGCGGCTGCCCACGCCTGGGGCGAGCACGCGTGGGGGTACGGGACGGGGCCGGCGGTCGCGGAGCGGGCATAGCCGGCAAGGACCTCGGGCAGGCGGTAGGCGTGGCGGGCGGCCGCCGCAATGAGACCTTCGGTGAGGGTGTTGACCTCGGCGGCGAGCCCGTAGCGGGCCAGGCCCAGAGCGATGACGGCATTGTCGTGCGGCCAGGCGCTGCCACGGTGGTACGACAGCGGGTGGTAGGGCTTCTGGCCGGCCGCCAGGGTGCGGATCGCCCAGCCCGAGAAGAAGTCCGGCTCCAGCAGGCGCCTGCCCACCCGGTGGGCGTGTTCCGCGTCGAGGATCCCCGACCACAGCAGGTGTCCCGCATCCGACGCGAGGGCGTCGACCCGGCGGCCGTCGCCGTCCAGGGCGAGGGCCGGAAAGTCGGCACCCGGCATCCAGAAGTCCGTCACGAACCGGCTGCGCAGCCGGGCGGCGGCCTCGCGGAGGCGGTGCGCATACGGCTCGTCCTGCCATACGTCGTGAGCGAGGTGCGCGGTGCGCACGAGGGCGTCGTAGGCGTAGCCCTGGGCTTCCGACACCGCGATGGGGCCTTGTGCCTGGGTGCCGTCGGTGAAGCAGATGGCGCCTGCGGAGTCCTTCCAGTTCTGGTTGACCAGGCCGCCCGGGTCGGGGGTGTAGACGAGGTAGCCGTGTTTTTCCAAGCCGCCGTCGGTGAGCATCCAGTTCACGGCCTGCCGGGCATGCTGCTCCAGACGGACGGCCGGGGAGCGGTCCCCGGTCGTCTCGTAGTGGGCATGGAGAAGGACCAGGAAGAGGGGTGTGGCGTCGACGGCGCCGTAGTAACGGCCGTAGGGGACCTGACGGAAGTGGGCGAGTTCGCCGTGGCGGGTCTCGTGGACGATACGTCCGGGTTGCTCGCCGCTGAAGGCGTCATAGCGCTGCCCCTGAGTGGCGGCGAGTGCGCTCAGTGTGGCGGCAGCGGTTTCCGGCCGGTACGGCAGCAGGAAGTACGACGTCAGCAGCGAGTCACGGCCGAACAGGGTGAGGAACCACGGGATGCCGGCGGCGGGGACGTACACCTCCTCGCCGTCGACACCGGTGACCGGGATGGTCAGCAGATCCACGTCGGCCAGGCCCCGTTCGCAGGTGCGGGTGAGGTCGTCCGGTGCCGTGGCAGACGCCCGGCGCCGGTGCGGTACGGCCGGGATGTCGGCCGGCAGCCCCTGCGGCTGCGCGCGGACGGTCAGGTGGAGTTCTGCCTCTCCGTGACCGTCGAGCTCCAGGTGCCAGGTCAGGGTGCGCGCGGTGGACTGCGGTGTGTCCTGGGCGGTGGTGACGGCGTCGGGGGCCGGGCGGCAGGTGAGGGTCGTCCGGGTGTGCCAGTCGGCTCGCCGGTAGTCGAAGAGCAGGCCGTCGTCCGTGGGCTGCGTCTCGTGGCGGGCGTCGGGTTTGGGGTAGTGACGGTCGTCGGCGCGCAGTTCGAACAGGTCGGCGAAGTCCGCGTCGACGGTGAGGTCGACGCGGGCGGTCAGCGGGTCGGGGCGGTTGCTGACCAGGCGCAGGTGTTCGGTCAACGCGCCTGCAGAGACGGCCTGTTGGCGGAAGACGGTGTAGGCGGGCGGATTGTCCCGTGTGCCCTTGGGGGTCAGCACGCCGGTGGCCGTGTGGTCCGTCTCTGCTGTGGCGGGCACCAGGGCCACGGGGCTGGTGCCGTCGACGGTCAGCTGCCAGCGGCTGAGGTGACGGGCGTCGCGCAGGAACAGTCCGTCGGGTGTGGTGCCGCGTGTGCCGGTGATGCCGCCGTCGGTGTCGAGGCGGGCGAAGGTGGCGTCGCGCACCAGCTGGACACGCGTGTCTGCCGCGGTCATGGTGTGAGCTCCTTCGGGTCGGCACACAGCAGGTCGAGGGTGAGGGCGGCGGTCCACGAGAAGTGGCGGGTGCCGCGGGCGGCGCCGGTCGTGGGGTCGACGTATTCGGCGAACTCGGAGCGTCCGGCCTCCGCGAGGACGCCCTGCCGCAGACGGTCGGCGCCCTCCTTGAGACCGTGGGTGCTCAGTCCGCGGTGGATCAGCCAGGCGGTGTTGAACCAGGCCGGGCCGCGCCAGTAGCGCTTGGGGTCGAAGGCGTGGCCGGTCAGGTCGTAGCTGGGGACCAGCCGGGTGGCCGGTGCGCTGAAGTGCGGCCCGTCGAGCGTCTCGCGCAGGCGGCGCACGACGTCGGGCGGCAGGTGCGGCACGATCAGCGGAATCAGGCCGGTGACGCTGCGCTCGTCGACCAGGGCGTCGCTGCCCAGGTCGCGCGCGCGGAACAGGCCGGCGGTGTCGTCCCACAGCCGGGTCACCAGCCGATGCGTCAGCTCCTCGGCGCGCGTTGCGTGGGGGGCGGCGGTCGCGCCCAGGTCCTGGGCCATGCCGGCCAGTGCCAGTTCGCTGACGATCAGCAGCGCGTTGAAGCAGGGGTCCTCCACGGCGAAGCCGTGCCGGGCCTCGCGGTCGTCGTAACCCGCCTCGCGGTAGTCGGTCGCCAGGCGCACGTAGCGGCCGTAGTCCAGGTCGGTGGGCCGGTCGGCGGGGTGGCCGTGGTCCAGG
Source organism: Streptomyces sp. NPDC127197 (assembly GCF_042672405.1). Classification (NCBI taxonomy): domain Bacteria; kingdom Bacillati; phylum Actinomycetota; class Actinomycetes; order Kitasatosporales; family Streptomycetaceae; genus Streptomyces; species Streptomyces sp. NPDC127197. Next base: position 15,332 of record NZ_JBHXVG010000030.1, on the reverse strand, counting down.
TCCGCGCGCTGGAAGGCGTCGGGCGGGGTGGGCGTGACGCGTTGCAGGGGCCGGTCCCAGCACGGGCTGTTGTCCATGCCGGGTTCCCACGGGTGGACGACGGCCGCCAGTCCCCCGCCGCCGAGGTCCCGGCGGGTGAGGAGGTAGTCGTGCCAGGCGGCGAGCCGGGGGTAGACGCGGGCCAGGAAGCCCCGGCGCCGCGATTCGCCGACGTCGGCCTGGTGTACCAGCCAGGCCGCGAGGGCGTGCACCGGCGGCTGGACGATGCCGGAGGTCTCCGGAGCCGACGGGGCGCCGGCCGCACGGCCGGCGTTCGAGGACTGCCAGAAGTCGGGGCTCGGGAAGTAGGCGTCGTGCGGCAGGGCCGGGTTGAAGAGGATGTGGGGTATGCGCCCGTCGGCCCACTGCCCGGCCAGCAGGGACTCCAGCTCCTGCTGTGCGCGGCGCACCGAGAGGTGACGCAGGCCGATGGCGATGAAGGCGGAGTCCCAGCTCCACTGGTGGGGGTAGAGGGTGCGGGAGGGAACGGTGGAGGCGCCGGTCCAGTTGTCGATGAGGACCCGCGCCGCACCGCGCCGCAATGTCAGGGTTGCGGCTGCGGTGGGCACGGGCCGGTCCAGGAGGGAGTTCACGCGCCGGACCTCTTGAGGAAGGCGGGGACGGAGCGGACGGCGTCGAGGGGGTCGCCGGTCAGGCGGCACTCCAGGGCCAGGTAGCCGTCGTAGCCGATGGTGTGCAGGGCGCCGAGCCAGGCGGGCCAGTCGAGGTGTCCGGCGCCGGGCTGGAAGCGGTTGGAGTCGGAGACCTGGGCGTGGCCGATGACGTCGGCGTGGGCGAGGATCGCGGCGGCGGGGTCGCTCTCCTCGATGTTCATGTGGTAGCTGTCGATGCCGATCTTCACGGAGTCCAGGCCGGTCGCGCGGATCAGGTCGGCGGCCTGTTCGAGGCGGTTGACCATGTGGTCCTCGTACCGGTTGAGGGGCTCCAGGAAGAGGGTGACGCCCTCCTTGCGGGCGTGCTCGCCGAGCTCGGTCAGCCCGGCCAGCAGGACCTCGCGGTCCTTCTCCTCGGTGCGCGGGGGCTCGAAGGGCGGCAGGCGGCGCGAGAACATGCCGTAGGAGGCGGGGGTCTGGGCGCCCAGGCCTCCGATCTCGGCGATCACGGTGAGCTGGGACTTCATCTGGGCGATCGCGTCGCGGCGCTGCCCGTCGTCGAAGGCGCCGAGGAAGTGGAGCATGTCGACGCACACCGTCGGCATGACCACGCCGTCCTTCCGGGCCTGCCGGAGTTCGTCGAGGCGGGCGGCGAAGTCCAGGTCGCCCTTGCCGCGCAGTTCGATGGCGTCGTAGCCGGCCTGCTGGGCGAAGTCCCACTTGGCCTGCAGGGTGTCTCCGGGCAGGAGTTGCTCCTGAACGGCGGTCTTGAGCATGAGGGGGCCTTTCAGAGCTTTCAGAATTCCAGCACGACCTGCAGCGCCTCTGCGGGGCGCTCGTCCAGCAGCACATACGCGTCGGCGGCGTCGGCGGCCGGGATCACATGGCTCACCAGGGAGGCGACGTCCACCTGTCCCTCGGCGACCAGCCGCAGGAAGGTCTGCTGCAGGCGCTCGACGGTCCAGCGGCCCGAGAGCTGCGGGGGCACGCCGCCGATCTGGGAACAGATGAGCTGTACGCGGTTGTGGTGAAACTCGTCGCCCAGGCGCAGGCCGATCCCGTCGCCCTGGTAGAAGCCGGAGGCCACCACGCGGCCGCCGACGGCGACGGAACGCAGGGCGTCGTGCAGGGCGGGGTAGACGCCGCTGATCTCGATGGCGAGGTCGGCGCCGAGGCCGGCGGTGGCCTCCCGGACGGCTTCGGCGACGTTGTCCGTGCGGGCGTTGAGCGTGTGGTGGGCACCGTAGCGCTTGGCGGTCTCCAGGCGGCCGTCGAGCGCGTCGACCGCGGTGACGCGGGCGCCGTTGAGCTGGGCGAGGCGGGTGGTCAACAGGCCGATGACGCCCTGCCCGAACACGGCGACGTCCTCACCGAGGTGGATGTCTCCGGCCAGCACTGCGTTGTACGCAATGGCGCCGACCCGGGCGAAGGCGCCGGCCAGCGGCTCCAGCCCCGTGGGCAGGGTGTGGCCGATCATGCGCTCGGCGGGGACTATGCCCTCGCTGCGGTGGCCCCATATGCCCCACACCAGGTCGCCGGGCTGGGGCAGCCTCGGGGTGCCCACCAGTTCCGGGGAGACCTCGACGACCTCGCCGACCTCCGAGTAGCCCCAGCCGGCCACGGGGTACTCGATGCCGGCCGCGCCGTCGCGGAACAGCCGCGCCTCCGGGTCCCAGGTTCGCGTCAGGTACGGGTTCGTGCCGCGGTAGGCCGTGAGCTCGGTGCCGGCGGAGATGCCCGAGTAGCGGGTGCGGACTCGGAGGTGTCCTGGCGGCAGATCGGCTCTGACGTGCTCGGCTACCTCCACCTGGCGAGGGCCGGTGAATTGGACGACGCGTTCCACGGAGGGCTCCGGAAGGGTTGCGGGTTTTTTCGGTTGCGTCGACAATAACCCCAACTTATGTCTTGTCAACAAGCAAAACTGATGCTGTGATGCGTGCTCAGTAGACGTAAGTCGGAACGAGGACACGCAATGCGCACCAAGAGCCGGCGATCGACGACGATCGCGGTGGGCATCACAGCAGCCCTGGGGATGGGGCTGTTGTCGGGCTGCTCCAGCGGCAGCACCGGGCCCGGAAAGCCGGACCGTGAGATCACGGTCTGGTCCCAGGAGAACCTGCCGGATCGCGTCGCGGCCCAACAGAAGATCATCGACGGGTTCGAGAAGGAGACCGGGGTCAAGGTCCGTCTCGTCGGGGTCGACGAGGGGCAGATGCCTCAGCTGATCATGTCGGCGGCGGCCTCCGGCACGCTGCCGGACGTCATCGGCGCGGCCCCGATGGGCCAGGTCTGGCAGATGTACACCAACGGCCTGCTCAACACGAGCATCCCGAAGGAGATCATCAGCGAGCTGGGACGCGGCACCTTCAACGCCAACGCCCTGGACCTGACCTCCGACGGGAACACCAGCCTCGGAGTGCCCTCCGACGCCTGGCTCCAGCTGCTGGTCTACCGCAAGGACCAGTTCGACCAGAAGCAGCTGGCGGCCCCCGACACCTACGCCCGGGCCCTGGACGCCGCCAAGGCACTCACCACCAAGGGCCACGACGGCATATCGGCCGCCACCGACCCCGGTGACGTCTTCACCTCACAGAGCTTCGAGAGCCTGGCCCTGGCCAACGACTGCCAGCTGGTCGACGGCAGCCACGAGGTCGCCCTCGAATCCCCGCAGTGCGAGACCGCCTTCAAGACCTACGACGAGCTCGCCCGTGCCTACGGCGCCCCGGGCACCCAGACCGTGGACTCCACCCGGGCCACCTACTTCGCGGGCCGGTCCTCGATGATCATCTGGTCGTCGTTCCTGCTGGACGAGCTCGCCGGCCTGCGCAAGGACGCCCTGCCCAGCTGCCCCGAGTGCCGCAAGGACCCGGAGTACCTCTCGTCCAACAGCGGCATCGTCACCGCGATGAAGGGCCCCGACGCCACCGAGGCGGCGCAGTTCGGCGAGATCACCTCCTGGGTGACCACCAAGACCGCCGAGACCGCCGCCTCCCGCGAGTTCATCGAGTACATGATGGGCACCGGCTACGAGTCCTGGTTCGGCATGGCGCCCGAGGGCAAGATCCCCGTCCGGCAGGGCACCACCACAGAGCCCGAGCGCTACATCGACACGTGGCGGCACAGCGAGATCGGCGTCGACACCAAGAAGCCCTTCGACCAGGTCTTCCCCGCGAGCCTGCTCAACCAGCTCGCCGACGGCGTCAGCAACATGCGGCGCTGGGGCATCACCCAGGGCGAGGGCGCGCTCGTCGGCGCCACCAACGGTGAACTGCCCGTGCCCAAGGCCATCGGTGCCATGACCAGCGGCCAGACCTCCCCCTCGGAGGCGGCGCGCGAAGCCGGCGACGAGGTCGCCGCCCTCAAGAAGTCCCTGCAGTAGCCGCCCGCCTGCACGTCACGAAGGTCCCCTCATGACTACAGCTCCAGCCGGCGCGCCGCAGCGCCGGGACACCAGCCCCGGGCCGGCCGACCGGCCCGCGCCCCCGGGCCGCCGCCCGATGACCGCCAGCCGTCGCGAGAACCGCGCGGGCCTCGCGTTCGTCTCACCCACCTTCCTCGTGGTCTTCGTGGTGGTCATCCTGCCCATCCTGTGGACCGTGCTGCTGGCCTTCCAGGACGCCAAACTCGTCGACATCCAGGGAATGGGCCTGTTCGGCAACTGGTCCCTGGACAACTTCGCCCAGGTCTTCGACTCCGCCGGCTTCTGGTCCAGCCTGAGCACCACCCTCATCTACACCGCGGGTGCCACGCTCGGCTCCGTCCTCCTCGGGCTCGTCGCCGCACTCGCCCTGCGCAAGCCCTTCCGCGGCCGCGGTCTGCTGCGCGCCGCGATGCTGCTGCCGTATGTCGCCCCCGTCGTGGCCGTGGCCTTCGTCTGGGAGGTCGCGCTCAGCCCTCAGTACGGCGTGGTCAACGACTGGGGCCGGCGCCTGTTCGGCTGGGACGACCCCATCGCCTTCCTCTCCACCCGCGAGTACGAAGTCCACCTGCTCGGGCTGCACTTCGACATCCCCCTGGCGCTGCTGACCGTCATCGCCTTCGAGTGCTGGCGCTACTTCCCCTTCGCCTTCCTGTTCATCCTCGCCCGGCTGCAGGCGGTCCCCGACGGCCTGGAGGAGGCGGCCCTGGTGGACGGCGCCACTCCCACTCAGCGCTTCCGCCACATCCTGCTGCCCCAGCTGATGCCGGTCATCGCCCTGTTGTGCGTGCTGCGGTTCATCCTGACCTTCAACAAGTTCGACGACGTCTACCTGCTGACCGGTGGTGGCGCGGGCACCGACGTGGCCGCCGTCCGGGTCTACGACTTCCTCACCGCCCGCTACGACGTGGGTGCCGCGGCTGCCCAGGCGCTCGTCCTGGCCGTCTCGCTCATGATCCTGTTGGGCCTCTACTTCAAGTTCTTCGGCAACAAGGTGCAGGAGGAATCGTGACCCGCAAGGCCGCCCTGACCCGGGCCCGATTCGAGGACGGACTCTTCGGAGTCCTGCGCTGGATCGTCATCGCGTTCTTCGCGGTGATCACCGTGGTGCCCTTCTACTACATGCTGCTGCTGTCGCTGAAGCCCATCGACGCCCTACTGCTCGACCCCGGATCCCTGTGGATCTCGGCCAAGGACTTCACCCTGTCCACCTACCAGGACGTGCTGCGCTCCACCGACGACGGCGGCCAGGGCTTCCTGAAGTTCCTGCTCAACTCCGCACTTGTCTCGCTCGGCACAGTCGCCCTGACCATGCTGGCCGCCGTTCCCGGCGCCTACGCCGTGAGCCGGCTGAAGTTCTTCGGCCACCGCCAGGTCAGCGCGCTCTTCCTGGCCGTCTACATGTTCCCGGCGACCCTGCTGGCCGTCCCCCTGTTCGTCGTCTTCGCCAAACTGGGGCTGTCCTCCAGCCTGGTCGGACTCGCCATCGTCTACGTCGCCCAGACCGTGCCGGTGTCGATCTACATGCTCCGCAACTACCTGGTCACCATTCCCTACTCCATCGAGGAGGCGGCCGCACTCGACGGCGCCAGCCGGCTGCAGACCGTCCGGAAGGTGATCCTGCCGCTCGCCCTGCCCTCCCTCATGGCGACCGGCCTGTACATCTTCATGATCGCCTGGAACGAGTTCCTGTTCGCCCTGCTCTTCCTGGCCGCCGAGCCCGGCAAGTGGACCGTCCCCCTCGGACTGGCCCAGCTCTCCAACGGCATCGAGGTCTCCAAGACCGTCCTCATGGCCGGGTCCGTGGTGCTGACGATCCCCGTGGTACTGCTGTTCTTCGCCGCCGAACGTCTCCTCACCGAGGGCCTGACCAGCGGCGCCGACAAGAGCTGAACCATGGGGGAACCACTGATGACGCCGAATCAGGCCAGCGCGGGCGAACTGCTGCAGCTGATCCGCAGCGGCCGTGCCAACACCCGCGCCGACCTGCAGAGCGCGACCGGTCTGTCCCGCTCCACCGTCGGACAGCGCCTGGACCTCCTCAACCGCGCCGGGTGGCTGCGGCACACCACCAATACCTCCACCGGCGGCCGTCCCTCCCACCGCATCGACTTCGACCCGACCCACGCGTCGGTCATCGCCGTCGACCTGGAGACCCGGCATGCGCGCCTCGCCGTTCTCGACCTGGCCGGCACCATCCTCGCCGAGCACACCGGGCCCTTGCGCATCACCGACGGCCCGGACCAGGTGCTGGACCAACTGGCTGCGGGATTCCCCGACCTGATCGCCGCCGCCGGAGTCGACGCCACCCACATCTGCGGCATCGGACTGTCCGTACCCGGGCCCGTCGACTTCGAGACCGGCCGGGTCGTCGAACCCCCGAGCATGCCCGGCTGGGACCAGTACCCCATCCGCGAACGCCTCCAGACGGCCTACGCCGACCACGTCGGTCCCAGCATGGACGACGGGCCCGTCCCCGTCTTCGTCGACAACGACGCCAACCTGATGGCGCTGGCCGAACACCAGGCCAACCACCCAGACTGCTCGGCGTTCGTCCTGGTCAAGGTCTCCACCGGCATCGGTGCCGGAGTCGTCGTCGGCAACCAGGTCTACCGGGGCATCGACGGCGGCGCCGGCGACATCGGCCACATCCGGCTCCACGACCGGCCCGACGCACTGTGCATGTGCGGCTCCCACGGCTGCCTGGCCGCCGTCGCCAGCGGCCGGGCGCTGGCCAAGGAGCTCTCGCGCCTCGGCGTCGAGACCACGTCCGGATCCGATGTCCGCCGCCTGCTCGCCGAGGGACACCCCGACGCCATCCGCCTCGCCCGAGACGCCGGCCGACGCGCCGGCGAGGTCCTCGTCACCGTCGTCACCCTCCTCAATCCCGGGGTGCTGATGCTGGCCGGCGACCTCTCCGGCGTCCCGTTCATGACCGGGGTGCGCGAGCTGCTGTACCAGCGCGCCATGCCCCGCACCACGGCCAACCTGCAGATCGTCACCTCACGCCTCGGCGACCACGCCGGCCTCATCGGAGCCGCGGCCATGGTCGTGGAGTTCCTCTACTCCGCGGCCCGGGCCGATGCCCGCCTCAACCGCCTCGCGCCCTGACCACGCGGGTCACCGCACGCAGACAGGAACATCGTGACCAACACATCCGCCCCCTGGCCCCACCGCCCCGTGGAGGTCGGACTCGTGGGCGCCGGCCCCTGGGCACGGGCCATGCACGCCCGCATGCTCGCCGCCGGCCCGGAGACCCGGCTGGCCGCCGTCTGGGCCCGCCGGCCCGAAGCCGCGCAACAGGCCGCGGCTCCCTACGCGGCGCACGTGGCCGCCAGTTTCGACGAGCTGCTCGACCACTGTGAGGCCGTCGCCTTCGCCGTGCCGCCCGCCGTCCAGGCCGAACTGGCACCGCTCGCGGCCAAGCAGGGCAAGGCCCTCCTGCTGGAGAAGCCCCTCGGCCCCGATCTGGCGGCGGCGCAACGCCTCGCGGACGCCGTCGCCGACGCCGGTGTCATCTCCCAGCTCGTCCTCACCAAGCGCTATCACCCCACGACCCGGGCCTTCCTCGACGCCGCCCGCGGGCTCGACGTGGTAGGCGCCCGCTCCTGCTATCTCCACGGCGCGTTCCTGAGCGGTGACTTCGCCACCGGCTGGCGCCTCGAACACGGCGCACTGCTCGACCTGGGCCCCCACCTGCTCGACCTCCTCGACGCCGCGATCGGCCCGATCACTCACATCCGCGGCACCGGTGACCCACGCCGCTGGATCGAGCTGACCTGCGAGCATGCCAACGGTGCCGTGAGTCAGGCGTCCCTGTCCGGTGCGGTCGACGTGCCGCGCGTCCTGACCCGCATCGAGCTCTTCGGCTCCGGACCGCAGGTGGTCTACGACACGGCCGGCATCGACCACGAGGAGTGCTGGCCCATCCTCCGGCGCGACTTCGCCACCGCCCTGCGTACGCGCACCCCGACCGAACTCGACGCCCGGCGGGGCCTGTACCTGCAGACCCTCATCGAGCAGGCCACACCACGCTGAACCAGCCCCCTTCCAGGGACCGTGCCGACATCCGGGCGGCACGGTCCCTCCCGGAACGCGAACGAAGGCAAATCCCCGTTCGCCGACTCACCCCATCGACAGACCGTGTCCGGCCTCGTGTCTGTGAACAGTGCGGGCATCTGCGGCCGCAGTGCCAGCCCTCACTCGCTGATGTCGACAGACGCTGAGTCGCATGCGGTCGGGTTCGCGCCGCTCGGCCCGTCGACCATGCACACCTTCAGGCCCACGTACGTCCAGTCCGGGAGATTCCCGAACGGATCCCAGAGGGTCTTGTAGTTGTCCCCGAGGTACTTCGAACCGAGATAGGTACCGTCCCGCCAGGCGTAAGCCATGACTCCGCCGGGTCGGCAGAGCAGTAGTTCCAGATCTCGGCGTAGTCGTCGTTGGGCCCGCCGCCGGGTGCTCCTTCGCCGTAGTCGATGAAGCCGACAGAACCGCAGCCGTCGGTGGTGAAGACCTCGAAATCGTCGGATGCGGCAGTGGCTGGACTGCCCGAGCTCGCTCCCGCCGCCGGTGCCCCCCACACGGCGATCGCCACAGCGGCAGTTACCAAGCCAGACATGATCGGCTTGCGCATGTTTTCTCCGGTTCCTCTTCCGGTGAGTCCTCGAATCCCGCACCCGCTGTCTTGCTCTGCGGGCAGTACGGAGCTTGCTGGCGATGCCCGGGGAGGAGCGTTGTCCGAACCTGGCCGGGATGAATCGAGGGCGCCGTGCCGCCGACTCGCCGACCGCGCAGCTGTGGAAAGCCCGCCGGCGATTTTCGCCGTACCCACGGAGTGACCTACTTCCACGGCTGCCACTCCGTCGTAGACGACCGGCTGACCACCGAGGAACACGCCGAACTCGCCGCGCTGCGCAAGGAGAACGCCCAGCCAAGCGCGCGAACGAAGTCCTGCGCACCGCCTCGGCTTTTTTCGCGGCGCAACTCGACCCGACCCGGCCCAGGTGACGGGGCTCCTCGACGAGCACCCGCACCTGGGAGTCGAGTGCGTCCTGCGGGAACTGCACATCGCCTCTGGTCCAGCGCGACTTCACCGCGCCCGCACCGAACCGGCTGTGGGTCACCGACCTGACGATGATCCCCACCGTTGAAGAGCCCTTGTGGCTCTCGGCGATCCGCGACGCATTCTCGCGCCGGGTGGTGGCCTGGGAGACCTCCGCCCGCGCGGACGCCGACCTGGTCCTCACCACGCTCGAGTACGCTCTCGCGTCCCGCGAGGTCGAGCCCGGACAGCTGATCCATCATGCCGACCACGGCTGTCAGTACACGTCCATCAAGCTCACAACACGCTTGATGCGGGCGGAATTGAGGCGTCCATGGGGTCGGTCAGGGCCGGCTCGGTCCCATCGAGTTCGAAGAGAAGTACTACGCGAGCAGGCAACGGCCGAACGAGCGAACCTGAACCCCCGTCAACCCACTCTGACCAGCTGATCAGCGCCTCCCGAACGACAGGGGAACCTCGCACCCTCCGCCTGGTCGACAAACCTGCGGCGACGGTCATCGCCCATGTGGCCCAGGATATGCCTCCGCTCGGGTGACACGATCGCGTGGGGCATGGGATCGCAGGCCATAGTAGGGCAGGAAAGTCACTGCAAGTGTGCGCTGATTCAGTTGGCTGGACCGGAATCGGGTCAGCACGCAGATCGAGAACAACCAGGAGCCACAGCGTGCCTATGCATTCCGATTTCCCACCCAGCACCTCGCCGGTGGATTTCTATGAGAACGAGGTGCCGGTCCGGCGCAGGCGGCCCGGGAATGTGGTGGTGAAGTGGCTGACCACCACCGACCACAAGACGATCGGCACGCTGTACATCAGCACAGCTTTCGGCTTCTTCTGCCTCGGCGGCCTGCTTGCGATGTTCATGCGCGCCGAACTGGCGCGTCCGGGCACGCAGATCATGTCGAACGAGCAGTTCAACCAGGCGTTCACGATGCACGGCCTGATCATGCTGCTGATGTTCGCGACGCCGCTGTTCGCAGGCTTCACGAACTGGATCATGCCGCTGCAGATCGGCGCGCCGGACGTGGCGTTCCCGCGGCTGAACATGTTCGCCTACTGGCTGTACCTGTTCGGCTCGCTGATCGCGGTGGCCGGCTTCCTCACCCCGAACGGCGCCGCGGACTTCGGCTGGTTCATGTACACCCCGCTCTCGGACGCCGAGCATTCGCCCAATGTCGGCGCGGACATGGCCATCATGGGCCTGGCCTTCTCCGGCTTCGGCACGATCCTGGGTGCCGTCAACTTCATCACCACGATCATCTGCATGCGCGCACCCGGCATGACGATGTTCCGCATGTCGATCTTCTGCTGGAACACGCTGCTGACCAGTGTCCTGGTCCTGTTCGCCTTCCCGGTCCTCGCGGCCGCGCTGTTCGCGCTGGAGGCGGACCGCAAGTTCGGTGCGCACGTCTTCGACCCGTCCAACGGCGGCGCGCTGCTGTGGCAGCACCTCTTCTGGTTCTTCGGCCACCCCGAGGTGTACATCATCGCGCTGCCGTTCTTCGGCATCATCAGCGAGATCATCCCGGTCTTCTCCCGCAAGCCGATGTTCGGCTACTCGGGTCTGATCGCGGCGACCATCGCGATCACGGGTCTGTCCGTGACCGTGTGGGCCCACCACATGTACGTCACCGGTGGTGTGCTGCTGCCGTTCTTCGCCTTCATGAGCTTCCTCATCGCGGTCCCGACCGGCGTGAAGTTCTTCAACTGGATCGGCACGATGTGGAAGGGCTCGCTGTCCTTCGAGACACCGATGCTCTGGGCGACCGGCTTCCTGGTGACGTTCCTCTTCGGTGGTCTGACCGGTGTCATCCTGGCCTCGCCACCGATGGACTTCCACCTCTCCGACTCCTACTTCGTGGTGGCGCACTTCCACTATGTCGTCTTCGGTACGGTCGTCTTCGCGATGTTCGCCGGATTCCACTACTGGTGGCCGAAGTTCTCCGGCCGGTTGCTCGACGAGCGCCTCGGCAAGATCACTTTCTGGACGCTGTTCATCGGCTTCCACGGCACCTTCCTCGTCCAGCACTGGCTGGCTGCCGAGGGCATGCCGCGCCGGTACGCCGACTACCTCGCCGCCGACGGCTTCACCACCCTGAACACCATCTCGACGATCGCCTCGTTCCTGCTGGGCCTGTCGGTCCTGCCGTTCCTCTACAACGTCTGGAAGACGGCCAGATACGGCAAGCCGGTCGGCGTCGACGACCCGTGGGGCTACGGCCGCTCACTCGAATGGGCAACGTCCTGCCCACCGCCGCGGCACAACTTCCTCACCCTGCCGCGGATCCGCTCCGAATCGCCGGCATTCGACCTGCACCATCCGGACATCGCCCAACTCGAGCACACCGGCGTGGGTGCGCGGAGCGTGAGCGGCCCGGGGAAGGAACTGCGGTGAACCGTCCGTCCCCTGACGATCCGGTCCAGGGCGGGCTGCGCCAGCTCGACGGCTACCTCTACTGGCAGGCCGAACTGGCCGAAGCGCGCAAGGAAGCCACGGCCTTCTGCGACAGGCTGCCCTGGCTCACGACCGACGAGCGCCACGATCTCGAAGAGGAGTACACCCGCGCCCGCGTGGACATGGCCAAGGCCGCCATCCGCCGCATCGCCGACCGGTGCACCGAACTGCGCGCCGAATACGAGGCCCGCTACCAGCACCTGCGCCGGCGGACCGTCGCACTCACCCTCGGCACGGCGTCCTGCATCCTCACGGTGTGGGAACTGCTACGTCACTGACCAGCCGGGGCTGTGACCCCAACGCTCCAGCGTGATCTTCAACATGTCCGACAGATGCGTTCGAACAGCACCTCCACCGGCTGCGGGCGAGTATGCCGGACGCGGCAGCGCACCGGGCGGCGTGATCGCCCGCGTGCTGCAGCGCATCCTCGCGCTGACCACTGCAATCTGGCACACCACCCACACCGGCCGGCTCGTCCTGCACTCACTGACCGCCTACGATCACTGACCGCTTGGAATCGATCACCTGGGTGCCAGTTGCACGTTTATATGCGTCTCAGCCCGACTGGTCAGGGGATTTGTGACTCGTCCGGTCGGCTGCCGGGTGTGTGAGCGGTCAGCCGATTCTTGGCCACCTGCTGACGCACGGATTCCGCCTCTGCGTACGCGAGGGCAAGGTCGGTCGGCTGGGCGACCTGTCGCTCGGCCTCGATGACAACGATGCGGGCTTGTTCTTCGATCGCCGCACACCGCTCGGCATCGTCAGCGACCACGTCGGCGCAGTTGTGCAACAACCGAAGCAGAGCATGGGCGACGGTTGGTTCACGAGCCCCGTAGCGGCGGATGAGCCCGCACATCACGGCGAGGTATTCCGGAAACCGCCGCCCGGGAACGATCACGACGGCGCCGCCGTCGTCTCGGACGATGTGGTTTCCCAGTGGGCGCTGCGCGAGCGCGCAAAAGATCACGGACAGGTGATCGATGGCCTGAACCGCTGTGTACGGATCGTTGACCGCCGGCGACAGCGCCTTACATGCGACGTCGACCAGTTGCCGGATTCCGAACGCGGCGTCCTGTTCCAGGGTGCGCTCGAATCCGACACGGACCCCGGCGTCCAGCACCCGCGAGAACCTCTGGGGATCAGGAGCGGGATCGCTCGGTGAGCCACGCCAGATCCACGCCAGCGTCGTGCCGGCGACGACGTGTTCGCCGACCCGGGGCCGCAGCCGCAGACAGACCTCGTGCTCGGCCGCGACAGGCAGCAGCAGGTGAGGACGCACCACCTGCACGTACCCGGACCGCCGGGCGGCGATGGGCACGGCCCACTCCGGTACTCCCACGAGCTCCTCGCCGCCGGCGAATACCCCCTCGCGGACCACCTGGACGGTGTTGCGCTCCACCCTGCTCATGATCGCGTCGACCTGGATGGAGTGCAGGAGATGGTCGGCGAAGAACACCAACAGGCCGAGGCTGACGAAGAGCAGGACGATCGCGCCGCTCACCGCGAGCCGGGGAAAGCTGGCGGAGCGGCCCCCTCCCGAGACGCCAACCGTGTACAGACCAGCCGCACTGTAGGCGAAGGTCGCCACGAAGACACTGAGCACGATCTGGTTGGGCCGATCGCGAAGAAAGTTGCGCAGCAGCCGGGGCGAGAACTGGGTGGACGACAACTGCAGCGCGACCACGGTCAGGCCCAGCAGCAGCGCGATGACCGTGACCATCGTCCCGGCGATCCCGATCAGCAACGTCCGGGCATCGTCTGCGGTCCCCTGGAATGCCAGCGGCGATCCGGAACCGGTCTTGACCAGGGACAGCAGTGACCCAGCGACCAGTGCGCCCAGCACGGACAGCGTGGGAAGCACCCACAGCGACCCTCGAACGTACTCCGCCAGCGCATCACGTCGGATCATGTTCAACTCCCGCACGTCGATGCGTGGCCAACCTGGGCCGACACGGGCACGTCTCCACGTACAGCGCAGCCAACGCTGACCACGGCCTGGCATGGCCCAGTATCCGATGAGTCCGTCGACTGTCCAAGTGATCACGCCCCCTGCGATCGCGGCGTGAGAGCGCCTTCCACGGAGGCGTACGGACACCGCCGCAGACCACCCATCCGGGCGACGTGCGGCCGTGTGGCTCGGTCCGGCCGTGTGCTGGTCGGCGGGGTATGCGATCGGCAATACGGGCGGTGATGGGTCGTACTCAAGCGACCGGCACATGGATCACCCGGTCTCGACTGCGCGGCTGGGCCACTGCCCGCGGTCTTCCGGAGTGAGGAAGAAGAACGGTCACCCGCGAGCTGGGGTACCGAGGCAGCAAGTGGACCGCCTGTCGGCACCTGCAGGGCATCCGCGCACCGGAAGGCCGGCCAACAGCGCGCACCGGCCTGGCACCGCGCGTCGCGGGACCAGGCCGGTCGGGTTTTACGGGTGCCGTCAGCCCTGGCGGGCCTTCAAGCGCGGGTTCTTCTTGTTGACGACGAAGACCACGCCCCGCCGCCGAACCACCTGGGCCCCCGGTTTGGACTTCAGCGAGCGCAACGACTTGCGTACCTTCATGGCTCCGCTCCTTTCCTGTGCGGATACCGGTTCGCGGTCAGCGCTGGGCTGCCGCCGTACGGCCGTAGCGGCGCTCGAAGCGCTCCACCCGGCCGGCGGTGTCCACGACCCGCGAGGCCCCGGTGTAGAACGGATGGCTCGCCGAGGAGATCTCGACATCGACCAGCGGGTAGGTGTTGCCGTCCTCCCACTCGATCGTCCTTGCCGAGGCGGCCGTGGAGCGGGTCAGAAACGCGACGTCTGCGGCACGGTCACGGAAGACGACCGGACGGGTTTCGGGGTGAATGCCAGACCTCATGGGGATTGTTTCCCTTCTCATGGTTTCGTCCCCCCGGGGGGCGGCGGCGTGGTTCAGCGTTCCTCGCGGAAAAGGACGTGCGCCCCGGCCACCGGGTCGTACTTGCGCAGAACCAGCCGGTCGGGGTCGTTGCGACGGTTCTTGCGCGTCACGTAAGTGATGCCGGTCCCCACCGTCGACTTCAGCGTCACGACGGGGCGCGCGATGTTGCGTGCCATGAGGTCCTCCTTTCGCCCGGGCATTGACTGGTACATGCCAGGGCCTGTGGACTGGAACAACGGCTCCTGCCGTCGCATTCCCGCCCCGGCGCGAGACACGCGCTGCCGCAGGCCCGCCGAGACGGATCGACCAGGGCACCGACGCGCCGCACGGCCCCCGACCCCGCTCCAGCCGCGCGGAAAAACGTGTCGCCCCCACACGGCTCACCGCCAGCCGCGCCGCCTTCCCGAACCTCATCGACGCCGCAGCACCCACCATCCCGGCACCTGGCGCCAAACCGACTGAGACCTACCGCCCCATCGACCACCCCTGGGACAACACGGACAGGGGCGAGCAGGGACGGACTCGCCGGCAACCCTTCTGTATGACGGCCGCCGTCATACTCCGACGACGATCTTCGCAGTCAGCCGGCGCCCGTCGCGGACCCGGCCCTCAGCGGTCCGTGCGCGACGCGGCTTCGCCCGGCCCGACCCGCGCGACGCTTGCGGACACCACGACCGGGTCTGCCGCCCGTGGCGGATCGAGGACTTCCGCCGTTACTGGGACTCTTGCAGAAAGCCCCGGCGTTCACCCAGGAGCCGGACACCCTCCCCGAACTGGACACCGACACCGGTATCGACCTCGGCCTGTCCGCCTTCGCGGTCCTCTCCGACGGGACGAAGATCAGCGC
>NZ_JBHXVG010000029.1:0-99122 GCF_042672405.1 Streptomyces sp. NPDC127197 | reverse complement strand
GAGGGGCAGGGCAACTTCGCCCTCGAGTCCGCGATTGACGAAGTCGCCCACGCCATCGGCATGGACCCCCTCGAGATCCGCCTGCGCAACTACGCCGAGGAGCACCCGGTCCTCGGCCTTCCCTGGTCGAGCAAGGCGCTGCGGGAGTGCTATCTCGAGGGCGCCGAGCGGTTCGGCTGGTCGCGGCGCACCCCGGAACCCGGCTCCATGCGCGACGGCCGCTGGCTCGTGGGCTACGGCCTGGCCGGTGTCTCCTACCCCTTCTACCAGGTGCCGTGCCAGGCCCGTGCCTCGGTGCGCCACGACGGCTCGGCATACGTGCGCAGCGCCGCCACCGACATCGGAACCGGCACCTACACGGTCATGACCCAGCTGGCGGCCGAGCTCCTCGGCGTCGACGTCACCCGGGTGCGGTTCGACCTCGGCGACTCCGACATGCCCTACGCCCCCCAGGCCGGCGGCTCCGGCCTCACCGGCGCCCTCGGCAACGCCGTCCACGCCGCCTGCCGGCGCCTGCTGCGGGAGTTCCTCGACGTGGTGCGCGACGACACCGCCTCCCCGCTGCACGGCGCCGCGCCCGACGACGTGACCGTCACCGACGGGCGCATCCACCGCATCACGGACCCCGGACAAGGCGAGTCCTACGTCGACATCCTGGGCCGGCATGGTCTGGAGGAGCTCAGCGCCGACGGCAGAAGCACGCCTCCTCGGGCGGAGGAGCTGGGGATGGCGCTCTCCGGCGCCTTCGGGGCGAAGTTCGTCGAGGTGCGCCTCGACCCCGAACTGGGCCTGCTGCGGGTGGCACGGGTGGTCTCCGCGATCGACGGCGGGCGCATCCTCAACGAGAAGACCGCCACCAGCCAGATCATCGGCGGCACCGTCGGCGGCATCAGCCAGGCGATGTTCGAGGAGACGGCCACCGACCAGGTCACCGGGCGCATCGCCAACGCCACCTTCGGCGACTACCTGATGCCGGTGAACGCGGATGTTCCCGACATGGAGGTGCTCTTCGTCGGCGGACCCGACCGGGCAACCGCGGTGGGGACCAAGGGAGTCGGCGAGGTCGGCCTGGTCGGGCTGGCCGCGGCCATCGGCAACGCCGTCTTCCACGCCACCGGCCGCCGCATCCGCTCCCTCCCGATCACCATCGACCGACTCATGCTGTGAGGTCTGACGGGCCGGTCAGGCCGCGGCGATGTCGATCAACTTGTCCTGGAACTTCCTGGCAGTGAGGGCCTTCATCGCCCGCTTGCCGACCGGATTGCCCAGCAGGTTCTGCGTGAGAGTACGGGTCGCCTTGTCCCGGGGTGTCTGGGGGACGAACATCACCAGGTCCTTGCGTCCGATCTTCTGGTGGGTGGCCATGAAGGGCCGCAGCTTCTGCTCCCACTCGCGCAGTGCCCGGGCGGGGTTGCCGGGGTTGCGCTGCAGGCTGGTGCCGAGCAGGTCGGCGCCGGCCAGGGCGGTGGACGCACCCATGCCCGAATAGAGGGTCAGGCACCAGGCCGAGTCGCCGAGGAGGACGACGCGGTCGGTGTGCCAGGTGGGCATCAGTACCTGGTGCGTGGAGTCGAAGAGGAAGTCATCGGCCTCCTCGAACTGCTGGAGGAGGTTCTCCAGCACGGCTCCGGTCGGTTCGGGGCCGAAGGCGCGGCGCAGTGACTCGATGGGCGGGCGCCGGAACTCGGCGTCCTCGTCGTCGGTGCGGTAGTTGAAGAGCACGGTCGGCTGGTGGTCGGCGAACGGGAAGACCCAGGCGGAGCGGCCCGGCTCGGCGAGGACGAGGCCGTCGGTGGGCCGGTACCCGGGTACGGGGCTCTTGAGGACCGTGGCGCCGATGATGTGGTGGAGGGGCTGGAGGTAGTCGGTGTCCGGACCGAAGGCCAGGCGGCGCACCGTGGAGCGCAGGCCGTCGGCCCCTACGACGAGGTCGAACCGCTCGGTGGTGTCGACGGTGGCGCCCGCTGTCGTACGCAGCGTGACGTCCACGCCCTCGGGACCCTCGTCGATGGCCAGCGGCGTCGTGGCGAAGCGCATCTCGGTCAGGGGCTCGACGGCGTCGTAGAGGGCGGCCTCGATGTCGCCCCGGAGGACCAGGCGGGGGGAACCGGGCAGGTCGCCGTAGCCCAGGCCCGGCCGGCGACGGCGGCCTTCCCGGTCGATGTCGTAGGTCGTGCTCGTGGCGTCGTACCGGTTGCCGATGGCGTCGAGCACACCCAGCCGCTGCGCGGCGGCGCGGCCAGTGCCGAAGAGCCCGATGAAGTATCCGGAGGCACGGCGTTCGGGGGCGCGTTCGACGAGCAGGGTGTCCCAGCCGATGTCGTGCAGGCGCAGTGCCGTGGCCAGGCCTCCGATACCCATGCCCACGACGAGGGCGCGCGGCTTGTTCATGTCGGTCCTCTCCTGTGGATGCCGAGGTCACCATTATTGACTGCTAAAACGCTGCCAGTCAAAAACCTGCCAAGGCAGCTACCATGCAGGCAGGCGAGAGGAGAGACGGCGTGGCACGTCCGGCACAGGACCGAGCGGAAGCGATCCTGGCTGCGGCCAGGGCACAGTTCCGTGAGACCGGCGCGGAGCGCACGACGGTCGACGACATCGCGGCTCGCGCCGGCGTCGGCAAGGGGACGGTCTTCCTCTACTGGCCGTCCAAGGCACGCCTGCGGGATGCCGTTCTCCAGCTCGAGCTCGCCGGGCATTTCGCCGTGCTCGCGGACGACCTCCGCAACGATCCGTCCCTCCTGCGTCTGGGCACCGTCATCCGGCGTGAGATCGCGGCCGGCCTGGACAATCCGGACATGGCCCCGCTGCTGGCCGACCAGCCCATTGGGTCGCCCGGCCGCTTTGAGCCGCCGACCCGGGCGCTGTACCGGGTTCTGGCCGTCATGCGCGCCCACCACCTGGTCCGCGAGGTGGCCGACGACGAGATCGTCATGGGGATCGAGGCAGTCCTGGGCGGTGCACTCGTGAGGGGCTTCGCAGATCCCGATGGGCGAGACCTGCTCCTGGACGCCGTGGAGCGCCTCGTGTCCTCCAGCTACGACCGCGAGGACGTCGACCAAGGTGCCGTCGAGGCGGCGGTCCCCGACGTGGTCGACGCGCTGGAAGACGGCATCGACCAACTGGTCGCCGCCGCCGCGCCCGACCGACCGACCACAGCCCGGCTCAGACCCCGGCAGCGCCCGGCCACCACCCGAAGCTGACACCAGCCACCGCCGGTCACCGCGCCATCGGGCGAGTGCCTCCTCGGGTGTGGCGGCCGGTTCAGCGGCGTGCGAGTTGCCGCTCGCCTTTGGTGCCGGGGCGGTAGGTCATGCCGTAGTGGTGGAAGATCGCTGGTTCGTCCTCGGCGGGCAGTACGCCGTCCGTGCCGATGGACGGAGCTTTCCGTACCTGCCCCTTGGTGTACGCGACCTTGAGGTAGTCCGGGCCGACGATCGCCTCGTCGAGCGGGACGAACACAAGGCGCTGGCGAGTGGGCAGCCCTGTCCGGACAGTGGCCATGGCCGGTTCGTCGGTGGTGGTGTCCACGTAGACCGCTTCCAACGCGCCGATCTTGCGTCCCTTCGGGTCGACGACGTCGTGGTCGCACCATTCACGGATGTCGGCTGGCTGAATCATGCGTTCCGCTCCCTGGACAGACCGTGGTCGGAGTGGCCGCCCACGGCGGCAAGAGCGGCTTACGAGCCCCGGACGGTCACCCTGCGCTCTCCAGCCTGCCCCGGTGCGCCGTCGGCTGCCACGCGGCAGCCGCGCTGCGAGTGACCGGGCCCGAGGGCCGGCCCGCCGATCCGGAACGTCAGGGCTCGCTTACCTTGGCGGGGTCTTGGCCGCGCGGCAGTGGATGCAGTCGGCCCCGGTGACGCCCAGCAGGCGGTTGCCTTCGGTGGCCTCGTACGGAGCCGGAGCGGTACGACGTCTCGGCGGGCTCGGGGCGTCCTCACCGCAGCAGCTGACGGCCAGGGCGGAAACGCTGGCGGCGATCGTGGTCAACGGTCTGCTGGCGACAGGTCCGGGCGGCAGCCGCTGAGCCGGACGTGGCTGCCGTCCGGAAGGCCGGTCCCGGACGGGGAGTCAGCGCCTACACGTCATCGCCGCCGAGGGCGGCCTCGAGTTCCGATGCGGGCACCCGGCTGGCGTGGAATCCGATGGAGACACGGTGGTTGAGCTTGACGCCTGCCCCGGGCAATGATTGCTCTGTGCCCTGACTGCCATGCTCTTGAGACCCGCGGCACTGTGACCGACGAGTTCCGCCAACTGTTGCACGCTACTGCCCTCGCCAAGCACCGGCGACTGCTCGCCGACGCTTGATGAGCCTGCTAGGGGCTGACATTGAGCGGCACCACCATGGTCGATGTGCCACGTGGTCCCCGTTGCAGGCGGTGGTGAGCCTGGAGCCAAGCAACCGTCCACGTTGGGCGCCAGCACCCCCGCGCAGGCTAGGCGATTCGGCCATTTGCGCTGCCAGCTCCACCGCACTCGCGTGGCCAAGGCGCGCCGTGAGGGGCGCGGTTTCCCTGCAGGTGGGGCTTCGTCGTCCCACGCGCGCTCTCACACAGCTCTCACCAACTGCGCCGACTCCCCCGGACCGGATGCCCTGAGCTGGCATTACACGCCCGTCCTGGACTGGCCTGGACGCCCACGGACAGTCGTTACAACCTGTGCCAGGTGGGACCGTTCTGTCCCAGAGCGAGTGGCCACTGCCCTGCGGCCACGGCCGGCGCATTATCGCCCTGCTTCAGCAAGGTGCGGGCTTGAGCAAGCAGGGCGGCGTCAGCCAGTGCCGCCGCTGTCCGACCGGGAGTCCAAGCGCTTGCCGCAGGACCCGGCGGGCTGCCCGGAAAGAGTTCCGGTCATCGGCACTGGCCGTCATTCAATGGAGAAAGGGCGCCTGAGCTGAGCAGATGCCCGTCAGGCGCTCTTTCGGCGTTCCATGCTGTCGCCAAGTACGCGAACGCAGCAGAGGCGCGACGTGATCAGCGCCGTGCGCCGACGAGGAACCTGGCACGCACCTCGGCGGCGAACTCCTTGTTCCTGGCGGCGCGTTCGCGGGATTCGACGGCTCGGCGCTCGAACCACTCGACGCGTTGGGCGGTGAAGTCGGCCATGCGGGCGTCGCGCTGCTCGTGCATCCGCTGACGGAGTGGGTCGAGCGTGGTGCGGTCGACGGTGAGGAGGTCCTTCATGCCAGGGCCTTCCGCCCTGCGGGGGAGGCGCTGCTCGACGGGGAGGATGTCGAGGCGGGGGGCCGGGAGGGTCTGGTACCAGTACGCGGTGGTGGACCAGTCGTCGGCGAGGTGGTTGCCGTGGCCGTGCTCCATGGTGACGCGGATGCGTTCGTTGAAGCGGACGGGGTCGGCGAGGTGGAAGCGGTAGTGGACCTGGAGGCCGGGGACGTCTTCCTCGTGGATGATCGTGCCCTGGAACGGATAGTTGATCTTCTGCATGCCCCAGCCGTGGCTGAAGTAGTCCTCGCCGCCGGTGCCGTGCATGGACGGGGGCCAGCTGGTGGTGCCGTCCGGGTTGAAGTCCTCGTCGATCCAGATCATGTCGTCTCCCTCGCCCCACCAGGTGCCGGTGAAGTGGTTGACGGTGTGGACGCAGCCGATGTAGTTGCCGGCGCCCTCGGTGTCGAGGATGACGTAGTTGTCGTTGCCGTCGAGGTTGGGGACCTGTGTCTCCAGGCTGTTGACCTGCAGGTCGGGACCCCAGCCGTTGCAGGGGTTGTCGCGGCGCCAGTGGGCGTGGAAGTAGAGGGTGTCGTCGGGGAGGTCCTCGGCGAAGAGTTCGTAGTCGATGTAGAAGTACTGGACGTACGGGTGCTCGCCCTGGTTCTCGACCTCGATGCGGGCGCGCCGGTTGAAGGGCATCGGCAGGAAGCAGTTGAAGGCGGCGGGGCCGCCGTACACGCGTTCCGAGTCGTCCTTGACGGAGACCGTGAAGGGCATCGACTGGAAGCTGGCCGGCATGGAGTTGCCGACGCCGAAGAAGTCGCCGAGCGGGGCTACGACGGACGGGTGCTCCTGGTCGTCCCAGTACATCTTGATGACGACCTTGCGGTAGTAGTCGGGGTCGTTGACCTCCCAGTTGTAGCCGAGCGCGTTGTTGAACTCGACCATGGCGGTGCCCGCCTGGCGGGCGTCGAACAGGCCGGGGCCGAGGACGACGCGGCAGCCCTGGACGAACCACAGGTGGGTGATCGCGCCGGGGCCTTCCAGGTCGGCGAGGACGGCGGTCTCGCCCGGCATCACGATGAACGCGTCCTCATTGAGGCCGGTGTGGTCCCAGCTGGCGACCCGTGCGGAGCGGGAGCGGCGGCGCCGGGCGGCGCGGCCGAGCAGGTCGTCGCCGAGGGAGAAGGAGCGGACGGACATGGAGCAGGGGTCCCTTCGGTTGTGCAGCCGGGCGGTCGGCCCGGGGCAGAGGGGGTGGATCAGCCCTTGACCGCGCCCAGGGTGAGGCCGGCCACGATCCGCCGTTGCAGGACGAGCGTGAGCAGGATGAGCGGGATCGAGTAGAGGGTGGCCATCGCGGTCATGGGTCCCCACTGGAGGCCGTACTGGGTCTGGAAGTTGGCGATGAGGATCGGCACGGTCTGGGCTTTGACCGCGGTCAGGAGCAGGGCGAAGAGGAATTCGTTCCAGGACGCCAGGAAGGCGAAGATCGCCGTCACGGCGACGCCGCCCGAGACGACCGGGAGGACCACCCGGATCAGTGCGCCCATCCGGCTGCAGCCGTCGACCTTGGCCGCGTCCTCCAGCTCGGCGGGCACGGCCTCGAAGAAGCTGACCATGAGCCAGATGGACAGCGGGAGCGAGATCGTCGTGTGGGCGATCGCCGTCCCGACCGGTGTGTCGGTCAGGCCCAGGGTCTTCATCATCCCGATCAGCGGCACGCCGATGGCGACGGGCGGGACCATCCTGGTCACCAGGGCCACCACGATGAACACCCGGCCGCTGACCGTGCCGAAGCGGGACACGGCGTAGGCCGCGGGCACGGCCAGCACCAGGGAGATCAGGGTGCTGAGCACCGCGGTGGTGACGCTGTTGATGAACGCGGCGGTCACGCCCGGGGTGTCCAGCGCCTTCGTGAAGTTCTCCAGGCTCCACACCTTCGGCAGGATCGTCGGCGGCACCGCGAGGGCGTCCGACGGCGTCTTGAAGGAGGTCAGCATCAGGTACAGGAACGGGAAGGCGTACGCGGCGACCACCACGAGCAGCAGTGCCCACAGCAGCGATCGCTTGGTGGCGAGCCGGTCCGGTACGGCGGTCATGACTGCCCCTTTCCGGGCCGCCAGATCATGCGCATCGTGACGATGGCGACGGCGAGCATGGCGATCAGGTAGAGGGTGCCCATGGCGGAGGCCAGGCCCTGCTCCCCGAAGCGCACAGTGGTGCGGTAGATCAGCAGGCTCAGGGTGGTCGACGCGGACTCGGGGCCGCCGTTGGTCTGGATGACGATGGTGTCGAAGGCGCGGGCGGCGTCGATGCCGCGGACGATCAGCGCGACGGCGATGACCGGCCGCAGCAGCGGCAGGATGATCCGGAACAGCTGCTGGCGTGCGCCCGCGCCGTCGAGCCTGGCCGCCTCCAGGACGTCGCCGGGGATGTTCTGCAGGCCGGCGAAGAGCACGAGGGTCATGAAGGACGTCGTGAGCCAGATGTCGGGCAGGGCGACCGAGATCAGCACGATGTCCGGGTCGGACAGCCAGCCGATGTCGGCGGGGCGGTCCAGGATGCCGACCTTGGTGAGCAGTGCGTTGACGAGTCCGAAGTTGTCGATCAGCAGGAACCGCCACAGCAGACCGGCGACCACGGGGGCGATCATCAGCGGGTACAGGAACACGGTGCGCAGCACCCGGGAGCGCTGCCCGAGGGCGTTGAACAGCAGCGCGGCGCCGAGTCCGAGGCTGAACTCCAGCGTCACGACGACCACGGTGTACAGGAGGGTGCGCAGCGCGGAGTGCAGGAAGTCCGACGAGGCCAGCGCGTCCGTGTAGTTGTCGAACCCGATGAAGCGGCGGGTGCCGGCCAGCGGAGCGATGTCGTAGAAGCTGTCGATGACGAGCTTGACCAGCGGCCAGGCGACGAAGACGGCGAGGAACGCGGCCGCCGGCAGGATGAGCACGAGGGCGAACCGCTTGTCCGACATCGGCCGTCTGCGCGGAGGCTTGACGGCCGGCGTCGGCGGCGCGACCGCTTTGTGCACCAGGTGATCGGTGCTACTTGACAAGCTTCTCCACCTCCTGACGTGCCGTGGCCAGCAGCGCGGCGTAGTCCGCGCCCGGGGTCAGGGACTTCTGGATCGTGGGCACCAGCACCGTGTCCACGATCTGCTGCCACTTCGGGCTGGCGGGACGCGACTTGGTGGCCGGCCCGTCCAGCGTGGTCAGCAGCGCCTTGAAGTGCTCGTAGCCGGGCTTGCTCGCGTAGGAGGAGTACGCGGACTTGCGCGCCGCGAGCCCGAGAGAGGACTGGATGGCCAGCTTGTTGTTGTCGTAGGCGAACTTGATGAACTGCTTGGCCAGGTCGTTGTTCTTGCCGGCGTTCGGGATGGACAGATAGAAGGGGCCCGGGATGGCACCGATCCCGGCGCTGCCCGCGATCATCGGTGCGACGCCGACCTTGCCATGGACCGGGGAGTCCTTCGGGATCAGCGGGTAGGCGTGTGCCCAGAACCGCATCATCGCGGTCTTGCCCTGGTTGAACAGGTTCTGCGCACCGGCCCAGTCCAGCTGGGCGGCCCCGGGCGGGCTCACCTTCAGGCGGTTGTTGAGGTCGGAGTAGAACTTCAGCGCGGCGACGTGCTGCGCGTTGTCGATGATCACGTTGCCGGAGTCGTCGAGCACGACGCCGGGGGAACCGGCCTGCAGCACATGGGCGAGCCACTCGGTCTCCACGGCGCCCTTCACATCGGTGCCGTAGAGCTTGGTGCCCCGGGTGAAGAAGGCGGCCGTGTCCTGGAACTGCTGCCAACTACCGGGAGGCGCGAGCTCGTAGCCGTACTTCTTCCGGAATGCAGCCTTCTCGCTCGCGTCCTCGAACAGGTCCTTGCGGTAGAAGAGGATCTCCGCGTTGGTCCACGCCGGCATGCCGACGTACTTGCCCTTGATCTGGGCCCCGTCCACCAAGGACGGGAACAGGTCGGCCGTCACGTCGGCCGTGAACAGGTCGTCGAGCGACTGGAAGGCATTGGCGAAGGTCGGCAGCCAGATCGCGTCGACCGCGGCGAGGTCGAACGACACCGATCCCGTGGACAGTTCGCTGTTGAGCCGGTTGTACAGGCCGTCGTAGGGCAGTTCGACGAAGGTGACGGCGTGTCCCGTCTCCTTCTTGAACGCCGCGGCGATCTTGGTCAGTTCGGCGTGGCCGCCCGACTCGCACAGCACGGTCAGGGAGCCGGACGAGCCGCCGGACGAACTCCCGCCGGCACCGCAGGCGGTGACTGCGGCGGCCAGCCCGGTGGCCCCGGTGATCTGCAGAAAGCTTCGCCGGGACAGTCCTGGGGTTGTTCTGTTCATGATGTTCTCCGCGCTCTCAGGAAGAAGGGGAGGGAGAAGAGGCAATGCCGTCGCCTGGCAGTCCCGACGAAGGGGAACCGGTGATGTGCGAAGGAAGCTTCAGCGGACGGCGCCCGCGGTCATGCCCGCGATGACCTGCTTCTGGAAGGCCGCGTAGATCGCCAGCTGCGGCAGCAGGACGAGGGTGGCGGACGCCATCATGGCGCCGTAGTTGACGCTGTAGACGCCCTGGAACTGGGAGACGCCGAGGGAGACGGTGGTCATGTTCGGGTCGTTGATGAGGGTGACCGCGAAGGGGAACTCGTTCCAGACGTAGATGACGTTGAGGATCGCGAGGGTGGCGACGACCGGTCGCATGAGCGGGAAGACGACCTTACAGGCCATGCGCCACAGCCCGACCCCGTCCATCACCGCGGCCTGCTCGATCTCCTCGGGGAAGTCCCGCAGGAAGCCGGTCAGCAGCAGGATGTTGAAGGGGATCGTGACGGCGATGTACGGCAGGATCAGCGCGAAGTAGGTACCGAACAGGCCGAAGGTGATGTCGAGGCGGTACACCGGGAACAGCAGGATGTAGACCGGGATGGCGAGGCCGGCCAGGAAGTAGAAGCGCAGCGTTGTCTGCGTACGGCGCCGGCCGCTGCGGAAGACCATGCGGGTGAGTGCGAACGCGGCCATGTAGGAGATGACCAGCCCGATCGTGACCGAGACGACGGCCAGGATCAGCGTGTTCTTGTACATCACCAGCAGGTTGAGGGTCTCCAGGGCCTGCTGGTAGTTGGCCAGGGTGAGGTCCGACAACGAGAACGGGTGGCCCAGGATGTTGTCGTTGGTCTGGAACGACAGCAGCACGATCCACAGCAGCGGGAACAGGATCACGAAGGTGATCAGGTAGGCGACCGCCGAGACGACGATCCTGCCGCGGCTGCGGCGTCGCGGCCTGTGCGGGGTCTCGCCGGGGACCGCCGACGACGCGAGCGACATCTTGACCTCGGTGTCGATACTCAACGGACTTCTCCCTTACGGCGGTTGCCGAGGAACGTGGCCGCGGAGGCGAGCGCGCCCACCACGAACACCACCACCGCCAGGGCCATGCCGTAGCCGTACTGCTGGGTGGTGAAGGTGATGTGGTACATGTAGCTGACCATGACCTCGGAGAGGTGGACGGGACCGCCGCCGGTGAGGGCGTAGACGAGCTCGAAGACCTTGAAGACGCCGGTGACGACGAGGGCGGTGACGATGCCGAACGTCTCGCGCAGCATGGGGATCTGGATGTGCCGCAGCTGCTGCCGGCGGCTCGCCCCGTCGAGGCTGCTGGCCTCCATCACGTCGCGCGGCAGCATGCGCAGACCGGCGTAGAAGATGGTCAGCACGAACCCGATCTGCTGCCAGAGGTAGACGAGGCCGATCGAGTACGGGCTGAGCGTGGGGCCGCCGATCCACTGCGGGTGCGCGGGCACGCCGATCGCCAGCAGGAAGGCGTTCACCAGGCCGATCTTCGGGTCCAGGATGAAGATCCAGATCAGTCCGACGAGGATCGGCGCGATGATCGCCGGGGCGAAGACCAGCGCCCGCAGCGCCCCGCTGCCCTTCACGCGTCCGCTGAGCAGGATCGCGAGGAGGAAGCCCAGCGGGATCAGTAGGAACAGGGCGACGCCGAGGATGATCCCGGTGTTGCGCATCGACGTCCAGAAGGCGTCGTCCTGCGCCATCTGCCGGTAGTTGTCGAGGCCGGCGAAGCCGCCTGCGGAGACGCCGTCGAAGTTGGTGAAGCTGTAGTAGAGCGAGTACAGGATCGGACAGATCATGTACAGGCTGTAGATGATCAGCGCCGGCGCGACCATCAGGGCGAAGTGCCGGCGCGTGGTGAGCCAGTTCATGGGGTGACCGCCGGAACCTGCTTGATGGTCTTCTGGACGTTCTGCACGGCCTCTTCAGGGCTGAGGCTGCCGCCCATGACGCCGTAGAAGCTGTCGTACATGGCGCTCGCCGTGGCCGCGGAGACGACCAGGTCGGGCTGCGCCTTCGGGCTCGTCCAGCCGGGCTTGGACGCCTCGGCGAGGACGGCGGCGAACACGGAGTTCTTCGTGGCGTCCACGGACGGCTTGTACGTCGTCACCGGCGGCTGGGCGTTGTCGACGAGGATCTTCTGGCCCGCGTCGCTGTAGTAGAACTGGATGA
The DNA here is from genome assembly GCF_042672405.1 of Streptomyces sp. NPDC127197. Taxonomy (NCBI): domain Bacteria; kingdom Bacillati; phylum Actinomycetota; class Actinomycetes; order Kitasatosporales; family Streptomycetaceae; genus Streptomyces; species Streptomyces sp. NPDC127197. The sequence goes on along the minus strand of NZ_JBHXVG010000029.1, from coordinate 87,424 downwards.
ACGCCTTCACCGCGGCGTACTTCTTCTTGTCGTCCTTGACCTTGGCGCTGACGACGAACGGCGCCGAGGGCACGTTCATGACGAGCTTCTGGTCGCCGACGCCGTCGGAGAAGGTCGGGCCGGCCCAGAAGCCGGTGTCCTTGCCCACTCCGCTCTTCTGGATCTTCGCCGCCTCCCAGACGCCCGCGTCGAGGAAGGCCGCCTTGCCGGACGTGTAGGAGGCGACGGCCTGGGCGTAGGTCTGGGTGTTCATGTTGGAGGGGAAGGCGCCGGCCTCGGCCAGCTCCGCCACGTGCTTGTAGAGGCGCAGGAAGTCGGCGTTGTCGTAGCTCGCCCTGCCGGACAGGATGTCCTGGTGCTTCGCCTCGTAGCCGAAGCGGTCGAGCATGGTCAGGAACGCCCAGACGCTGAACGAGGAGTTGTTCGCGCCCTGCGCGATCGGCACCACGCCGGCCGCCTTGAGCTTCTTCACCGCGGCGAGCAGGTCGTCGAACGTCTCGGGGACGGCGATCTTGTGCTCGTCCAGGATGGCCTTGTTGTAGTAGAAGCCGGTGACCAGCGCCTGGTACGGGAGGCCGTACTGGACGTTTCCGGAGCGGAAGCCGGCGAGCATGCTCGGGACGAACTTCGCCTTCAGGTTGTCCTCCGCGAGGATCGGGGTCAGGTCCAGCAGGTCGCCGCTCTTGACCATGGTCTTCGCGAGCGAGTCGTACACCCAGAAGATCTCCGGCAGCGTGCCGCTCTGCGCCGCGATGGTCATGCGCTGCTCGTGCTGGTCGACCGGCTGGCCCTCCAGCTTGATCTTCATGTCGGGGTGCTGCTTGTTGAACTCCTGCACCATCTGCCAGGTCGCCGGGTCCTGGGTCTTGCTGTCCGGGTTGTGCATGGACAGCGTGATCAGTCCGTCCGACGCCGATCCGTCCGCCGTGTTCACCGCGGAACCGCAGGCCGTGGCGGTGGCGAACAGGGCGCTCGCGGTGGCGGTGAGCAGAAGTCGGCGCGAGATGCCGGAGGGCCGTCTCGACGTCGGAGGTGCGCTCTGAGGAGAGGTCGCCATGGTGCTGCTGCCTTCCGGGAACTGGGTGAGGAGGCGGAACCGGCGGGGGGATGGATGTCCGGTGCGCGCGGTGGTCCGGCCGTGGGGGCCGCTCTGCGCCCGTGACGCAAACGTTTCGATGAAAGGTGCCTCGGGAGTTCCAGCGTGTCAATACTGCGTGACGGAGCAGTTTCCGGGAGGGACAGCTCTGTGCTGGCCACAGCCATTGACTGCCTTCGCCGCGACGTGCGAAGGTCTGCGCAATCGTTTCGATGAACCTGACGGTGAGCGGAACGAGTGGACGGCGAACCGGCCCACCCTCATGGACCGGTGGACCGTATGGCGTTATGCAGTTACGGACCCGGATCATGGATCGGTCCGACGACACGAGGAGGCGCGAGCGGCAGTGGCCACGATCTCCGACGTTGCACGGATGGCGGGCGTCTCCACGTCCACCGTGTCGCACGTCATCAACGGCACACGGCCGGTCCGTGAAGAGACCCGCACCCGGGTCGAGGAAGCGGTCAGGGCCACGGGCTACCGGCGTGACAGCCTCGCCCGCGCGCTGCGCCGCTCACGCACCGACTCCGTCGGGCTGATCCTGACGGACGTGTCCGAGCCGGCCTTCGCGGCAATGGCCCGCGGTGTCGAACGGGCGGCCATGGGTGCCGGCCTGACGGTGCTGCTGGCCAACTCGGGCGAGGACGCGGAGCTGGAGGCACGGGCGCTGGAAGTTCTCGCCGAGCGCCGGGTCGACGGCCTGCTCATCGCTCCGGTCGCCCGGTCCCATCGGGAGGCGATCACCGCGGTCATCGACCAGGGCACACCCGTTGTCCTGATCGACCGGCTCGGCGGGGTCAAGGCCGATCAGGTGGGCGTCGAGAACACCGCCCCCATGCGGGAGCTGGTGCTGCACCTGGTGGAACGGCACGGCCATCGGCGGATCGCGCTGGCCGCCGGCGACACCGGCGTCTCCACCATCTCCGAGCGGCGGCGCGGCTACCTCGAAGCACTCGACGAGGCGGGCATCGACGTCGACGACACCTTGATCGTCACCGGCAGCGGCCGGGCGGACGACACCCGTGAGCGTATGACGGGCGTACTGCGGCAGCAGCGGCCGTCGGCGGTGGTCGCCGCCAGTACCGAGACCGCGGTGGGTGTGCTCGCGGCGGCGAAGGGGCTGGGGCTGGCCACGCCCGAGGACTTCGCGTTCGCCACCTTCGACGGCTTCCCGCACACGGACCTGTTCCGTCCGGGCATCACGGCGGTCGCCCAGCCGGCCCACGAGATCGGTGCCACGGCGATGGAGCTGCTGCTCAGCCGTATCGACGGCAGCCTCACCACCCGCCCCCGCACCATCCGCCTGGAGCCGGAGATCACCTACCGGGAGTCCTGCGGCTGCCCGGCCTGAGCGCATCCTCATGACTTTGCGTGGAGCGCTCGCAGCATGGCTGGTCTGTGCCCAGCCATGCAGTGTGCCCCGCATGACATGAGCTGTCACCTGATCTGGTGATGAATGGTGAACATGGAGCCGATAGCCGTACATGTATCTATGTTGGATGATTGTGAAGCTGGTGGTGCAGGTAAAGCTGCTGCCGACGCCCGTACAGGCGGCGGCCCTTGAGGCGACTTTGCGAGCCTGCAACGAGGCTGCCACTTGGGCCAGCCAGGTGGCATTCGAGAAGGACGTGAAGCGTAACTTCGCGCTGCGCCAGCACACTTACGGCCAAGTCAAGGCGCGGTGGGGACTGGGAGCGCAAGCAGCCCAGCATGTGATCAAGAAGACGTGCGACGCGTATGCCACTCTGAGGGCCAATCTGAAGGCTGGAAATCTGGGCAGGCCCGGATCTAGGCGGTACCGGAAAGCCGCCGAGAAGCCGGTTGCTTTCCGCCCGGAGAGTGCGCAGCCGTATGACGACCGGATGTTGTCCTGGCAGACTGCCGAGCGCCGGATCTCCATCTGGACGGTTTCGGGGCGGGCAAAGGATGTGGAGTTCACCGTCGGCCCTGAGCAGTTGGCCACCCTGACCCTATACCGCAAAGGTGAGTCGGACCTGCTGTGCCGGGACGGTATGTGGTTCCTGCTGGCCACCTGTGAGGTCCCGGAGCAGTCGCTGAACACCGAACCGGTGGACTTCCTCGGCATCGATCTGGGCATCGTGAACATCGCCACTACAAGTGACGGCGAGATCATGGCCGGGCGCGAGCTCAACCGTGTGCGGGGCCGGGAACGAAAGCTCCGCGCGAAACTCCAGAAGAAGAACACCTCGTCCGCCAAGCGTCGGCTGAAGAAACGGCGACGCAAGGAGGCGCGGCGGGCGCGGGACATCAACCACAAGATCGCGAAGCATGTGGTGGCCGAGGCTGAACGCACCGGTCGTGGGATCGCCCTGGAGGACCTGACGGGCATCCGCGAGCGGGTACGGCTTCGTAAGCCCCAACGGGTCACCCACTCCAGCTGGTCGTTTGCCCAGCTGGGCAACTTCATCGCGTACAAGGCCCGCCGGGCGGGGGTGCCGGTGGTGTATGTCGATCCGGCGTACACCTCCCGCACCTGCGCCGAGTGCGGGCACATCGACAAGGCGAACCGGGTCTCGCAGGCCTGGTTCGCGTGCCGGTCCTGCGGCGTCGTTGCGCACGCGGATCGGAACGGCTCCCGCAACATCCGCGCCCGCGCATGGGAGTTGCGGCGACGCGGGGTGCAGTCAATCACCCCAGCCCAGCCCTCGGAACCAGTGGGCGGGGCAGGACGCAAACGCAGCGCCACGGCCAGTGACGCCCGTTGTGCAAGTCCGTCGCTTTAGCGACGGGTAGTTGGCCGAACCATCACTGAAAGGGTCACTCTCCCATGCCCTCGCACGCCCTCGAACACCTCACCCGCCCCACCCGGGCCCGCACCGCCCGCGTCTCCAGCTGGGACCAGCGCGGCCGCAACCAGGACTACTGGACGACCCCCGCCCACTCCAGCCGCGTCCTGGCCGACCTCGAAGGTCCCGGCCGGATCACCCACATCTGGATGACCCAGTTCTGCCGCCGCACCCTCGGCCCCGGCCTGATCGACCCGCTGGAAGCCGACACCGTGGCCCCCGTGATGGAGATCCACAACGCGCTCGGCGTCAACTGGGAGGAGCCGGACCCGGACTACTACCGCAAGGTCCTCATCCGGATCACCTGGGACGACGAGGAGGAACCCGCCGTCCTCGTCCCGCTCGGCGACTTCTTCGGCATCGGCCACTGCATGCCCAACAGCTACCAGTCGGCCCTGTTCACCGTCTCCGCCAAGCCCGATGAGTCCCTGATCTTCGGTGGCAGCGCGGCCCTGAACTGCTGGGCGCCGATGCCGTTCAACAAGCGAGCCCGCATCGAGCTGGTCAACGAGAACGACCTGCCCATCCAGCAGTACTTCTACATCGACTACGAGCTGTTCCCGGACGAACTCCCCGAGGACACCCTCTACTTCCACGCCCGCTGGAACCGCAGCAACCCCTGCAACGGCTGGGCGCCCGACATCCAGACCAACAGCCCCGAAGTCAACATCGTCGACGTCACCGGCGAGGACAACTACGTCATCCTCGACACCGAGGGCAAGGGCCACTACGTCGGCTGCAACCTCTCCGTCCACCACCGGCAGGGCAGCTGGTGGGGCGAGGGCAACGACATGATCTGGATCGACGACGACTTCCTGCCCGACGGCTCCACCAGCTGGCCGCCCTCCCTGCACGGCACCGGCACAGAGGACTACTTCAACCACGCCTGGGGGATGCAGAAGAACGCCTACCTCTACCACGGCGCGATCCTGCACGAGGCCGACGTCCCCGGCTACTCGGTCAACTACCGCTTCCACGTGGCCGACCCGGTCCGCTTCGAGGAGCGGATCCGGGTCTCGATCGAGCACGGCCACGGCAACCACCTGGCCGACGACTGGGCGTCGACGGCGTACTGGTACCAGACCCTGCCGTCCCCGAAGGCCACGATCCTGCCGCTGGAGCAGCGCCTTCCCGTGCGCCCGGCCGGCCGGCCGATGCCGGTTCCCGCTGCCCGCTCCGGTCCGGTCGCCGAGGAGATCGCCGTGATGCGCGAGCGGTACCAGGCCCGCTTCGAGCGCCACATGCGGCATTTGGAAGAGCGCACCCGGCAGCGCGGCGAGCGCTCGTTGCAGGAGTCCGAGGCCAACATCAAGCAGGCCGCGGCCGTCCGCCGCCGTTACGACGAGCGCGCCGATGACTGAGACCGAGACCCGGGCGGCGGTGGCGCTCGACACCCACTTCCCGGCGGTCCACCTCCGCCCGCCGGCCCACTGGATCAACGACCCCAACGGCCTGGTCTTCCACGACGGCCACTATCACGTCTACTTCCAGTACAACCCGCACAGCGCCCGCCACGCCGACATGCACTGGGGCCACTACCGCAGCCCGGACCTGATCCACTGGGAGCTGATGCCGGTCGCCCTGGCCCCCACCCCCGGCGGCGACGACAAGGACGGAGTCTGGTCCGGCAACGCGATCTCCCACGACGGCCGCCTCACCGCCTTCTACTCCGCCCGCCACAACGACCGTTGGCACCAGCCGGTGACCTCGGCGGTTTCGAACGACGGCGGTACGACCTTCACCAAGCGCGGCCGACTCCTGATCCCTGACGCGCCCGAGGGCACGACGATGTTCCGCGACCCGTACGTGTGGCGGGACGGCGACCGCTGGCGCATGCTGGTCGGCGCAGCCCTGGCCGACGGACGCGGCGCCGCCCTGCAGTACACGTCGGACGACCTCGACCACTGGTCGTACGAGGGCGTCTTCCTGGCCCGCCCACCGCATCCCCTGCGTGATGGCCGGAACACCGAGGAAGGCTGGGAGTGCGCCCAGTACGCCACCTTCCCCGACTGCACCGGCGCGGTCCTCGCCAGCGCCTGGAACCCGCAGGAAGGGGCGAGCTGCGCGATCTACTGGCCGGGCCACGAACAGGACGGCGAGTTCCATGCGGACAAGCCCCACCTCCTCGACCACGGCCCCGACTTCTACGCCCCCGCCCTGCTCCACGCACCCGACGGACGCCGGCTGATGTGGGCCTGGATCTGGGAGGCCCGGGACGAGGAACACGTCGGCGCACCCAGCGCCTGGACCGACGAGGCCGGCTGGGCGGGCATGCTCTCCCTGCCCCGCGAACTGACGCCCGGCCCGGATGGAGAGCTGGTCCAGCGACCGGCCCGCGAACTGCTCGCTCTGCGCGGCGAACGAGGGATCGCCGCGGCGGGCGAGGCGAGCGCCGAACAGCCGGTGGACCTCGGCGAGGTGTCCCGGGCCACCGACCTGACCGTGACCCTGGAGCGCGGCGGACGCCTGCGGCTGCTCACCTCACCGGACGGGACCGAGTACCTCGACATCGTCCATCACCCGGTCACCGGCGAACTGGTCGTCGACCGCGACCACGCCTCCCTCGACCCCCGCGCGAAGGGCGGCAGTTGGCGCCTTCCCTCCGAGGGGCCCCACGCGACCCTGCGGATTCTGCTCGACCACTCGGTCGCGGAGATCTTCACCGCCTCCGGCCGCACCCTCACCCTGCGCGTCTACCCCGTCGGCAACGGCCCCTGGCGCGTGCGGATGGGAGCCACCGGCGTGGCCTCCGCCGCGTACACGGTCGGGGCATGGGATCTGACACCGCCGGAAGCGCCTGTTGGTGACACGACGACACGAGCGGCGGGAGATATCCGATAGCGAGAGGTTCATCGACCCGGTCGGCACGTCCAGCGTGCCGACCGGGTCGATGGTGCTGCGGGTCAGTCGGTCAGGTTGCCTGTCTCGAAGCCGGGGTTGGACAAGCTGCTCTCGCTTGCGCCGGCCTGTCCCGACATGAGGGGCGTTGTCAGGCCGAGACATGCCATGAGCGCGAGCAGTATGCGCAGCAGGCTGCCCGAGGGCCCTGTCCTGGTCGCGGGCACACGACAGGGCCCCGGGAGAGTGGAACGTGGGTGTGCCGGTGGTCAGGGGCGCTTGACCGGCACGTTGACGTCGTCGACGTTGATGTGACCCCAGCCGCCCGTCGCCTTGTCGACGACCTCGACGTAGATCCGCTCACCTGTGTGAGCCGACAGGTCGAGGACGACACGGCGGTACTGCTCGACACCGCGGCCGGTCGCCTTGGCCAGCACCTTGTCGTCGCTTGCGCGGACTACGGCGGCGTAGAGCCGATCGGGGTCGTTGCCGCCGGAGACGAGGAGATCGACGATGCCGTCTCCGCCGAGGGTGACCGTGGCGGAGCGGAGGACGCCGACCGCGTCGTCGCCGCCGGCGGCCGGGTTGAAGCCCCACAGATGGTGGCCGGCCGGGTCCTCCTCGGTCTCGGCCTGGTGGAAGGGCCCACCCCAGCCCCAGTCCGTGCGGGTGGTCACGTTGGCGTCGCTGAAGGTGGTGCCCGAGACGACGGTCCATCCGGTGAGATCGCCGGTGGCGAAGTCGTGGTTGGGGAGGGCGTCGACGTCCGTCGGGCGCGGCGGGTCGTAGGCGGCCGGAGCGACAGGTGTGTCGTAGGCGCCGTTCATGCGCCAGACGTCCAGGGACACGACCTGGGCGGAGCCACCCTCGCTGGTCAGCCGCAGGCCGGTGGCGTCCTCGCGGGTCGGGTAGACGCGGCTGGTGAGGCTGTTGGTGCCGCTCACGTACGCCTCCAGCATCGAGCGGTCGAGCAGAACCCTCAGCTTCAGTCGCCCTTCGTCGAGTTCCACGGCGCCCCCGTGGATGCCCTTGCGCACGTCCGGGTCGAGGCTGGAGCGACTGCGGTCGATCCGGAAACGGCGCTCGGTCGTGTCGTAGGAGAGCAGGGTCTGCTCGCTGCCGTCGGCGCTCACCCGGACGGCCAGGGTGATGGTCGTGGCGTCGCGCGGTTCTATGACGGCCTCGATGTCCAGCATGTCGCCGGAGACGTCGGCGAGTTGACGGTTCGCCTCCGTCACCGAGGTCTGGCGGATCTCGGCGAGTCGGCGGCCTCGCAGGCCAGCCGCCTCGGCGATCGGTTCGACCCCGAGGGTTCCGTCGTGGCGCAACGACACGCTGACGGGCATCCCGGCGTTGTGCGCCCAGCCGGACTGGGCGTGCTGCTGTTCGCTGCGGCGGTCCTGGGTGATGCTGAAGAGCACGGACCGGCCGTCGGGGGTGACGAAGCCGGAGGGCCCGGTGAAGTGCTCGCCGAAGTCGAACTCGCGGGGCTTTTCGTGGTCGGGCACGAAACGGCACTCGCCCTTGTCGAAGGTGCCGATCCAGTAGTAGGTGTGCTTGACGGCGTTCGGGTTGAACGCCTCCCACCACGGGCTGACCAGCAGGATGTGCTTGCCGGTGCGCTTCCCCGTGGGGCCGGGGAGCGGGAGGAGTACCGGCAGCTCCCACGCCTCTCCGGGCTCGGGCAGCGTGGCGAGATCGTTCCAGTGCAGCGGGCCGCGGTACTTCCACGGCCCTTCGGGCCTGCGCGCGGTGTAGACGAGTGCGGTTCCGCCGTGCTTCTTGGTGACCTGCGTGCCGTTGTAGTCGACGATGCCGCTGCCGACCAGCTGGTACCAGACGCCGTCCTCCTCCCAGACGAAGGGGTCGCGGAAGTTCTCCGCCCATGCGGTGCCGGGGCCGGCCGGGAGCCCGGCCGGGGCTTCGGTGACCGGGTCGGACTTCATCGTCCAGGTGGGCAGGTCCGTGTCGCCGTCGTCCGAGTAGGCGGACACCGCGAGGCCGGTGCGCTGGCGGTAGGGCAGGCGGTCGTCGCCGCCGGTGAAGAAGAGCACCGGTCCCCGGTCGCCGTCGACGTAGGCCGAGCCCGACCAGCAGCCGTCCGGGCCGACCGAGTCCCCTGCGGGTGCGAGGGCGATGGGCATGTCCCGCCAGTGCACCATGTCGGTGCTGACCGCGTGTCCCCAGTGGATCTGGCCCCAGAACGGGCCGAGCGGATCGTGCTGGTAGAAGATGTGGTACTTGCCCTTGAAGTACACCGGCGCATGCGGCTCGTTCATCCAGTGCCAGGGCGGCAGCATGTGGAACTGAGGGCGGTGCCGGTCGCCGTCGAAGCGCGCCCGGTCGGGGGTGGTGTCAGGGCGGGGCACGCGGTGGCTGGGGAGCGCTGCGATCCTTTCGGCGTGCTCCTGCTGCGCCGTCGCATCGTCCAGGGTGCCCGGGCGGATCACGAGGCTGTCCATCAGACCCATGTACATGTTGGCGTGGAACTCGCCGTTCAGCAGGGTGGGTCGGTTGTGGCGACCGATCAACAGCGGCTCGTCGGCGGCCGGTTGCGGCGCCTGGTCGGGGGTGGTCGCGGTACCGATCGGTCGGCCGTCGCGATAGAGGCGCAGCTGACGGGCGGCCGGGTCGTAAGTGGCCGCGACGTGGGTCCACCGGCCCTTGGCGGCCGGCTGGTCGGGGGCTCCCTTGACCTCGATCAGATCGGTGCCGAAGCCGAGTTGGAAGACGATCTGCCCGAAGCGGCGCAGGCCGAGCAGGAATCCGGTCTTGGCGTCCGGGTTGTGCTGGTTGACCAGGGCCTGGGGCTTGCCGTCGATGCCGTGCTCGTAGGCGTAAGGAGCGATCCACACGTCGATGGTCATGCCGTCGGCGGGGGTGAGCTTGCCGGAGCCCTGGGCGGTGACGACGGTGGAGTAGCCGTCGAAGTACAGCGCCCGGCCGCTCACTCCGCGGCGCCGTACGGGGTCGCTGTCGGGCTTGTAGCGGGCGTCGGTGAAGACGTAGTCGATGGGGTCGGCGGAGCCGGAGACCGCCTCGCGGGTGACCGTGCCGGTGCGCTCGTCGAAGTCCCAGCGGGCGATGGGGCGTTGAGGGCCGCTCCGTCCCTTGGCGGCGGCGGGAGCGGGAGCGAACGAGAGAGGGACGACGGCGCCGCCGACAGCGGCCGATACGACACTGAGGGCTGTTCTTCTCCTCATGACTGGCTCCTGGGTCATGCACGGCATGCCTGACGCCGCGCCAAATCGGTTTAGTCGATGGGTCGGCATGGTTCGCGCGCCGCTCCTGCTAACGCAAGAGCTAATGCATGCCGATTTACCTCGGCGACACCTGACGACCTCACAAAACACCCGATATCGCCCACGTTTCGCATTCGATATGGCCGGACTGTTGACATCAGGCGAAGTGCGCACCAGTCTCGTCGCAACTTGCTAATCCGATTTAACAACGGAGCTGAGCAGCTGATGTCTGAACGCCGCGTGACCATGGCCGACGTTGCCCGCAGGGCGGGCGTCTCGCCGACGACCGCGTCGTTCGCCCTGTCCGGACGCACCGACATGCGTATCTCCGACGCCTCCCGCGAACGCGTGCTGGAGGCCGCCCGGGAGCTGGGTTACCGCCCGAACGTCACAGCGCGCAGTCTGCGGACGAAGTCGACGCAGACCATCGGGTTCGTGTCGGACCGGATCACCACGACGCCGTTCGCGGGCGAGGTGATCCGCGGCGCGATGGAGGCCGCGCGGGAGCGGGACAACCTGCTGTTCATCACGGAGGCGGGCGGCGACCGCGACGCTGAGTCCTCGCTGGTCCACGCGCTGCTGGACCGTCAGGTCGACGCGGTGATCTACGCGTCCATGTTCACCCGGTACGTGACTCCGCCCAAGGAACTGTTCGGGCGCCGCGTGGTGCTGCTGAACTGCCTGGCCCCCGGCTTCGACGCGCCGTCGGTCGTGCCGGACGAGCTGGAGGCCGGCCGTGACGCGGCCCGTGCCCTGCTGGCCGCCGGCCACACCGAGGGCATCTGGGCGATCGGCGGCCACCAGGCCGTTCCGGCCACGCCCGAGGGGATCATCGCCGGCAACGAGCGCATGCGCGGCCTGGAGGAGGTCCTGCGGGAGGGCGGCGCGCGCCTGGACGGCGTCATCGAGTGCGACTGGAACACGCCGGACGGACACCGAGAGGTCTCCGCGCTGCTCGCAGCGGGCCACCGGCCCCGGGCGCTGGTGTGCCTGACCGATCGGGTCTCCCTCGGCGCCTACCAAGCGCTCGGTGAGGCGGGTCTGTCGGTGCCCGGCGACGTGTCGGTGGTCTCCTTCGACGATCAGGACATCGCGTCCGTCCTGCGCCCGGCGCTCACCACGCTGAAGCTGCCGCACTACCTGCTCGGTCGCCTTGCCGTGGAGCTGATCCTCCGCAAGGGGCCGCTCGAAGCAGTCGTACACCGTGTGCCCATGCCGCTGCGGGAACGTGCCTCCATCGGCGCCCCCGCACAGGGATGACACCGGGCACCCGACAACAGGTTGTCCCGCCGCTCGGGACCTGAGACTCCCGGGCGGCGGGACGACCACCAAGAACAGCGACCGTCGCAACCGGTCGCCAAGGCGGGTCCGGCAAGACCCGTCTCAGTGAGATGGAGGAACCTCGTGGTGTTCAGAACAAGGCGCCTCGCTGGTGCGAGTGTAGCCGTCGCGGCGGCGACCGCGCTGGTCGCCGGATGTGCGTCCGGCAGCGGCAGCAGCACGTCCGGAGCCGACGACGACACGCTGACCCTGTGGACGCACAACGCCGGCAACTCGGCCGAACTCGACGTCGTCAAGAAGATCATCAAGGACTTCAACGGCTCCCAGAGCAAGTACAAGGTCAAGCTCCAGGCGTTCCCGCAGGGCGACTACAACAAGTCCGTGGTGGCCGCCGCCTCCGCCCGCAAGCTGCCCTGCCTGCTCGACGTGGACGGCCCCAACGTGGCGAACTGGGCCTGGGGCGGCTACCTCGACCCGATCGATGTCTCCGGCAGCGAGGTCCCGCTGTCCGACCAGCTGCCCAGCACCGTCGGTCGCTACAAGGACAAGGTCTACGCGTTCGGCTTCACCGACGTGTCCCTCACCTTCTTCGCCCGCAAGTCGGTGCTGAACGAGTACGACATCCGCATCCCGACCATCGACAAGCCGTGGACGAAGGACGAGTTCGACTCGGCGCTCGCCAAGCTCAAGAAGAGCGGCAAGTTCGAGTACCCGTTGGAGATGGGCACCGGCCTCGTCGGCGAGTGGTACCCGTACGCGTACTCACCGCAGCTGCAGAGCTTCGGCGGGGACCTGATCAACCGCGACGGCTACAAGACAGCCTCGGGCACCCTGGACGGCGAGAAGGCCGTGGAGTGGGCGACCTGGTTCGGCTCGCTGGTGAGCAAGGGCTACCTGTCGAAGAAGTCCGGGCAGGACCCGAACAAGGACTTCCTGGCCGGCAAGAGCGCCCTCCACTGGGACGGCAGCTGGAACGCGGCCAAGAACGCCGAGAAGCTCGGTGACGACCTGGCGATCATCCCGCCGGTCGACTTCGGCGACGGGCCCAAGATCGGCGGCGCCTCCTGGCAGTGGGGCATGAGCTCCACCTGCGCCAACAAGGCCGGGGCCGAGGCGTGGCTGAAGTTCTCCCGCCAGACCAAGTACTTCGTCGACTACGCCAAGGCCACCGGCACCATCCCGGCCAGCGAAGCCGCCGTGAAGCAGGTCGCGGACTACCAGCCGGGCGGGAAGTTCAACGTGTTCGTCCAGTTCGCGCGCAAGTACGCGGTGGTGCGCCCGGTCACCCCGGCCTATCCGTACATCGCCACCGAGTTCGAGAAGGCGACCCAGGACATCCTGGCCGGGGCCGACCCCAAGAACGCTCTCGGCCAGGCCGTGAAGGACATCGACAACGACCTGAAGTCGAACAACAACTACGCCGGCTGACCCGCTCCGGTCCGGTTCGGGCCCCGACCGCGCCTTCCTCGCGCGCCCGAACCGGACCGGCACCCCCTGGAGCTACCGTGACCACCATGATCGCAGCCCTCGCCCGGCTGCGTCCGGTGCGGCGAACCCGAACGACCCACGCCCGTCGCCGTGAGAGCCTCACCGCCCTCGGCATGGCCACCCCGGCCGTGGTGCTGCTGATCGTCTTCGTCGTCGTACCGCTCGCCCTCACCTTCGCCCTGGCCTTCACCGACGCGCGGCTCGTCTCGCCCACCCCGGCCCGTTTCGTGGGCCTCAGGAACTTCACCCGGCTCTTCGAGGACCCGGTCTTCTTCAAGTCCCTGCGCAACACGGTGTACTTCACCGCCGTGATCGTCCCCTTCCAGGCCGGGCTCGCCCTGGTGCTGGCGCTGCTGGTGAACGCGAAGGTGCGGGGCGTCAACTTCTTCCGCACCGTCTACTTCCTGCCGGTCGTCACCTCGATGGTCGTGGTGTCCCTGCTGTGGACCTTCCTCTACCGACAGGACGGTCTGGTCAACCACGTGATCTCGGCGCTCACCCTCGGCCACGCCGACGGCCGGGACTGGCTGGGCGACCCGGCCACCTCCATGCCCGCCATCATCCTGATGTCGGTGTGGCAGGGCGTCGGCTTCCACATGGTCATCTGGCTTGCCGGGCTGCAGACCATCCCCGCCGAACTGTACGAGGCCGCCGACCTCGACGGCGCCACCCGCTGGCACCGCTTCCGCCACGTCACCTGGCCCGGACTGCGCGCCACCCGCACGTTCGTGCTGGTCACCATCACCATCCAGGCGTTCGGCCTCTTCACCCAGATCAACGTGATGACCAAGGGCGGCCCCCTCGACTCCACCACCACCGTCGTCTACCAGGCGGTGCGCTCCGGCTACGAGCAGCAGCAGACCGCGTACGCGGCGGCCATCTCGCTGATCTTCTTCGTGCTCGTACTGACCGTGTCCCTCGTCCAGCGTTTCCTGACCCGGGAGAAGGACTGACCATGCCTTCCCTCCTCAAGCACCTCGGCGGTCACGCCGGCCGTGTCGTTCTGGCCCTGGTCTTTGTACTCCCCCTGCTCTTCATGCTGGTGTCGTCGTTCAAGACGGACGACCAGATCTTCAGCGACATGGGCTCCCTGCGGGCCTTCCTGCCGGTCGGCGCCCTGTCACTCGACAACTACGCCGGCGTGTTCGAGCGCGTCCCGGCGGCACAGTTCCTGCTGAACTCCGTGCTGATCTCGTCCGTCACCGTGGTGCTCGGCATCATCGTCAACAGCATGGCCGCCTTCGCCCTGTCCCGGATGCGCATGCCCGGCCGCAAGGCGGTCCTGACCGCCGTCATCGCCACCCTCATCGTGCCGTTCGAGACCTTCGCGGTGCCGCTGGTGTGGTGGATCAACCAGCTGCCGCTGCTCCGCGTCAACGGCTTCCACCTGGAGTTCACCACCGGCTGGATGGACACCTACCAGGTGCAGATCCTGCCGTTCGTCGCCAACGCCTTCTCGGTCTTCTTCTTCCACCAGTACTTCCAGAGCATCCCGAAGGAGATCGACGAGGCGGCGGTCATGGACGGCGCCGGCTGGTTCACCATCTACCGCCGTATCGTCATGCCGCTGTCCGGCCCGGCGGTCGCCACCGTCGCCATCCTCACCTTCCTGCCCGCCTGGAACTCCTACCTGTGGCCGCTCATGGTCGTGCAGAGCGAGGAGCTGCGGCCGGTGATGGTGGGCATCTCCTACTTCTTCCAACTGAGGGTGAGCTGGGGCGAGATCATGGCGTACTCCTCCGTGATCACCGTGCCGATCCTCGCCCTGTTCGTGGCGTTCCAGCGGTCGTTCGTCAACAGCATCGCCTCGACCGGCGTCAAGGGCTGACCCACGCACCAGCACCGCCCCGCCACCTCTCCTTGTCTTCTGCCCCGTGCGCTTCTGACTCCCATGTGCTTCGCGCACTCCGAGAAAGGCCCCGTGTGTCCACGTCGCCTGCCGACCCCCACCTGCCCGCCGTACACCTGCGGCCGCCGCGCAACTGGGTCAACGACCCCAACGGGCTGGTCTTCCACGACAGCCACTACCACGTGTTCTTCCAGTACAACCCGTACGGCCCGCAGCACGCGAACATGCACTGGGGCCACTTCCGCAGCCCCGACCTGATCAACTGGGAACCCCTCCCGGTGGCCCTCGCCCCCACCCCCGGCGGCCACGACGCCGACGGCTGCTACTCGGGCAACGCCGTCTCGGTCGACGGCCGGCTCGTGGCCTTCTACTCGGCCCACCGCACCAACCGCTGGTGGCAGCCGGTCACCACCGCCGAGTCGTACGACAGCGGAATCACCTGGGCCAAGCGCCCGGAGCTGCTCATCCCCGAGCCGCCCGCCGACACCACCATGTACCGGGACCCCTACGTCTGGCAGCAGGACGGCCGCTGGCGGATGCTGGTCGGGTCGGCCCTCGCCGACGGCCGCGCCGCCGCCCAGCTGTACGAGTCCGACGGCCTGGAACACTGGGAGTACCGCGGCCCCTTCCACACCAGCGATGCCGCGACCGGCACCGGCCCCGTCGGATGGGAGTGCCCCCAGTACGCGACCTTCGGCGACCGCAGCGTGCTGATCATCAGCGACTGGACCCCGAAGGGTGGCCCCAGCCACACCACCGTCCACACCGGCCGCGAGCAGCACGGCCGCTTCACGCCAACCGCGTGCCCGGTGCCACTGGACCACGGCCCGGACTTCTACGCCCCCGCCCTGCTGAAGGTCCCCGGGGAAGACCGGTGGCTGCTGTGGGGCTGGGCCTGGGAGGCCCGCGACGACACGTGGGCGCATGATGCGGGCTGGGCAGGTGTCCTCACCCTCCCCCGCGAGGTGACCCTCACCGCCGACGGCACGGTCGTCCAACGCCCCGCCCGCGAACTCCTCGCCCTGCGTGGCGAACGCGTACTGCACCGCACCGGACACGTCACACAGTCCGAGCCGGCCGAACTCGGACAGGTCAGCCGCACCTTCGACCTCACCGCCGTCCTGACCCCCGACACCACCGGCACGAGCGGCCTGCGCCTGGTCACCTCCGCGGACAGCACCGAGTACCTCGACATCAGCCTCGATCCCACCACCGGCCATCTCACCGTGGACCGCAGCCACGCGTCACCGGACGCGCGAGCGCGGGGAGGCTCGTATGCCGTCCCATGCCCAGCCGCAAGGGCCGGCACCCCCGTCGAGCTACGCGTAATCGTGGATCGTTCGATCGCGGAGATCTATCTCGCCGACGGCCAGGTCCTCACCCTCAGGTTCTATCCGCTCGCCGACGGACCCTGGCGAATGCAAGCCCGTACGACAGGCACCGGCCGCAGCGACTTCACCGTCGAGGCATGGAACCTGACCCCGGGCGGAATCCGTCAGGAACCGTTCCTAGAGACTGAGCGGGAGTGAGTCTTGCTGCCGGAACTCATGCTCAGCCGAACGCCCCGAACGGTGTTGGGCGTTCTGGTCCACCGCGTTCGCTCCGCGTCCGGGCGGCATGGATCGTGTCCGTGGTCCGGGGATGCGGGGGCGGTTTCCCTCACGTCCCGGGGCCACCGATTCGGCCTGGACGGTCCGATGCCCGTATCCATCGCTCTGGTGGGTGCGGGGCGGTGCCGTCCGTCGCCGGATCGGGTGTCCCTGGGCGCGTCGTCCGATCGCCACGGCGGCCGCGTCGTGGCGGGTGGTCTTGCGCTTGTTGCTGGTGAGGGGCTTTTGCCAGTGCTGGGCGCCCCATTTGGAGGTGTAGGCCGGATCGACGGCGATGATGGCGATACCTGTCTGGTCGGCCATCGAGGTGAGGCGCGCCCGTAGTTTGCCGGTAGGCATGCCGCTGATCAGCTGCCGGAAGTGCTTCTTGCGGCCGTGCTTCTCGCGGGTCTTGTCTGCGGCGAAGTCGAGGTTCTCGATGGCGATGGCCTTCACGCCGCAGGTCTTGGCCCAGTTCAGCAGGCGGGTCAGGGCGTGGCGGACTTGGGCGTCGCGGTGGGTGGTGGTGCCGGAGCGGTCGAAGAAGAAGCGGCGCGGGCTGCCGATCGGGTTGCCGTCGGTGTCCAGGCGCCAGGCGGCGAGGTGGTCGTCGTTGGTGTCGACGCCGATCACGCCGTCGGCGAGCGCGGCGGTCAGGGGAATGGTCTGCGCGGGCGGGACCTGCCAGGACGCGGTCAGGTACCAGCGGCCCCGGGCCACGTCGTAGTGAATGCGATAGGCCACGGCCCGGTTCGCCGCGACGCGGTCGGCCCACTCGCTGCCCCGGTGCCGGAACCGCACGCGGCCGACCAGGACGTACCGGCCGTGCCGGGCGTTGGCGTACTCGGCGAGCGGGGCCGGCAGCTTGATGCTGATCTCACCGTCCGGGGTGACGCGGATAGTCTCGTTGCCGTGCCGCTTGCCGGACTCGCCGTCCGCGGCGAGGAACCAGCGCGCCGCCTCCCACCGCTCCCGCCAGGCAGTCTCGGTCAGCCCGGCCGCCTCCAGGTTATGCCGGGCCCGCACGAGCTTCTTGCCGCCGCGCACGACGCGCACGACTCCGTTGTCCCGGTCGGCCTGCTCGCGCTCCAGCCGGCCTTCCAGCACGTGCAGGCGGCGCGTCTTGGCGAACCACTCCTGCCGGGTGCGGTAGCCGCCCGGCACCCGCTTGCCGCCCTTCTCCCCCAGCGGAAGCGACAACCGGTGCGCGATGGTGCGCACACCGGCCTCCAGAACCTGAATGTGCACGAACTGCCCCCGGCGGGACAGTGCCCACTGGTCATGCGTCGCCTTCGTGATCGACCCGGCCCAGCGGGAGGAGGACTCGGCGGTCAGGGCCTGCTTGCGCGCCGCCCACGTCTGACTGGAGTGCTCCAGCCCGTCCCGGCAGCCGTTTTCGCAGGTCAGCGGACCCTTCCCCGTGGCTTCAGCGGTGTCGGCGGCAGCTCCGGGGCCAGCAGCGGAGCCCCGTCGTACCCCTTGACCTCCCCGAACCGTGTCCCTTCCATCCAGTCTCGGCGGGCCTGTACGATCTCCTCCTGCGACCGTCCGATCCAGTTCCAGAACATGATGAGCTCCTCCTCGAACGGCTCACCCCCCAGGAGCATCAGCCCCGCGTCCGACTCGGCGCGCAGAGGCAGTTCGCTGCGTCCGCAGCCGAGGTAGAGCATCGAGCCCGGCAGCACGGGCACCCCGTCCACGTGGGCCTCGCCGGACATGGACAGGACGGCGTACTCGAAGTCCGGCTCCAGCGGCAGGCGTACGTCCGTGCCGCGGGCCAGGGCGAGGTCGGCGCCGACAATCGGGGTGTACGTCGTGCCGGGCGAGGTGGCGCCGTCGAGGTCGCCGAGGATGAGCGTCGCCTGCAGGCCCGGTGCCGTGACGACCGGCAGGTCGGCGTGGTGCTCGAAGCGGGGGTCGGTGTGGCGGTGGCCGTCCGGTAGCGCGACCCAGAGCTGGGCACCGTGCAGGAAGCGGGCGTGGGACTTCGGGCTCTCCTCGGAGTGGCTGATCGCCCGGCCGGAGGTCATGAGTCCCAGTTCGCGCGGGCGGATCATCTGGAGGCTGCCGGTGGAGTCGCGGTGCAGCACCTCGCCCTCGTGCAGCCAGCTCACCGTCTGCAGTCCCATGTGCGGGTGGGGCGGCACCTGCATGCCGGGCTCGTCCGCGATGTCGTCGGGGCCGTAGTGGTCGACGAAGCACCAGGCGCCGACCATGCGGCGGCCCAGGTTGGGCAGCAGCCGGCGGACTTCGCTGGACTCGCCGAGCTTGACGCGGCGGGGGCTGAGGAGTTCGCGTACGGGCTCGGCCACCACGAATCCACGGCCGCCGCACACGGCGGGAACCGCCTCGCGATCAAGATTGCTCATGGCGACAACCTAGTCCCGCCGGGGACCTCCCGTCAGTCGGTTGCGGCGCCGTCCGCCGGGCAGCGTCGGTGGCTTCACCTCAACGCGAGAAAATAGTAGCCATGGACATAGTAGCCATGTACCGTATCTGTCATGAGTGAGGCACCCGAGGGCGGCCCGACGCCCGGTTTCCTGGTCTGGCGGCTGTCCATGAAGTGGCGCGTGGCGGTCGACCGCGCGGTCGCGCCGCTCGGGCTGACCCATGCGCAGTACTCGTTGGTCGCGTCGCTGTACGGCATGCAGCGCTCCGGACTGCGGCCCAGCCAGCGACGCCTCGCCGACCACACCGGGCTCGAACCGCTCTACGTGTCGAAGCTCGCCCGCGCCCTGGAGACCGCCGGCCTGCTGGAGCGCACCCGCGATCCGCAGGACCCGCGCGCCGTCCAGTTGGCGCTCACCGACCAGGGCCGGGACGTCACACGCCGGGCCATCTCCGTCGTACAGCGACTGCTGGGACAGCTGCTGGAGCCGCTCGGCGGTCTCGACAGCCCGCGTGCCCGGGAGTTCACGCGCGATCTCGCCACCTTGCTCGACGCACCGCTTGATCC
Organism: Streptomyces sp. NPDC127197; assembly: GCF_042672405.1. Taxonomy (NCBI): domain Bacteria; kingdom Bacillati; phylum Actinomycetota; class Actinomycetes; order Kitasatosporales; family Streptomycetaceae; genus Streptomyces; species Streptomyces sp. NPDC127197. The sequence goes on along the minus strand of NZ_JBHXVG010000029.1, from coordinate 68,278 downwards.
GTTCATCGACCACGACGAGCACCAGCAGGAGCAGTCATGACCACCACACCCACCGTCAACGGCCGGGTCATAGGCCTGGCCCACTACGCCGGTCGCGCCGTCCTCGAGACCGTGCTCGCCCGCTACGGCGCCACCTTCCAGCAGTCGGTGACCCTCCGGCTGGTCGCCGTCGCCGAGGCCCCGGTCGAGCGCGACGCCCTGGTCGCCCAGGTCGTCGGGTCGCTGAAGGCCGACCCGGCCGACGTGTATGGCGTCGTCGACGAACTCATCGAAAAGGGGCTGCTCGAACCGGCGGCGACCCAGCTGCGGATCACGGACGCGGGACGGAAGGTGTACGAAACGACCGCCGCCGAGACCGGGGAGATCTCCGCCCGGATCTACGCCGGGATCCCGGCGGAAGACCTGGCGGTGGCCGGCCGGGTGCTGGCCCTGGTCACGGAGCGGGCCGACGCGGAGCTGGCCGCCATGACGAAGTAGGCAGGCATCCCGGAAAGCAAACAGTGGAATGAGGAGGTGCCGGAGCAGACCGGACCGCGGCTGCTGCCGACGCGCGCCTACTCCCACTCGCCCCGACTGCGCCGCGTCGAGGCCCACATCGATGCGGGCCCGGCCTCCTCCCCCCCGAGAGAGGCCGGGCCCGCCGTCCGTCCCGGCGCGGGCCTACGGGGCGGCGGTCCCGCTGCGGCTGCCGTACGTCCGCCGCCCCCGCCGGTGTGCGATCTCACCGAGGATCACGTCCACGACGAGGAACGCGGCCAGCGGGATACCGAGCAGCGGAACGAAGTAGCCGACGACGGCGACCACGGCCAGCAGCGGGACGAGGATCTGCGGCGGCACCTGGGCCCAGGCACCCCGCGGGACGGGCCGGCCGAAGGCGGAACCGCGGCCGCGCTGCCACCACATGCGGTAGCCCAGCACGATCAACAGGATCAGGGACAGCGCCAGGAGCATCAGGGCGATCTGGTTGACGAGTCCGAACAGCACGCCGGTGTGCAGGTCGATGCCCCAGCGGGTCAGCTTCGCGAGCACCGGATAGTCGGCGAACCGCAGCACGTCGGTGACCTCACCGGTGGCCGGGTCGATCGCAACCGAGTCCTGCTTCTCGGGCCAGCTGCGCTGCACCTGCTTGACCACGTACGCCGAGCTCGCGTCGGCGGGCGGGACGATCTCCACCGGGTCGCCCAGGCCCTCGGCCCGGGCGGCGGCCAGCACCTTGTCGAGGCCGACACCGTGCTCGGCGGTCCCCCCGGAGCCCGCCGCCGCGCCATGGCCCCCGTGGTCGCCGCCCGACGTCGCCGAGACCGACGGGGTGGCGTGGCCGAGGGAGGTGCGCAGTTCGTCGATGTTCGCTCCGGCGTACTGCGACCAGGTCAGGCCGGTCGCCGACAGGAAGAAGAACCCGGCGGCGGCCCAGACGCCGACGGTGCCGTGCAGGCCCAGCGTGCGGCGCCGCCCGCTGGTGCCATGCAGCTTGCGCAGGGCGCGACGGCGGGAGAACCACAGCACCAGGCCGCCGGCCGCGATCACCCACAGCCAGCTCGCGGCGAGCTCGCTGTACAGGCGGCCGCTCTCGCCCAGGTGGAGGTCGCGGTGGAACTCGTCGATCCAGGTGCGCAGCGGCAGCGCCCCCGTGGAGCCGTACTGCTCCAGGGACCCGCGCACCTCGGCGGTGTACGGGTCGACGAACACGGCGAGTGTGTGGTCCTCGTGGACGCCCGGCACGCCGGACAGCAGGACGCGCGTGGTCGCGTCGGCCTCCGGGGAGGGCCGCACGGCCGAGACCGTGCCCTCGGGGTGGGCCTCGCGCGCGGCCGCCACCTGCTCGGATATCGGAAGCTTGGTGTCGCCGACGTCGGGGACGGTCATCTCGTCGGCGTACAGGATCTTCTCGGCCTGGAAGGAACCGGCGTACAGGAAGCCGGTGGTGGCCGCGACGAGGAGGAACGGCGCGACGAGCAGACCGGCGTAGAAGTGCAGTCGCAGGATCAGCGGGCGCAGGGGCGCCCATCTGCCGGGGGACGGCGCCGACTCGGCCGACTGCGGGGCCTCGTCCGTGTCGGGCGAGGAGGTGATGGTCATCGGTGGGTGTTCTCCGGGGAGTGGGGACGGTTTTCAGCCAGGTGGTGCATGAGTCGGGCTGCGGAGCCGTCGAGTTCCCGGAGGGTCAAGTGGCCTGCGTCACATGACGGGGCGTCATGGCATGCTGGCATGCATGGCTGCCTCCCGTGATCGCCTGCCACTCGCCGAGCAGGTCGAGCAACTCCTCGCCGTGGACGGTCCGTTGCCCATCGTCATGGCCGGCGATCCCGTACTGCGGCGTGGCGCCGAGCCGTTCGACGGCCAGCTGGAGCCCGCGCTGCTGGCCCGGTTCGTCGAGGCCCTGCGCCGTACGATGCACGCCGCTCCGGGTGTCGGCCTCGCGGCGCCGCAGGTGGGCGTGCCCCTGCGGATCGCGGTGGTCGAGGACCCTGCGCCGGTGCCGGAGGAGGTGCGGCTGGCGCGGGGGCGGGTGCCGCAGCCGTTCCGGGTGCTGGTGAATCCGTCGTACGAGCCCGTCGGCGCCGGGCGTGCCGCGTTCTTCGAGGGCTGTCTGAGCGTGCCGGGCTGGCAGGCGGTGGTGGCCCGGCACGCTCAGGTGCGGCTGACGGGCGCGGACGAGCACGGCCGCGCGGTGGACGAGCTGTTCGAGGGCTGGCCCGCGCGGATCGTGCAGCACGAGACGGACCACCTGGACGGCGTGCTGTACCTCGACCGGGCCGAGCTGCGCTCGCTGTCGTCGAACACGGCGGTGGCGGAGCGCTGGGCGCGGCCGACACCGGACGAGGCGGCGCGGGAGCTGGGCTTCGAACTCCCGGAGTGAGCCCGGGCGTTCGTCGCACGCTCCCGCCACCGCAGCACGTCAGCTGTCCCGGTATGCCTCCAGCAGCCGCAGCCACACCTCGCTGACCGTCGGATACGACGGCACCGCGTGCCAGAGCCTGCTCACCGGTACCTCCCCGGCGACCGCGATGCTCGCCGAGTGGATGAGTTCGCCGACGCCGGGGCCGACGAAGGTGACACCGCGGAGGATCTCGCGCTCCAGGTCGACCACCATCCGGGCGCGGCCGCGGTAGCCGTCGCCGTACAGGCCCGCTCCGGCGACCGAGGAGAACTCGACGTCGACGGCGCGGACGCGGTGGCCGGCCTGTTCCGCCTCCGCCAGCGAGAGTCCGACGGCCGCGGCCTCCGGGTCGGTGAACACGACCTGCGGGACGGCGCCGTGGTCGGCGGTGGCGGTGTGCGCGCCCCAGGGTTCGGCTTCCAGGACGGACCCGCCGGAGGCGCGGGCGGCGATGGCTGCGCCCGCTATGCGGGCCTGGTACTTGCCCTGGTGGGTGAGCAGGGCCCGGCGGTTGACGTCGCCGACCGCGTACAGCCAGTCCGTGCCGGTCACCCGGAGGCTGTCGTCGACCGGCAGCCAGGAGCCGGGTTCCAGGCCGACGGTGTCGAGACCGATGTCGTCGGTGCGCGGGGCGCGGCCGGTGGCGAAGAGGATCTCGTCGGCCTCGATGCGGTCGCCGCTGTCGGTGACGGCGACGACCGTGCCGTTCTCGCGGGTCACCGACGTGACGGAGGTGCCGGTGCGGACGTCGGCGCCCGCCTCGGTGAGCGCCTCGGCGACGAGCTCGCCGGCGAACGGCTCCATGCGGGACAGCAGGCCCTTGCCGCGGACGAGGACGGTCACCTGGGAGCCGAGGGCCTGCCAGGCGGTGGCCATCTCGGTGGCGACGACACCTCCGCCGACGACGATCAGCCGGCCGGGGACGACCTGGGAGCTCGTCGCCTCCCGGCTGGTCCACGGTCCGACGTCCGCAAGGTCCGGCAGCCCGGGCAGCTGGGCGCGGCTGCCGGTGCAGACGGCGACGGCGTGCCGGGCGGTGAGGGTGTGCCGCACCCCGTCGGTGCCGGTCACCACGACCGTGCGCGGCCCGGCGAGCCGTCCGTGCCCGCGGTAGAGGTCGGCCCCGATGCCGTCGAGCCACCCGACCTGGCCGTCGTCCTTCCAGTGGGAGGTGAAGTAGTCCCGGCGGGCGAGCACCGCGGGCGCGTCGAGGGGGCCCTGCACCGCCTGTCGCAGGCCGGGGAGGCGGCGGGCGTCGGCGCGGGCGAGGACCGGGCGCAGCAGCGCCTTGCTGGGCATGCAGGCCCAGTACGAGCATTCGCCGCCGACGAGTTCGCCCTCCACGACCGCGGTGGACAGCCCGGCCGCGCGGGTGCGGTCGGCGACGTTCTCCCCCACGGGCCCGGCACCGAGCACCACGACGTCATAAGCGATGGATTCCGTTTCCGTCATGGGCTCAGTCTGGTGGGTGGTGTGGCGTGAGGCCACATGGGTACGCACGCCGTTACGTGCCCGCCGGGCGTACGGAATACGTCACGGTCCGGCCGTGTTGTGCCGACGGCTTTGCCCCCACCCCAGGAAGAGGGATTCACGCCATGAGCCACACCGTGGAGCTCACCAAGGAGAACTTCGACCAGACGGTCACGGACAACGAGTTCGTCCTGATCGATTTCTGGGCGTCCTGGTGCGGGCCGTGCCGGCAGTTCGCCCCGGTCTACGAGAAGGCGGCGGAGGACAACCCCGACCTGGTCTTCGGCAAGGTGGACACCGAGGCGCAGCCGGAACTTGCCGCAGCGTTCGGTATCCAGTCCATTCCGACACTGATGATCGTCCGGGACCGGGTCGCGGTCTTCGCGCAGCCCGGTGCACTTCCCGAGGCGGCCCTGACGGACGTCATCGGCCAGGCCCGCAAGCTCGACATGGACGAGGTCCGCAAGGCCGTGGCCGAGCAGCAGGCCCAGCAGGGCGGCGAGCAGTAGGGCACACGCATCCCGTCGGCACTGCCTAGAACGGGTACGCCGGCACGTCACCGCGCACCGTCGTCCAGCGCACGTCGGTGAAGGCCTCCAGGTTGGCCTCGCCGCCGAAGCGGGCGCCGGTGCCGGACGCGGCAACCCCGCCGAAGGGCGCCACGGCCTCGTCGTTCACGGTCTGGTCGTTGATGTGGACGATGCCGGTCGGGATCCGCTCGGCCAGTTCGAGGCCGCGGGCCGCGTCGCGGGTGACGATCCCAAGGGAGAGGCCGTACGGGCTGCGCCCGGCGAGGGCGGCCGCCTCCTCGGCGGTCCTGAAGGACCGCACGGGCGCGACCGGGCCGAACACCTCCTCCGTGTAGGCGGGGGTGTCGTCGTGGACGCCGGCGAGGACGGTCGGCCGGTAGAAGAGGCGCTCGTAGGTGCCGCCCGCGGCCAGCCGGGCTCCGTCGGCGGTGCTCGACTCGACCAGGCCGTGCACCTTGGCCAGCTGGGTGGCGTCGATGACCGGGCCGAGGTGCACCTGCTCGCGGAGCGGATCGCCGACCGCGAGTGAATCCGCCTTGGCGGCGAGGCGCTCGACGTACTCCTCGTACAGCGACTGGTGCACCAGGTGACGGCCGGTCGTCATGCAGATCTGGCCCTGGTGGAAGAACGAGCCCCAAGCGGCCGTGGAGATCACCGTGTCGAGGTCGGCGTCGTCGAGCACGATGAGGGCGGAGTTGCCGCCCAGTTCCAGGTGGGCCCGCTTGAGGTGGCGTCCGGCGGCCTCGCCGACCGCCCGGCCCGCCTCGGTCGAGCCGGTGAAGGAGATGACCGGCACCCGCGGATCGGCGACCAGGGCCCGTCCCGTGTCCGGGCCACCCGGCAGCACCTGCAGCAGCCCCTCGGGCAGGCCCGCCTCGGCGAGGACCGCGGCGAGGGCGACTCCGCCGCACACGGCGGTGCGCGGGTCCGGTTTCAGGACGACGGCGTTGCCGAGCGCGAGGGCCGGTGCGACGGAGCGGATGGCCAGGATCAGCGGCGCGTTGAACGGGGCGATCACGCCCACGACACCGACCGGGACCCGTCGTGTGTACGACAGTCGGGGCGCCTCGCTGGGCAGGACCTGACCGGCCGGGCGGGAGGCCAGCGCGGCGGCCTCGTAGCACTCCTGGGCGGCGACGTGGAGTTCGAAGTCGGCCTTGCCGGGGATGGAGCCGGACTCGCGGACGACCCACTCGCGCAGTTCGTCGGCGTGCTCGGTGAACAGGTCACCGGCCCGGCGGAGGACTCCGGCGCGCACGAGATACGGAAGGCGCCCCCACTCCCGCTGGGCGCCGCGGGCGGCCTCGGCGGCGGCTGAGACGTCCTGCGCGGTTGCGAGGGCGAGGGTGCCGAGCGGCTCGCCGGTGGCCGGCTCGACGACGGCGTACTCGGGTCCCGACAGGGTGCGGGACTGCCAGGTCCCGGGGTCGAGCAACGGCATGACGGCTCTCCGTTCGATCACCGGCGCCCCCCGTCGGCATGCTACTCATCTCGTACGGGTGACGCCTTGCCGTACGCGTCCGTCAGCTGGACTCGCGGTGCACCACCGCGGCCCCCAACACCTTGTGCCGTTCGGGCTCGGCGCCCGGGTTGCGTACCGCGCGGTCGACCAGCTCGGCGAGTTCCCGGCCGGACGGCAGCTCGATGTGGACCGTGCTCAGCCGGGGCCGCAGCAGCCGGCCGAGCATCAGGTCGTCGGCGCCGATCACCGCCGTGTCCTCGGGGATGCGCACGCCCTCGTCCTGCAGGGCGCGCATCAGCAGCATCGCGTATTCGTCGTTGTAGGCGAAGACCGCGTCGAGGCCCAGGGTGTGCCAGCGCGCGGCGAGGCGGGCGGCGGCCTCCTCCTCGTGGGCGAGGGGCAGCTCGGTCAGGACGGCGTCCGTGCCGTGCAGGGCCCGGCGTACTCCGTCGAGGCGGGACCTCGAGTAGATCTCGAGGCCGGGCTCCTCGGGGACGACGACGCCGATGCGGCGCCGGCCGCCGGCGTACAGATGGGCGGCGGCGACCTGGCCGACGGCCGCGTGGTCCATGAGCAGGGCGTGTGCGCCCTCGACCGCCTCAGGGCCGAGGGTCACCACGGCGCGAGCGCCGGAGCGCTTGAGCACCCCCACGCCCTGTGGACCGAGGCTCGAGCCGGGTACCAGGACGGCGACCGGCCGCAGCTCGGCCCAGGCGCGGGCGGCTTCGTCACCGTGCAGGCCCAGGGTGCCGTGCTGGACGACCGTGTAGTCGAGCCGGCTGAGGGCCCACTGGAGTTCGTTGATGAACTGGCTGTACAGCGGACCGACGGGGATGGTCGGGGACGGCATGAGGACCATCCGGCTGTGCCCGGCGCGCAGACTGCGGGCCGCCGCGTGCGGTACGTATCCGAGTTCCTTCGCGGCCGCGTGCACGCGACGGCGCGTGGGCTCGCTGATCCGCACGGCGCTGGTGTTGTTCAGGACGTAGGAGACGGTCGCGCGCGAGACGCCGGCCAGCCGGGCCACGTCGGCGCTCGTGGGCACGGAGCGCTGGGCGGGCAGCGCGGACGCGGGAGTGTTCGGTATCTGCACCATTGCGAACGCATCTTGGCAGAGGCGGCAGCCGGGGCCACGGGCGGGGGGACGTCGTCCCTCATTGAACGAACTTGCTCGCCTCAGCCGGGCGGTTCGGTCCGCGTCACCCGGGCGACCAGATCGATCCACCCGCCCTCGAGCCGCTCCAGCGGCATCCCGCACTGCTTCGTCAGGTGATGGATCACCGCGGGATCGAGATATCCCATGAGGGTCTGCGCGAGCAGTTCGCAGTCCGCGTCCGGGACCGCCTGCCGCAGCAGCAGGACGACGTGCCCGTGCAGCAGACGCCGGGCCGGGTGGGTGAAGCGGCGGTCGGGGCCGCTTTCGGCCGCGAGCTGGAGGTCCAGCTCCTCCACCGCCCGGCGCAGCGCGGCGCAGCCGAACGCGCGCAGCCGCTCGACCGGCGACGCCCCGGGCCCCAGGGGCGGGGGCCCGCTGAGGAAGGCAGCCTGGAACTTCTTCTCGGAGTGGTCGAGCAGTGCCGTGAGCAGGCCGACGCGGTCCCCGAAGCGGCGGAAGACCGTCCCCTTGCCGACCGCGGCGGCCGCGGCCACCGCCTCCATCGTCACCGCGGATGCGCCGTGCTCGGCGACCAGCCGGCCGGCCGCCTCCAGCAGCCGTGCGCGGTTGCGCGCGGCGTCGGCCCGCAGGCACGGCTCCTCCACGGGCGTGCCGAGTTCGAGCAACTCGGGTGCGTCGATGGGTTCCTGTTGCTCCGGGATGGGCGGGAGGGAGGCGGACATGAAGACAGGGTAAAGCACCGGGAAGAAACTGGACCGCGGTCCGGTTAGAGTGCTACAAAAGCAACCGGACCTCGGTCCGGATATCTCAGTCGCGATTCACCTCGGGAGTTCCCCATGTCCGTACGCATCCTCGCGCTCGTCGGCAGTCTCCGCGCCGGTTCGCACAACCGCCAGCTCGCCGAGGCGGCCGTCAAGGTCGCCCCCGAGGGCGCCGACGTCCAGCTCTTCGAGGGCCTGGCCGACATCCCCTTCTACAACGAGGACATCGACGTCGAGGGCAGCGTCCCGGCGTCCGCCGTCCGCCTGCGCGAAGCCGCGGCCACCGCCGATGCGCTGCTGTTCTTCACCCCCGAGTACAACGGCACCATCCCGGCCGTCCTGAAGAACGCCATCGACTGGCTGTCCCGCCCGTACGGCGTCGGCGCGATCACCGACAAGCCGGTCGCCGTGGTCGGCACCGCCTTCGGCCAGTACGGCGGTGTCTGGGCGCACGACGAGACCCGCAAGGCCGTGGGCATCGCCGGCGGCAAGGCGCTGGAGGACATCAAGCTCTCCATCCCCGGTTCCGTGACCCGCTTCGCCGAGACCCACCCGGCCGACGACACCGAGGTCGCCGCCCAGCTCACCGAGGTCATCGCCCGGCTGCACGACCACGGCAGCGAGCAGGCCGCGGCCTGACCCGCCGAGGGGGCCGGAAACCGGCCCCCTCGCCGTCACACCCCGCCGGCCGGCCGCGCGCCCAGGCCGTCCGATGAGGCCCGGCGACGCGGCACGGACACTCACCGGCTTCCGGAAAGACGAAAAACGTTCAACCACACGACGCCCTGACAACATCTCTGCCAGGGTGGGCGGATGCAGACCCTTTACCGACGACTGCTCAGGTTGATGCCCCGGCTGGGGGTACAGGTGACCGACCTCGGACCGGGGACCGCGGTGGTGTCCCGGCGCGGACGGCGGGCCCGGATCCCGCTCGGCCCGGGGGCGGATCTGCTGGTCAGGGACGACGGCCGGTACTCGGTGTCGGACGCCGGCAAGGACACCTGGCTCGTGCTGGGCGGCGAGGCCCGTACGGCAGCCGGTCCCGCCCCGGAATGGACCGGCGTCCCCCTCGGCGACACCGGCGCGCGACTCCTTCTCGACCGGCAGGCCGACGCGGACGAACGCAGGATCCAGCTGGCGGCGGCCGAGTATCTGTGCGCCCAGCACGTGGCCGCGATGCTCGAACTGTACGGCGTGAACTGCGTCTTCGACGTCGGCGCCAACACCGGGCAGTACGCCCGCCGCCTGCGTCGGCTCGGCTACACCGGGCGCATCGTCTCCTTCGAGCCCACCGCGGACGCCTTCGCCAAGCTCAGCAAGGCCGCCCGGGACGACCCCGACTGGCAGGTCCACCACTGCGGTCTCGGCCGCGAGGACACCGTCACATCCATCCACACCGGCTGGAAGACCATGAACTCGCTGCTCCCGCCCAGCGATTACGGCCGCGACCGCTACCGCCGGTTCGCCACGACCCGTACGGAAGAGATCGAAATCCGGCGGCTGGACGGCGTGATGGAGCAGGCCCTCGCCGGCATCGAGGAGCCGCGCCCCTACCTGAAGATGGACACCCAGGGCTACGACCTGGAGGTCTTCGCCGGTGCCGGCACTCGCATCGCCGACTTCGTGGGCCTGCAGTCGGAGGTCGCCGTGCTGCGGCTGTACGAGGGCAGCCCGCCGATGAGCGAGGCGGTCGCCGCGTACGAGTCCGAGGGCTTCGAGATCACCGGCATGTATCCGGTGACCCGCGAGGCGGCCACGGGGCGGGTGGTCGAGTTCGACTGCGTGATGATGCGCGCGAAGGCGGCTCCCGCCGCCGACTGACCCCCCTCTAGGCGACCCGGCTCACCTCGGCCTCTCGCTTCCTCGCCGCCCGGAGGCTGGTGAGGGTGGTGACCGTGAGGACGAGGACGATGAAGCCGAGCGAGAAGGGGATGCTGATCTCCGGGACGTGGACCCCGGACTCGTGCAGGGCGTGCAGCACCAGCTTGACGCCGATGAAGCCGAGGATGACCGACAGGCCGTACGACAGGTGGACCAGCTTCTTCAGCAGGCCGCCGATGAGGAAGTACAGCTGCCTGAGGCCCATCAGGGCGAAGGCGTTGGCGGTGAACACGATGTACGGGTCCTGGGTCAGCCCGTAGATGGCGGGGATGGAGTCCAGCGCGAACAGCACGTCGGTGGAACCGATCGCGAGCATCACGACCAGCATCGGGGTCATGACGCGCTTGCCGTTCTGCTCCACCCACAGCTTGGTGCCGTGATAGCGGTCGGCCACACCGAAGCGCCGCTCGACGGCCTTCAGCAGGGTGTTCTCCTGGTACTCCTCCTCGTGCTCCTCCTTGCGGGCGTCCTGGATCAGCTTCCAGGCGGTCCAGATCAGGAAGGCGCCGAAGAGGTAGAACACCCACGAGAACGCGGAGATGATCGCCGCGCCGACGGCAATGAACCCGGCGCGCAGCACCAGGGCCATCAGCACGCCGATCATCAGCACCCGCTGCTGGTACTGCGAGGGCACGGCGAACTTCGCCATGATCAGCACGAAGACGAAGAGGTTGTCGACGCTCAGCGATTTCTCGGTGATGTACCCGGCGAAGAACTCCCCGGCGGGCCCCCCACCGCCGTAGAAGGCCAGGCCCACTCCGAAGAGACAGGCCAGGACGATCCACACCACAGTCCAGGTGCCGGCTTCCCGGAGCGACACCTCGTGCGGTTTGCGGCCGATGAAGAAGTCGACGGCGACGAGGACACAAAGGGCGGCGACGGTCAACAGCCAGACGGTGAGGGAGACGTTCACAGTGGTACTCCTGGTGCCGGTAGAGGCTGGAAAGCGTCGCCGGATGGCCTGATCTCTTCCACCGACAAAAGGTGAACAAAAGGTCTCGCTAGTTCAAAGAGAGAGTCGATGATGTGGGCGAGAGCGACAAGTGCGGCCAAGTGATCGCCGGTGGCGGCGAAGGTCGGCGCGGCGGTGTGCGGCCGACGCGGGGCGGGTCGGCCGCGGACGCCGGGACGGGGCGCGTGACCGCCGAGGGCCTCGTCGACCGCTCAGCCGGCCGCCGCCTCGGGCGCCGGCCCGCTGGTCCCCCGTACCACCAGCTTCGGCTCCAGCACCGCCTCGCGCGGCTCCAACTCCTCGTCGTCCAGGCGCTCCACGGCGAACCGCACCGCGTGCTCCGCCATGAGGACCGCGTCCTGACGCACCGTGGTCAGGCCGATCGGCATCAGGTGGGAGAGGTGGCTGTCGTCGTAGCCGACGACGGACATGTCGCGTGGAACCTCGACGCCCGCCCGCGTCAGGGCCAACAACAGGCCCATCGCGCAACGGTCGTTGCCCGCGAGGACCGCCGTCGGCAACCGCCCCCCGCTGTCACGCTCCGCCAGAAGCAGGCGGCCGGCCTCGATGCCCGACAGCTCGGTGTGGTCGCCGGGGATCACCCGCAGTTCCGACTCCAGCCCATAACGGCGCATCGCCGCCCGGTAGGCACGCCGCCGCTCGGCCGAGCCGGGGCCCCGGCCGCCGTCGATGTGCACGATCCGGTGGTGGCCCAGTTCGACGAGGTGGTCCATGGCCTGCCGTATGCCCTTGCTCTCGGCGCTGTGGACGCTGTCGAGGCGGGCCCCTGGCACGCGTCGGCCCACCGCGACGGCGACCGTGCGCCGGCCGAGTGCGTCCAGGTCCGCCGACGCCGCGTCCGTGCCGAGCAGGATCACCGCTTCGCAGCGGTGGCCGAGCAGGGACTCGACCGCCTTGGACTCACCCCGGCCCGGCGCGGTGGCCGAGAGCAGGACGTCATACCCGAGCCGTTCCGCCTCGCCGTAGATGCCCTCCAGCAGGTCCGCGTGGAACGTGTGGTGGGCGGTGAACATCACGCCGAGCGTGCGGCTGCGGCCGCGGGCCAGCAGCCGGGCTGCGTTGTCGGGGCGATAGCCGATCTCGTTGGCGACGCGCAGCACGCGCTCGCGGGTCTCCTGACTGGCCCCCGGCTGATCGCGGAAGACGATCGAGACCAGCGCCCGCGAGACACCCGCCTTCTCGGCGACGTCCGCCATCGTGGGCCGCTGCTTGCCCGATACATCCACTGCTGATCCCACCCTCCGACGCCGACCACCTTACGGGCGGCCGTGAAATCTCCTGGCAACAACCTGTTGACATGACATTTGGACTGGAGTCATCGTACTCGCCTAGAGCGCGCTAGTAGAGCGCGACAGTCGATCAAAGCTCCCCGGAGTCTCCGGTGCGAAGGGAAATCCGCGATGCCGTTCGAAGTGCTGACCATGGGCCGTGTCGGAGTGGATGTGTATCCGCTCCAGACGGGTGTGGGGCTGGTCGAAGTCACCTCGTTCGGCAAGTACCTGGGCGGCAGCCCGACCAACGTCGCCGTCGCCGCCGCCCGGTACGGGCGCTCCTCGGCCGTGATCACCAAGACGGGCCGCGACCCGTTCGGTGACTTCGTCCGTACGGCGCTTGAGGGCTACGGCGTCGACAGCCGTTTCGTCGGTACGTCGGACATCGCGCCGACCCCGGTGACGTTCTGCGAGATCTTCCCGCCGGACGACTTCCCGCTGTACTTCTACCGCCTGCCCAAGGCTCCCGACCTGGACATACGCCCGGAGGAACTGGACCTCCGAGCCGTCCGTGACGCGAGGATCCTCTGGGTCACCGGCACGGGGCTCAGCGAGGAGCCGAGCCGCAGCGCGACCCTTGCGGCCCTCGCCCACCGCGCGACGTCGGGCACGACCGTCTTCGACCTCGACTGGCGGCCGATGTTCTGGCAGGACCCGGCCGAGGCCCGTACGCACTACGCCGAGGCGCTGCGGCACACCACCGTCGCCGTGGGCAACCTCGCCGAGTGCGAGGTGGCCACCGGGGAGCGGGAGCCGTACGCCGCCGCGAAGGCGCTGCTCGCGGCCGGGGTGCAGCTGGCGGTGGTGAAGCAGGGGCCGATGGGCGTGCTGGCCGTGGACCGCGACGGCTCGATTGCCGAGGTCCCGCCGGTGCCGGTGGACGTCGTCAACGGCCTCGGTGCCGGCGACGCCTTCGGCGGCGCGCTCTGTCACGGCCTGCTGTCCGGCTGGGACACCCGCCGGACGGTGACGTTCGCCAACGCCGCCGGCGCCATCGTCGCGAGCCGGCTGGCCTGCTCCGACGCGATGCCGACCGAGGCCGAGGTGGAGGCGCAGCTCCGCGCAGCCACTCCCGTCGAACGAGAGGTGTGAGGACGTGCTGTCCGACAAGGTGAGCCGGATCGTGGATGCCCGGGTCAACGACCCCGGCGCCATCACGGCGGCGGCCGCCCGGCGCGTGAAGGCCACGTCGCTGCTCGGCGAGCACGGCAAGGCGATGATCGTCGCCGCCGACCACCCGGCGCGTGGCGCCAACGCGGTGGGCGGCGATCCGTCCGCCATGGCCGACCGTTTCGAGCTGCTGGACCGCATGTGCGTCGCCCTCGAGCGGCCGGGTGTGACCGGCGTCCTCGCGACCGCCGACATCCTGGAGGACCTGCTCCTGCTCGGCGTCCTCGACGGCAAGAGCGTCTTCGGCTCCATGAACCGGGCCGGCCTCGCGGGCTCGGTCTTCGAGATCGACGACCGCTTCACCGGCTACGACGCCGAGACGATCGCCGCGATGGGCTTCGACGGCGGCAAGATGCTCACCCGTATCGCCCTGGACGACGCGGCGACGCCCTCCGTCCTGGAGAACACCGCCCGTGCCGTGGACGAGCTGAATGACCGTCATCTCGTGGCGATGGTCGAGCCGTTCATCTCCCGCTGGCAGGACGGGAAGATCCGTAACGACCTCTCCCCCGACGCCGTCACCAAGTCGATCACGATCGCCTCGGGCCTGGGCCGCCGTACCGCCTACACCTGGCTGAAGCTGCCGGTCGTCGACGACATGGAGCGCGTGCTCGCCTCCTCCACGCTGCCCGCGCTGCTGCTGGGCGGCGAGGTCAGGGATCCCGACGCTGCCTTCTCCTCCTGGGGCAAGGCCCTCAAGCTGCCCACCGCGCAAGGCCTGGTCGTCGGCCGCTCCCTGCTCTACCCCTCGGACGGCGACGTCGCCGGTGCCGTGGACCGGGCGGTGAGCCTGCTGTGACGTACCCGAGCAAATACCACCTGCCCAAGGGGACTTCGGCCGACGGCCCCTACGACCTCCTGGTCACGCCCGAGTCGGCGGGCTGGGGATACTCCGGCCTCAGGATCCTGACCCTGGGCCCGGGGGAGGCGCACACCCTGTCCACCGGGGAGTCCGAGTTCCTGGTCCTGCCGCTGACGGGCTCGTGCACCGTCACCACGGGCGGCGAGGCCTTCGAACTCGACGGCCGGACGGGCGTGTTCGCTTCGGTCACCGACTTCGCGTACCTGCCGCGCGCGTCGGAGGCCCTGATCAGCAGCGCATCCGGTGGGAGGTTCGCGCTGTCCTCCGCCCGTACCGAGCGCGGCGGACTGCCCGCCCGGTACGGGCGCAAGGAGGATGTCCCGGTCGAACTGCGCGGCGCCGGAGCCTGCTCGCGGCAGGTCAACAACTACTGCCTGCCCGGCACCTTCGACGCCGAGCAGCTGCTGGTGTGCGAGGTCCTCACACCCGGCGGCAACTGGTCCTCCTACCCCCGCACAAGCACGACGAGGCCCGTCCCGGTGAGGAGTCCGAGCTGGAGGAGATCTACTACTTCCAGGTCGCGGACGAGAACGGCTTCGGCTACCAGCGGGTGTACGGCACCGGGGAACGGCCCATCGACGTGCTCGCCGAGATCCGCTCCGGCGACACGGTCCTGATCCCGCACGGCTGGCACGGCCCGTCGATCGCCGCGCCCGGCTACGACCTCTACTACCTCAACGTCATGGCGGGCCCGGGCCAGGACCGCGCCTGGCTGATCTGCGACGACCCGGCACACGGGTGGGTGCGTACGACGTGGGAGTCCCAGGACGTCGACGACCGGCTGCCTTTCGGAGAGGACCGATGAACACCGTACGACTGACCACCGCCCAGGCCCTCGTCCGCTTCCTGGCGAACCAGTACAGCGAGCGCGACGGCCAGGAGCAGCGGCTGATCCCCGGCGTCTGGGGCATCTTCGGGCACGGCAACGTGGCCGGCCTCGGCCAGGCCCTCCTCCAGGCCGCCGTCACTCAGGAGGCGGACCTGCCCTACTACTTGGCCCGCAACGAACAGGGCATGGTGCACGCGTCGGTGGCCTACGCGAAGATGCGTGACCGGCTGGCCACCTTCGCCTGCACCGCGTCGACGGGACCCGGCTCGACCAACATGATCACGGGTGCGGCACTCGCCACCACCAACCGGATCCCGGTCCTGCTGCTGCCGTCCGACATGTTCGCCACCCGCGCCGCCGACCCCGTGCTGCAGCAGCTGGAGGACACCCGCGGCGGGGACGTCACCGTCAACGACGCCTTCCGCGCCGTATCGAAGTACTTCGACCGCATCGCACGCCCCGAACAGCTGATCCCGGCCGCACTCGCGGCGATGCGGGTGCTGACCGACCCGGTGGAGACCGGCGCCGTCACCCTTGCGCTCCCGCAGGACGTGCAGGCCGAGGCGTACGACTGGCCGGTCGCCTTCTTCCGGCGCCGGGTCTGGCACGTGGGCCGCCCCGTGCCGGAGCCGGCCGCCGTCGAACGGGCCGCCGCACTGCTCCGTAACGCGACGAAGCCACTGATCGTGGCGGGCGGTGGCGTCGTGTACTCCGGTGCCGAGACCCAGCTGCGGGCCTTCGCCGAGGCCACCGGCATCCCGGTCGCGGACACGCACGCCGGCAAAGGCGCAGTGCCGTGGGACCACCCCTGCGCGGTCGGCGGCATCGGCTCCACCGGCTCGTGTGCGGCGAACGAACTGGCGAAGGAGGCCGACGTCGTCCTCGGCATCGGCACCCGGTACTCCGACTTCACCACCGCCAGCCACACCGTCTTCGCCAACCCCGACGTCACCTTCGTCAACCTCAACGTCGCCCGCCTGGACGCCGTCAAGCACTCCGCCGAACCGCTGGTGGCCGACGCGCGGCTCGGCCTCCAAGCCCTCGCCGGAGCGCTGACGGACTGGGAGGTCGACCCCGCGTACCGCGAGCACACGCGCCAACTGATCTCCCGCACCCGGGAGATCGAGGACCGCTGCTTCACCGTCGGTCACGGCTCTCTGCCTGCCCAGACCGAGATCCTCGGCGCGCTCAACGACGTCCTCGACGACCGTGCCGTCGTCATCAACGCGGCCGGCTCCATGCCGGGCGACCTCCAGCAGCTGTGGCGGGCGCGGGATCCGAAGGCCTATCACGTCGAGTACGCGTATTCCTGCATGGGCTACGAGGTCGCCGCCGGCGTGGGCGCGAAGATGGCCGACCCGTCGCGCGAGGTCGTCGTCCTCGTCGGCGACGGCTCTTATCTGATGATGGCTCAGGAGATCGTGACCATGGTCTCCGAGGGCCTGAAGGTCGTCATCGTCCTCGTCCAGAACCACGGCTTCGCCTCCATCGGCGCACTGTCAGAGGCGCTCGGCTCGCAGCGCTTCGGCACCAAGTACCGCTATCGCGACGGCGATTCCGGCCTCCTCGACGGCGACGTCCTTCCCGTCGACCTGGCGGCGAATGCATCGAGCCTCGGCGCGGACGTCCTGCACGCCACGTCGGTGGAGGAGTTCCGTACGGCGATGGAGAAGGCCAAGGCCGCCCAGCGCACCACCGTCGTCCACGTCGAGACCGACCTGTACGGGCCCAACCCACCCGCACACGGCTGGTGGGACGTCCCCGTCAGCCAGACCTCCGCCCTCGACACCACCCGCACCGCATACGAGACGTACGCCGCCCACAAGCGCACCCAGCGGCACTACCTGTAAGGAACCCCTCATCGTGAAGACCATCCAGCACTGGATCGACGGGTCGACCGTCCCCGGTACGGACACCGCCCCGGTGTTCAACCCCGCCACCGGCCAGGAACAGGCCCGCGTCGTCCTCGGCGGCACGGCGGACGTCGACACGGCAGTCACCGCCGCCGCGAAGGCCTTCGAGACCTGGTCGGAGTCCTCCCTCACCCAGCGCACCCAGGTCATGTTCGCCTTCCGGCAACTCCTCGTCGAGCACGAGGAGGAGCTCGGCCGGATCATCTCCGCCGAGCACGGCAAGACCGTCGACGACGCCCGCGGCGAGATCACACGCGGCCGGGAAGTCGTCGAGTTCGCCTGCGGCCTCGGTGACGTGCTGAAGGGATCCTTCTCCGACCAGGTCTCCCGCGGCGTCGACGTGCACAACTTCCGCCAACCCCTCGGCGTCGTCGCCGGCATCACGCCGTTCAACTTCCCCGCCATGGTGCCCCTGTGGATGCACCCCATCGCCATCGCCACCGGCAACACGTTCATCCTCAAGCCCAGCGAACGCGACCCCTCCGCCGCCAACTTCGTCGCCGAGCTCTACCAGAAGGCCGGCCTGCCCGACGGCGTCTTCAACGTCGTCCACGGCGGCAAGCCCGCCGTCGACGCCATCCTCATCCACCCCGGCATCCAGGCCGTCTCCTTCGTCGGCTCCACCCCGATCGCCAAGTACGTCCACCAGCAGGCCACCGCGCACGGCAAGCGCGTCCAGGCCCTCGGCGGCGCCAAGAACCACGCCGTCGTCCTCCCGGACGCCGACCTGGAGTTCGCCGCCAACCACATCACCGCCGGCGCCTACGGCTCCGCAGGCGAGCGCTGCATGGCCGTCTCCGTCGCTGTCGCGGTCGGTGACGCGGCCGACGGGCTGGTCGAGGTGCTGGCACGCAAGGCCCGCGAAGTGAAGGTCGGCCCCGGCGACGCCCCTGGCACGGAGATGGGGCCGCTGGTCACCAAGGCCGCCCAGGAACGCGTCGAGAACGCGGTCGGCACCGCTGCCACGCAGGGCGCCACCGTTGTCGTCGACGGCCGCGGACTGAAGATCGACGGCCACGAGGACGGCTTCTTCACCGGCCCCTCCCTCCTGGACCACGTCACCACCGAGATGGACGCCTACAAGGAAGAACTGTTCGGCCCCGTCCTCGCCATCGTCCGCGTCGACACCCTCGACGAGGCCGTCGACCTCATCAACGCCAACCCCTACGGCAACGGAACCGCCCTGTTCACCGCCTCCGGCGAGGCCGCACGCCGCTTCCAGCGCAACGTCAGGGTCGGCATGATCGGCGTCAACGTGCCGGTGCCCGTGCCGATGTCCTACTACTCCTTCGGCGGCTGGAAGGACTCCCTCATCGGCGACTCCCCCATCCACGGCCCCGAAGGCATCCGCTTCTACACCCGCCCCAAGGTCGTCACCACCCGCTGGCCCCAGCCCAAGCAGCAGGTGACCGCAGGCTTCACCTTCCCCACCTCCAGCTGAAACCTCCCTCTCCCCGAAGGACACACACCATGGCAACGGCGCCATCCCCGCTCCGCACCACCGTGGGCAACCTGTGCCTCGGCTCCGCCCCCGACTCCTGGGGGATCTGGTTCCCCGAGGACGAGCACCAGGTCCCGTACACCCGCTTCCTCGACGAACTGGCCGAGGCCGGTTACCAGTGGCTCGAACTGGGGCCGTACGGCTATCTCCCCACCGAACCGCAGCGCCTGAAGGAAGAGCTGGACGCCCGCGGGCTGAAGGTCTCCGGCGGCACCGCGTTCGGTGCACTGCACCGCCCGGAAGCCTGGGACGACATGCTCGCCCACGTCCGGCAGGTCGCCGCGCTGACCGCCGCCGCGGGCGCGCACCACCTGGTCCTCATCCCGCCGATGTACCGGGACGAGAAGACCGGCGCGTTCACCGAGCCGCCCGAGCTGACGGCCGAGCAGTGGGCGGGCTTCGGCCGGGCCGCCGACCGGCTCGGCAAGCTGCTGCTCGACGAGTACGACGTGCGGCTCGTCGTCCACCCGCACGCCGACAGCCACATCCAGACCCAGCCGGAGATCGAGCGGCTGCTGAACGAGTCCGACAGCCGCTACACGAACCTGTGCCTGGACACCGGGCACGTTGCGTACGGTGGCGGCGACAACCTCGACCTGATCCGTCGCTTCGGCGAGCGCGTGGGCTACGTCCACATCAAGCAGATGGACCCGGCCGTCCTCGCCCAGGTCGCCGCCGAGAACCTCTCCTTCGGCGAAGCCGTCAAGCGCGGCGTGTGCGTGTCGCCCCCGGCCGGTGTGCCGAACCCGGCCGACGTGGTGGCCGAACTCGCAGAGCTCGACGCCGAGTTGTTCGTGATCGTCGAGCAGGACCTGTACCCGTGCGCTCCCGACGTACCGCTGCCCATCGCCGTACGCACCCGTGAGCACCTGGCCGGCTGCGGCCTCACCGGAACCCGACGCCCGACCATCAACCGGTAAGGGGGCTGCCATGGACGTCAGGGACGACGCGGTCACGGCACCTGCAGCAGTGGCGGACGACGCTCCGCCGGCGGTCTCCCGGAGACTGCGGCTCATCACTGTCATCGCCACCTTCGGCGGACTCCTCTTCGGCTACGACACCGGCGTCATCAACGGCGCCCTGCCGTACATGACCGACGACCTCGGCCTGACCGCGGTCACCGAGGGCATGGTCACCAGCTCGCTGCTGCTGGGCGCCGCCCTCGGGGCCGTCGTGGGCGGCCGGATGTCGGACCAGCGCGGCAGGCGCCGCACCATCCTCGCCCTTGCGGTGCTGTTCTTCGTCGGCGCCCTCGGATGCACCCTCGCGCCTTCGACGGAAATCATGATCGTCGCACGCTTCGTGCTCGGCCTCGCGGTCGGCGGCGCCTCGGTGACCGTGCCCGTGTACCTCGCGGAGGTCTCCCCCGCCGAGCGGCGCGGCGCGCTGGTCACCCGTAACGAACTCATGATCGTCAGCGGGCAGTTGCTGGCCTTCACGTCCAACGCGATCATCGCTCGGGTCGGCGGCGAGTCCGGCGGTGTCTGGCGCTGGATGCTGGTGGTCGCGACGCTGCCGGCCGTCGTGCTCTGGTTCGGCATGCTGGTCATGCCGGAGAGCCCCCGCTGGCTGGCCTCCAAGAGCCGCTTCGGCGAGGCCTTCGAGGTGCTCAAGCAGGTCAGGTCCGAGGCGCGGGCGCAGGCCGAGCTGAGCGAGGTGTCCGCGCTCGCCGTCAAGGACGAGCGGGAGAAGCTCGGCGGCTGGAAGGACATGAGGGCCGTGCCCTGGGTGCGCAGGCTGATGTTCGTCGGCTTCGGCATCGCGATCGTGCAGCAGATCACCGGCGTCAACACGATCATGTACTACGGCACCCAGATCCTCACCGACGCCGGCTTCGCCTCGGACAGCGCCCTGACCGCCAACATCGCCAACGGTGTGATCTCGGTGCTGGCCACCTTCGTCGGGATCTGGCTGCTGAGCCGCGTCAACCGTCGCCCGATGCTGATGGCCGGTCAGATCGGGACCACCAGCGCCCTGTTGCTCATCGGCATCTTCTCCCTCACTCTCCCCGAGGGCACGGGCCGTGCGTACGC
This sequence comes from Streptomyces sp. NPDC127197, assembly GCF_042672405.1. NCBI lineage: Bacteria > Bacillati > Actinomycetota > Actinomycetes > Kitasatosporales > Streptomycetaceae > Streptomyces > Streptomyces sp. NPDC127197. Next base: position 47,624 of record NZ_JBHXVG010000029.1, on the reverse strand, counting down.
CGTGCTCGCCATGACCGTCACCTTCCTCGCCTTCCAGCAGGGCGCGATCTCGCCGGTGACCTGGCTGATGCTGTCGGAGATCTTCCCGATGCGGATGCGTGGCTTCGGCATGGGCGTCGCGGCCGTGGTGCTGTGGCTGACCAACTTCGTGATCGGCCTGGTCTTCCCGTCGCTGGTCTCCGGGATCGGGATCTCCAACACGTTCTTCCTCTTCGTCGTGGCGGGGCTCTTCTCCCTCACCTTCGTGAAGCTCTACGTCCCCGAGACCAAGGGCCGCAGCCTCGAGAACCTCGAAGCGGAACTCCGGGCCCGTTTCTCCTGAACTCCCCTCAAGGAACTCTCCTCATGACTGTACGTGTAGGTGTCATCGGCACCGGAATGATCGGCCAGGACCACATACGGCGGCTCACCGACGTCATCACGGGGGCTCGCGTCACCGCGGTGACGGACCTCGACGCCGCCCGCGCGGCCGAGGTCGCCGCCCGCATCGGCGCCCCCGCCGTGCCGACCGGCACCGATCTGATCAACTCCCCCGAGGTGGACGCCGTCCTCGTCACCTCCTGGGGTCCCACCCACGCCGAGCACGTCCTGAACGCCATCGCGGCCGGCAAGCCGGTGTTCTGCGAGAAGCCGCTCGCGACGACCGCCGAGGACTGTCTGCGCATCGTCGAGGCCGAGCGGGCGCACGGGCGCCGTCTGGTCCAGGTCGGGTTCATGCGCCGCTTCGACGCGGGGTATCGCCAGATGAAGGAGGTGCTGGCCGCCGGCTCCGTGGGCACGCCGCTGATCGTGCACTGCGCCCACCGCAACCCGACCGTGCCGGACTCCTACACCTCCGCGATGGCCGCCCAGGACACGGCGGTCCACGAGATCGACGTACTGCGCTGGCTGCTCGACGACGAGATCGTCTCCGCCCAGGTGATCACCCCGCGCGCCACGAGCAAGCGGTTCGCGCACCTGAAGGACCCGCAGATCATGCTCTTCGAGACCGCGAACGGCGTCCGCATCGACCTCGAGGTCTTCGTCAACTGCCAGTACGGCTACGACATCCAGTGCGAGACGGTGGGCGAGGACGGCCTGGTCCGCCTGCCCGACCCGGCAGCCGTCGGCATCCGTACCACCGGGCGGCACAGCACCGCCGTACTCCAGGACTGGAAGGGCCGTTTCGTGGACGCCTTCGACACGGAGTTCCGCGAGTGGATCGCCTCGGTCGAGGCCGGCACCGAGCCCACGGGCCCGTCGGCCTGGGACGGCTACGCCGCCACCGTCATCACCGACGCAGCCGTGCGCTCCCTGGAGACGGACGGCCAGGTCGTCACCGTCGACATGAAGCCCCGGCCCGCGCTCTACGGAGGCACGGCATGAAGATCGCCCTCGACCCGTACATGTTCCGCGCACTTCCCATGGACGACATGGTGCGCACGGTCGCCGAACTCGGCTACCAGTACATCGAGTTGTCACCGCGCGACGACTTCATGCCGTTCTTCCTGCACCCCCGGGCGGACGACGCACGCGTCGCGCAGCTGAAGAACTCCCTGCGCACGCACGGCGTGCAACTCTCCTCAGTACTCCCCCTGTACAAGTGGTCCTCGCCGGACGAGACCGAGCGGCAGGCCGCCGTCCGTTACTGGAAGCGGATGATCGAGATCACGGTCGAGCTCGAATGCCCGCTGATGAACTCGGAGTTCAACGGCCGCCCCGAGCGCGCCGCCGAGAGCGAGGCGGCGTTCTGGCGCTCGATGGAGGAGCTGCTGCCGGTCTTCGAGCGGGAGGGCATCGCCCTCAACCTGGAGGCGCACCCGGACGACTTCTGCGAGGAGAACTCCCCCGCGGTCGACCTGGTCCGTGCCATCAACAAACCGTGGGTGAACTACCTCTACTGCGCCCCGCACTCCTTCCACCTGTCCGGGGCAGACCCGAAGGCGGACATCGCGGCGATGATGCGCTACGCGGGCGACAAGCTCCAGCACGTGCACATCGCGGACTCCTTCAACCACAAGGGATCCTCGGGACTGCGCTACATCCTCAACCCGCCGGGCACCACCGCCCGCATCCACCAGCACCTCGACATCGGTCAGGGCGAGGTGGACTGGGACGCCTTCTTCGGCACCCTGCGCGAACTGGACTTCGACGGCGTCGCCACGGCCTGTGTCTTCGCCTGGGAGGAACGGGCCCGCGAATCCTCGGCGTTCATGCTGGACCGCATCCGCAAGGAACTCGTGGCATGAGCCGCTGCGCTCAACGCCACCGCTGACCTTCGCAAATCGACGCCGTGCACCGGCTCCACGACGGGAGCCGGTGCACGGCGTCCCTGCTGCACAGGCACGGATTGCAGCGCGCCCGGTGATCAACCGCCGCACCGAAGCACACGAGGGCGCTCGTCTGCATATATCTGCGCCCTCGGTGCGCTGGCGCTCGCCATATCCGGTGAACAGCGCCCCTGTCATATGGCCGTGCCGTCGTGCGCCCCGTAGCACTTAGGGACACGAACCACCCACCTACGGAAGCAAGGCGCCAACGAGAACACAGACAACCTTTGGTCTGCCGGGCACCGAGGCCCGACACCACGCAGGAGGTTTGTTCATGGCACTGGCACAGTGGACGAACGCGATGGAATGGCTGGCCGCAGCCGCACAGGACCCCCGGGCCTGCAAGAAGGACTGGCAGCACGGCAGTACCGGAGTCCACCTTCTGGCCGCCGGACGCTTCTGGGACGTACTGATCGTCCCCGCATGCCTCGGGCTGCGCGCCGCCGACTGCCTCGACGGCATTCCTCGCCTCGTCCCCGGCCCTGTTCTCCTGGACGAAAGGCGACAGCAAGTCGGTTTCTTCCTGCCACCCGATCCCGTGTCCACCTGGGTCGGCCAGGGCACGCGGTACGTCGCAAGAGGCGGATGGATCGCCGCCCCTGCCCCGCACTGCCGCTGGGGAGACCTGCGCTGGCTTCGCCCGCCCGATGGCAGCGGCACCCTGACTGCGCCCGAGGCCATGGAAATCGTCCTGTTCCGAGCCATGGACGAGGTGGTCCGCTCCCACGGCGTCCGGCATCACAGGCACGAACTCCCCCACCGGAGCGCCGGCACGCAGGCCGTTCCTGTTGACTACCGCTGGGGGATGGCCAGTTCGCGGCCGCGGTAGAAGCCTTCCCGCTCCCCGACGACGTAGGGGGCCATGGCTTCTCGCCGCTGCTTCTCCGGCTCGGAGGCCCGCCAGGCGTCGCATGCCTCCTTGGAGTCCCAGAACGACACCCCGGTGATCTCCTGTCCGTCCTCGGACCAGTACGCGAAGGCGCGGCGCAACCCCTGCGGGGAGGAGGGCGGGCGCCATGCCCGCTCGAACTCCTCCAGGGTGCCCGGCCGGACGCGGCGCGTCGTCACCCAGACGAAGTGCTCCTCCATCGCAGCCTCCTCCACATGACCGGTTCGGCTCACCGGCCCCTCTCGAACCACCGTAGGCGCAAAGCAGCACGCGTGCCTGCGGACGTTTCCGGTCGTGAGGCCGGTGGAGGACCATGAAAAGAGAAACGGTGCGCGAATGGCGAGGTGCGCTATGAGTGGACGAATCAAGGGCAAGACGCTGGTTGCCAGGGATGAGGGTGACAGCACCAACGGTGTCGTCATCAAGCTTTACGGCGAGGAGACCGACGGGGCCATCTCGATCATAGAGCAGCCGTTCGAGCCCGGGCTTCTTCTCCCGCCGCACGTTCACGAGAACGATGTCTGGCTCTACGTGCTCGAAGGGGAAATGCATGTCCGGGTCGACGACGAGGTCGTCAGGGCGACAGACGGGTGCTGGGTGCTGAAGCCTCGCCGAATCCCCCACACCATGTGGAACGCGGGGCACGAGCCGGCGCGCATCATCGAACTGTATACGCCAGGTGGGTTCGAGCTTTTCTTCATCGACTTCGAAGAACGGTTGCGGCAGGGGCCGGTCGGGCTCGACGAACTGAATCGCCTCGGCGAGCCGCACGGAATCCGTTTCTTCGACGACTGGATTCCCGACCTCAAAGCCACTTACAACCTGCGAGTCGTCGGCGAATAGCTCGAACCCTTGACGGCACGGACGATCGCCGAGTGCATTCCGTCCGCGACCTGATGCGTCGACGTGATCTCCACGTCGGTGAACCCTGCGTCCTCGAGCCCCTGCCGGTACTCGGCGAAGGACAGGGCGCCCGCGATGCAGCCGACGTATGCGCCGCGCTCAGCGCGCTGGTCCGGGGTGAGGTGATCCTCGGCCACGACGTCCGTCACGCCGACGCGTCCGCCGAGGCCCAGAACGCGGAACATCTCGGCGAAGACGGCGGGCTTGTCCACCGACAGGTTGATCACGCAGTTGGAGATGACGACGTCGATGCTGTTCGCGGGCAGCGGCACGGACTCGATGGTGCCCTTCAGGAACTCCACGTTCGTCGCGCCGGCCTTCTGCGCGTTCGCCCGGGCGAGGGCGAGCATCTCGTCGGTCATGTCCAGCCCGTACGCCCTGCCGCGCGGCCCGACCCGGCGCGCGGACAGCAGCACGTCGATGCCGCCGCCGGAGCCGAGGTCCAGCACGCGTTCTCCCTCGCGCAGTTCCGCCACCGCGAGCGGGTTGCCGCAGCCCAGGGAGGCCGCGACGGCCTCGGCCGGGAGTCCGTCGCGGTCCTCGGCTCCGTAGAGGCCGGCCCCGAAGCCCTCGTCGATCTCGACCGCCTGCGGACCGCAGCAGTCGCCGCCGCTCTGCGGCCCGCACGACGCGGCACCGCCCTCGAGCACCTTCACGGCGGCAGCGGCATAGCCCACGCGGACGGCTTCCCGTACCTCTTCGGGCGTCTGCTCGGTCATGGCAGCACTCCCCACTGGATCGACATCCATAAAAACAAGACTGCACCTTGAATCGACAGACGTCAACATAGAGATACATCGAATCAAGTCGGCCAGGCGGCGGATCGCACCGGCCACCTCCCCCGGTCCACGTCGGCCATGTCCCGACCGGACGGCACGAGTTGAAACAGCCGGATCAACTCCTCGGCTTGCGGCCCGGCCGACGCGACCCTAGGTTCAGGTCGTCGGACTATTCCGACAAAGCGGACATAACACCTATGTCGGCTTTCCCTCAGTGGCACCCGCAAGGAGAATTCATGTCGGTGATGACCGGTACTCAACCCCTCCAGCAGTTCGGCGCACAGCTCGGCGGTCAGCAGCTGGGCGGTCAGCAGATCGCCCAGGTGGTCCAGCAGTCCATCCAGCAGGCGTGTCAGCAGACGGCCCAGCAGGTCGCGCAGCAGGTGCAGCAGACGTTCCAGCAGATCCAGCAGATCCAGCAGCAGATGCAGCAGCGGCCTGACCTGGCCCAGCAGGCGCATCCGTACCTGGCTCTCGCGCTGCACCGCGCGCTGCACTCGGGCATCCGCCACGCCGTGGAGCAGTCCGTACAGCAGGCACTGCCCACCGCGATCGTGACCCTGCTCCAGCAGAGCCAGCAGGGTCAGCCGGGCCAGCAGGGCATGCAGGGCCAGCCGGGCCAGCAGGGCATGCAGGGCCAGCCGGGCCAGCAGTGGGGCGGTGGGTTCGGCCAGCAGTACCCGCAGTACCAGCAGCAGCCCGGCTTCGGCTTCGGCCAGATGGGTCAGCCGTTCGGTATGAGCTGACACCTGGGCAGCGCACGCGGTGTGCCCGGACTGGTTCCGGGCACACCGCGTCACCGTGGAAGCGGTCACGTGGAAGCGGGCGCTGCCCCAACGGCCGGATCAGGAGCACGAGTTACGACGTAAGCGTGGTGAAGGTGGACGTGATGGTCAAGGAAAGGCCCGGAAACAGCGGGGCGAGCGGGCCGGGGGGTGGTGCGGGGGCTGCTGGAGAAGGACCGGAGGGCAAGCAGACGGAGCCGGCCGGGAAAGGCGCGCAGCCCCTCCCCGTACAGCCGCGCCAGGAGCGGTACCTGGTGACACCGCTGCCGCAGCAACTGCTCCCCCCGGGAGTGCCCGAACTCAGTATGGACGCGGTGTGTGACCAGTTGGAGCGCATGCCCGACGTCAAGGTGACCCGCAGACTCCGGCCGTCGGAGAAGCTGCGATCGGCCGGTCTGCCCCCCGCCTGCCCGGAGATCGCGGTCGTCGAGGCACCCGGGGCTCAGCTGCCGGCGATGCGGACGCTGCACGTACACATCGAGCCGGACCTGCCACTGTCCGCAGCCGTACCCGCCGCCGCGCCGGCCGTGGGGATCGCGCTGCGTGATCCAGGACTGGTCATGCCGCTGGAACAACCGGTGGAGATCTCGCTGCGCGTCTGCGGCCCGGACGGAGAACCGCTGGCCGGCGCGGGCGTGTTCCTGATCGGGTCGTCATGGCCCGGCCAGGGTGTCACCGGGTCCGACGGTACGGTCACCGTCACGCTGCCCACGGAGACGGTGCAGTCCGTCCAGGCGCTGTACGTCCGGCCCGTGGGCGGCTACACCGACCGCTGGATCAGTCGTCCGGACCTGTCGGTGACCGGAGAGAACCTGGTCACCCTCACGCCGCTGGCCAAGGTGTATCCGGGGCTGGAGGACAGGCAGCAGTACGGCTGGGGCCAGCAGGCCATGCGGCTGGACCGGCTGCCTCCCACGTTCCGCGCTTTCGGGATCAAGGTGGGGGTCATCGGGTCGGGTGTCGCCGCCGAGCATCCCGATCTGAAGCAGCGGGTGCGCTCCGGGATCGACCTCGTCCGCGGAACCGAGGAGGGCTGGGCCCACGACACGGCGGGCACCGGTACCCATGCGGCCGGCGTCATCGCCGGGGCGGACACCGGTAAGGGGATCATCGGTACCGCGGTCGATGCCGAGATCGAGGTCTGTCAGGTGCTGCCCGGCGGCTGCTTCAGCGACCTGATCGCCGCCCTCGACCACTGCATCGAACGCGAGGTCGACATCGCGCACGTCGCCGTGGCAACGCCGTACGCGTCGGCGCTCGTCTCACGCAAACTGGCCGACGCAGGCGCGGTGGGCATCGCCTGCGTCGCCCCGGCGGGCGACTCGGGCGGACCGGTATGCTTCCCCGGCTCACTGCCCACCGTGTTCACCGTGGGTGCGCTCGGAGCCTTCGGGACCTTCCCGCCGGACACCTCCCAAGCCACCCATGTGGGCCCCCAGTTGACGCCGGACGGGTTGTTCGCCGCGCCGTTCAGCTGCCACGGACCCGGGGTCGACGCGGCCGCCCCCGGTGTGGCCGTCCTGTCGTGCTCGCCGCAGGGCGGGTACACGGCCCTCGACGGCACCGGCACGGCCTCGGCCCACGTCGTCGGTCTCGCCGCCCTCGTTCTCGCCCACCACGAGGACTTCCACGGCCAACTGCTGCCCCGCGGACCCGGCCGCGTACGGCACCTGTTCGAGATCATCGCCGCCAGCTGCCGCCCGCTGGCCGCCCCGGGCACCCTGGATGCATCCCGCCTCGGACACGGCCTGCCCGACGCGCTCACCGCCCTCGGCCTGGCCCCCGGAGTGCAACTCGCTCCGGCCCTGTCCCCTTACGTCCCCACCCTGGCCGGTTAGGCCCATCCCACAACAAGATCACCTGCAATCACCCGCCCGGCCGTGCAGCTCGAAAATGCCGCACGGTCGGGCGTGGCGCTGGGATCAGGCTGAACGACGTCCGTTCTCCAAGTGGGAGACGAACCAGTGCCGAGCCGCAGTGACTACCTCCTCAAGGGTCCCGGGCTCATGGAACAGATGGCTTGCGCCGCGCACGACACGGATCTCGCTGGGCGCGCTGAGCATTCCGGCCGCTTCCTGGTTGAGCCGCAGATCGGTCTCGTCCTCGCCGCCGACGATGAACAGCACCGAGGCCCGGACGCGCTGCAGCGCCTCGTACGGCAGGTCCGGACGCCCGCCTCGGGTGACCACGGCCAGGACTCGTTGTGGCCGCTCGGCAGCTGCCAGCAGAGCCGCCGCCGCGGCCGTGTCGGCACCGAACAGACCGACCGGGACGTCGACGGTCTCCGGCCGCTGCTCCAGCCAGTCGATGGCAGCCACCAGCCGCCGGGCCAGGAACTGGACGTCGAAGCGATGCCGGGCCGAGCGCGCGTCCTCCCGTTTCTCCAGTTCGGTGAGGAGATCGAGGAGGAGCGTGCCCATGCCTGCCCGGTGAAACGCGTCGGCGAGCGCACGGTCGCGTGTACTGCCCCGGGAGCTGCTGCCGCCCTCGGCGATGACCACCACCGACCGCACCGGGCCGGGGACGACCAGATCGCCTGCGAGCGGCGCCTCGCCTGCGGGCACCAACACCAAGTCGGAGATCATCCGCTGCCTCCCAACGTGATGCTCGTTGGGCTCCTGTGATGCCCGGGTACCCGAGGACGGAATCGGTACGCGCATGACCGGCCCGCCTCGACAGGCGATCTTGACGTGGGTCCCGCAGGATGGTGCCGGTTGCCCAGCCGTGGGGCGCTGAGGGCAGCCGCTTCCCGTGTGCGGCGGACTGCCGCCCCTTCCTCACTCAGGAGCCCGGCATGGCAGTGGTAATGGAGGAACTTGTACCGGCGCTGGAGGATACGCGCCAGGCGCATGCCGCAGTACTGGACCGGTTCCGGGCGGATGTGACCGTCACGCCGCCGGGCCCGCACCGGGAGATGCTCGAACGCCAGAGCGTCGAGGTCCACTACAGCCTCCAGCGCATTCAACGCCAGGTACGCGATCTGCAGCCCAGGGGGTTGATGGGCACCGCGGTCGGTCTGACCCGGTCCGTCTCCCGGGGCGCGGTGCGCGCGGCGATGCTGCCGCTGACGATCGGGTCGGCGGTCGTGCGGGGGTTGCTGCCCGGCGGGGGCCCGGCCGATGCGCGGCGGCTGTTGAGGAATGCGGAGGACGAGTACGCGGTCGCGGCGCGGGCGCTCGCGGCGTGCCGGGCCGGGGAGGTCCTCGCCGAACAGGTGGCCGCCCAGTCCACTGCCGAGCTGCTCGGCTCGCTGCGCCGCCAGGACGAGGAGCTGCTGCAGGAACTGGAGGCAAGCCTCGCCGAGCACGCCCGCGCCGTGGCGGCGTCCACCAACGGCTCGGGCCCGAGCGAGAACCGCATCACCGCTCTGGCCGACACGGCTGCCCATACGATGCGGACCGCTTTCGACCGGGCGCTGTACGTCGCCCAGCACCGTGGCCGACGGCCCTGGGGTGCGGGGAGGGAGATGGCCGAGCCCAGCCCCATTGCCGAAGAAGTCCTGGGATCGGTCAAGCGGGAGGAGGACCTGCCGATTCCCGGGTTCAGCCAGCTCAGCACCGAGCAGATCCAGCAGCGACTGGGCACACTCTCCCAGCTGGATCTGACGGTGATCGAGGGCTACGAGCGCACCCATGCCCACCGCAAGGGCGTCCTCGAAGCCATCGAGCGGCTGCGCGTGGAGGAGCCGTAGGCCGGCTGCGTCAGGCAGGACTCGCCGGCTGTTCGTCCGGGACGGGACGGCGGGCCGTGCACAGCAGCGGGGCCCAGCCGGCGATGTCCGTGAAGCAACCGGCGCCGGCCGGGACGGTGTCCAAGACGATGCGGTCGGGGCGCAGGAGCACGGCGTCCGCCCGGCCGTCGCGCAGCCACGCGGCGAGCGTGCCGTCGTCGCCGAGGCTGTCCGTGGTGACGGCCCGTGCGCCGATGCCCTCCGCCACGGCCCGCACCGAGGGCGGAAGGGGCGCGCCGGCCAGGACGGCGAGGGAGTCCCCGAGTGCGTCGTCGAGGCGGGTCCGCCGGCCGTCGGCGGTCACCCAGGGCTGGGGGCAGAAGGTGCCCGCCAGGTCACGGCCGCCCGGTCGGACACGCCGTCGTACGAGGGGCCCTCGGCCGGCGCGCGGGCTGAGGCGGTGGCCGGCCGCCGCGGGCAGAGCGGGCACACGGCAGGCCGCGGCCAGCAGGCTTCGGCGGATCGCGGCGGCACCGCCCTGGCCACCGGTCATGGCCCAGCCCGTGGCGACCGCGAGCCGGATGACATGCCGGGCGTGCGGCTTGCGTTCGCTCTCGTAGGTGTCCAACAGCCGTTCGTCCGCACCGTCCTGGAGTACTCGCGCGAGTTTCCAGGTGAGGTTGTACGCGTCCCGCATGCCCGTGCACAGTCCCTGCCCGATGAAGGGCGGGGTCAGGTGAGCCGCGTCGCCGAGCAGGAAGACCCGGCCACTGCGCCAGCGGTCGGCGATGCGCGCCCGGAAGGTGTACTGCGCCTGCCGGATGAGCTGGAAGTCGTCGCCGTAGGAGAGGCCCACCCAGGGGGCGACCAGTTCACGAAGCCGCTCGTGGTCGAGCTCCTCGCCGTCGCGCAGCCGGAACTCCCAGCGGTAGCGGTCCTCGCCGATCCGCATGAAGGTGGCCGGACGGTGCGGATCGCAGACCTGGTCGACGCCTTCCCAGGACCGGACGCGGGCGCGGGTGCGGACGTCGATGACCGTCCAGGACTCCTCGAAGCGCAGGTCCTCCCATACGGCGCCGATGGCCTCGCGGGTGAGGCTGCCCGCGCCGTCGCAGCCGAGGACCGCGTCGGCCCGCAGAAGGTGCTCACCTTCGTCGTCCCGGTACGTCACGCGGACCGGCCCGTCGGCGTCCTGCTCCACGGCGGTCACCTCGATCCCGCCGCGCACCTCGCACTCCGGACGCCGGGCCAGCGCGTCACGCAGCAGTCGCTCCAGCTCGGGCTGGTCGAACATGCTGGTCTGCGGAAAGCCGTGATGCCCGTGCGAGCGCCGCGGGAACTCGGCGATCAGCCGGTGCCGTGCGTCGAGCAGCCGCAGACCGTTCGCGGGGCGGGCGAGCGCGGCGAACTCCTCGTGGACACCGGCGGCCTGGAGGATGCGGCGGACCTCGTCGTCGGTGGCGACGGCCCGCGGCAGGGGGTAGACGTCCCGGTGGCGTTCGAGCACGACGCTGCGGACGCCGCGCCGGGCGAGCAGGAGGGCGGCGGTCACGCCCACGGGCCCGGCTCCGACGATCACGACGGGTACGTGCGGTGCCGGCCGGGGCGCGGTGTCGTCCCGTGCTCCGGCCTGGTCGGCGGTCATACGCGGCTCACCCCCGTCGTCACTCGGCGTCCGCGACGGGCGTGCGCTGCTCGCCGAGGTCGATCCGCCCGTCCGGGGTGGCGATCGTGGCGGTGATCAGGTCACCCGCGTGGAGGTAGTGCGGGTTGCGGGCCTGGCTCCTGAAGAACGCCTTCCACTTCAGCTCGGGTGGCAGCAGCGCGCCGATCTTCTCCACCGGCTTGGGCGGGGCCTTCAGAGCCGTGCCGCCGGGGGTGCCGGTGAGCAGCAGGTCGCCGGGGTCGAGGGTCTGGAAGCGGGCGAGCAGCGTCAGCGCCTGTGCCGGGCAGACGATCATGTCGGCCAGGGTGCGGTCCTGGCGCAGCTCGCCGTTGACCGACAACTTCAGCCGCAGGTCGAGGAGATGGACGAAGTCCTCGGCCTCCAGCAGCGCGAGGTACGGACCGGTGGGTGTGAAGGTCGGGTAGGACTTGCTCTCGTAGAACTGCCCCTTGGTCAGCTGCACATCCCGCGCGCTGACGTCGTTGGTGAGGACGAGACCGGCGACGTACGAGGGCAGGTCCTGCTCGGTCACGACGGTGCCGACGGGCAGGGAGGCGCCCATGACCAGGCCGAGTTCGATCTCGTAGTCGAGGAACTGCACGTGCGGCGGCCGGACGACGGCCTCCGCCGGGCCGCTGACCGAGCCGGACGCCTTGCGGAAGAAGGTGGGCGGGATCTCCCCGGTGAAGCCCGAATCGCGGGCGTGGCTACGGTAGTTGACCATCTGGGCGACCACCCGGCAGGGCGTGGTGACCGGGGAAAGCGCCACCAGGTCGGCGACGGGTGTGCCGGGATCGTCGGATGCGGCGGCCTCGCGTACGGCGGTACGGTCGGCGAGCAGCTCGGCGGTGGTCAGTGCCTTCGTGTCGATACGGACGGCGCGCGCATCGCCCGCCACCCACCAACCGTCGGCCGTGCGCAGGACGTTGGTGCTCATGAGGTCATCGCTTTCAGCAGGGCCAGCAGTCGGGCGGGGTCGAGTTCGTTGTCACCGCGCAGGGCCCGGGCGACCTCGCGGAGTCTGGCGGGAGACGGATCGGTGCCCAGGAAGTCACGGGTGGCGGGCGGGCCCCACTGGGCGAGTCCGCCGGCCGACATGGGTGCCCAGCCGGGTTCGACGTCGCAGGAGAACAGGTCGCCGTCGGCGAAGTGCTCCAGCATGAAGCGGTCGGGGTCGCGCCAGTAGTCGAAGAGCTGACTGCCCTGGATATGCCGGCCGATGCCCCAACTACGCTTGTAACCACGCTCGTTGAGGTATTCGCCGCCGGCGGCGATCGCATCCAGGTCGGTGACCTGGTAGGCGGAGTGGACATAACCCCTCCCCGGCCCCAGGTGCATCGCCAGCGTGTGATGGTCGACCGCCACGCTCCCCCGGTCGCAGCGGAGGAACGCCATCGTCGGCCCGCGCTCGCGCTGCCCGTCCAGGAACAGGAAGTCGCTGACGATCATGCCGAGCATGTCGAGGTACCAGTTCAGGGCCCGCGCGAACACCGGGGTTTCCAGCACCACATGACCGAGCCGCTGGATGCGCGACGGCTCCCGGGGCGGACGCTGTGTGACGTTCGTACGGCGGTGCTCGATGCCGAAGTTGAGGGTGAGCGGCCGCTGTTCGGGGAGCGCCGGCAGCTCCTCGCCGCACGACACGATCCGCACCGGGAATCCGGAGGGATCCAGCAGGTCCACGACCTGTCCCCCACCCGGCACGTCGGCGTCCCGCACGGCGGAGCCGGTGGCGCGGGTCAGTCGGTCCAGGTCGGCCCGCTCGGCCGCACGGAAGGCCGGGCCGATGAAACGGGAGGTGTGGCCGCGCCGGATGACCATGCAGGGCGAGCCGGCGAAAGTGCCGCGCAGCCACAGCTCCCCCTGGGTGCGTGCGGCGACCCCGAAGCCGAAGTCACGGGCGAACACCTCCGCCCGGTCCAGGTCGGGCTTCTCGAACTCCAGCCAGGCCAGGTCAGCCACCTTGATCACCGGATTGCGGGACCGGCCGGGGTGTTCGCCGCGCAGGGCGCCCTGCTCACTGTGGAGGTCCTGATGTGCGGTCGTGACATGAGACCTGGCCACGGGGGTCAGAGACATGGCGCCCTCCAAGCAACAGTGCCAAGATGAGGAAATCATCAACTGTGCTCAGACCGTCGTCAATAGCCGTCACGCATGAATCTGATGATCTCATCAGTAATGCGATGGTCATCGGGATGGTTGTTAGACTCGCCTCATGCCGACATCAGCGCCGCCCCGCAACCGCTTCGAACGACGCCGCGCCGAGACGCGCAACGCGCTCATCCGGGCAGCCCGGCAGATCCTGGCCGAGACCGGGGACACCAGCGTCAGCATCCAGGCCATCGCCGATCGGGCCGACGTGGGCTTCGGCTCCTTCTACAACCACTTCCAGTCGAAGACGGAGCTGTTCGACGCGGCGGTCGCGGATGCGCTGGAGGAGTTCGGCCAGGCCATCGACAAGAGCCTCGAGGGAGTAGAGGATCCGGCCGAGCTCGTCGCGGGCGGCTTCCGCCTCACGGCCCGCATGGTCGACTCCCACCCCGAGCTCATGCGCATCCTGCGCCACCGCGGACTCACCCACATCCACTCCGACCGCGGCCTCGCCCCCCGCGCGCGACGCGACCTGGAGCGCGGCATCACCTCCGGTCGCTTCCTGCCCGTCGACCCGGCCGTCGCCGTGTCCGCCACCGGCGGGGCACTGCTGTCCCTGGTGGAACTGCGGTTCTCCCGCCCCGACCTCGACGGCGAGGAAGCCGCCACGAGCCTGGCCGAGATGGCGTTGAGGATGCTGGGGGTGCCCCTGGACGAGGCGCACGAAGTCACCCGGCGCCCCCTGCCGGCCCCTGCAGACGCACACACGACGCCGTAGTCACCGACAGGCGACATGAGGACCGCCCAGGGCGCAAGGAGGGAAGACCCCCTGCGCACCGGGCGGTTCGATGCTGGTCGACATCCGGTGGTGCGAGGCCGGCCGGGCTGTCGTGTCAGCCGTTGGAGAAGCGGCCTGCCTGGGCGAGGATCTGCTCCGGGTCATCCAACGGCGGGTAGATCCACAGGGCGTTGATGTTCTGCTTGAGAGTCTTCGCTTCCTGCCCGGTCAGCGCGACCTTGCGGTCCCAGCCCTCCGTGAAGACGGCGCCGGCAGGGCCGAGATCCAGGCAGGTGACGTAGGGGTCAGGGGTGAAGGGCAGCAGGGGCTTACCCAGAAGTTCGGCTGCCACGTTGTGACCGGCGAACTTCCCCATCGGCTGGGCATGCTGGCAGGACTGTGTCGTGGTGTGCCCGTCTTCTGCGGGGGCGAGTGCGGTGTCGCCGGCTGCGTATACGTCAGGCACTCCGATCACCTGGAGGTGTGCGTCCACGCTCAGCCGTCCCAGCCGGTCGCGTTCGCCCGGGATGTGGGCCGTGAGGGGGCTGGCGGCCATTCCGGCCGTCCATACGACGGTTGCCGCGGGAATCACTTCGCCGTCCGAGAGGGTGACGTCCTGGCTGGTCGCGGATGTCACGGTGAGTCCCAGGCGTCGATCGATCTTCAGCTCGTCGATCGCATCGTTGATGGTCGGGCGCGGACCCGGGCCGAGTTCCGGGCCGACGACGTCGGCACGGTCGACGAGAACGACCCGGACGTCTTCGACTGCGCCCTGGCGGTCGGCGATCGCCCGGAGGCGTTGCCCCAGCGCGGTGACGATCTCCAGGCCGGTGAAGCCGGCACCGACCACGACGGCGGTGTAGCGGCCCTGGGAGGGGGGCTGCTCGGGCAGTCGTCGCAGGTGGTTGTCGAGTGCGGCCGCCGCGGGGAGCGTGTCCACGTCGAAGACTTCCTGCGAGCCGGGGAAGTCGGGGCGCACGAGCTGGCTGCCGGCGGCCAGCACCAACTTGTCGTAGACCAGGTCCAGTTCCTCACCGGTGCGCCCGACGGCACGTACGGTGTGCGCCTCGGTGTCGATTCCCGTGACGGTCGCCGTTATACGGCGTACGCCGATCGGACCGAGGACGCGGTCCAGCGCGACCCGCATGCCTTCCGGGGCGTCCTCGTACAGGCGGGGGCGGATGACCAGGTCGTCGCCGCCACTGACGAGTGTCACCCGTAGTTCGTCGCCGGCGCTGCCTGCCTCACGTGCGGCGCGAACCACTCCTGCCGCGCTCCACACGCCGGCGAAGCCGCCACCGATGATCAGGACGTCCTTCATGAACTTCTCCGTTTTCGAAGCCGAAGTGATGAGCCGGTGCTCCGTGAGCAGGGGCTGCCCTGCTGCGGTGGCCTCCCGCGGGGCCCGCACCGCTAATTCTGGACATTACATATCCTGGATATTAAGTGTCAAGATTTCTTGGCGGTGTCGCCCCGGGCAGGACGGGGCGGGAGCCACACCGGGACCGGTTACCCGGCCCGATCCTGGACATGTAATGTCCGTAATATGCGAATGGCTAAAGGTGTCGAGTGGGCTCTGCACACACTGCTCAACCTGGACATGATCGGCGGCGGCCCGGTAGGGAGCGGCCAGCTTGCCGAGGCTCACGGCCTCTCGGCCTCCTACCTCAACAAGCAACTGCAGCTGCTCGCCCGGGCCGGGCTCGTGGTCTCCGTGCCCGGGCCGCGCGGAGGTTTTCGACTGGCCAGGCCCCTTGAGGCCATCACCCTTCTGGATGTGGTGGAGGCCATCGAGGGGGGCACGCAGCTCTTTCAGTGCACAGAGATCCGTTGCTGCGGCAAGATCGGCGAGCTGTCACCGCCGCCGACGGGTACATGTGCTGTCAACGCGGCCATGCGCCGGGCGGAACAGGCATGGCGCCAGGCACTGGACGGCCAGAGTCTTGCCGACATCAGGGCGGAGTTGGACCGTACCCCGATGGTGCGGCAGACAGTGCGCTCGGCGCTGACCTGAGTACGCACAACGCCCCGGGCCGGAAGATCCTCTTTGAACGAACAGGACAAGCACCAGTGGACAGAGCCGAGTTGGCGGCCTTCCTCAGAGCACGGCGTGAGGCCCTGCAGCCAGAGGACGTCGGGCTGCCACGCGGGCGGCGCCGACGGACCGGCGGGCTGCGCAGGGAGGAAGTCGCGGCGCTGTGCGACATGTCGGTCGACTACTACACCAGGATCGAACAACCACGAGGGCCCAATCCCTCGGAGCAGATGCTTGCCGCCATAGCCCGCGGTCTGCATCTGTCTCTCGAGGAACGGGATCACCTGTTTCAGCTCGCCGGCCACGCCGTTCCCCGAAGGGTCCGACGGGGCGATCACATCAACCCGGGGATGATGCGCATCCTCGACCGGCTCGAAGACACCCCCGCGCAGGTGGTCAACCACCTGGGCGAGACCCTGAAACAGACGCGCATGGCGGTCGCACTGCTGGGTGACCAGACCGCTTTCACCGGACGGGCCCGCAGTCTGCACTATCGGTGGTTCACCGATCCCGCCGCCCGGCTGATGGTTCCCGAGCGCGACCACCCCGTACAGAGCCGCCTGCTGGTAGCGGATCTCTACGGCGCGTATGTGCGGGACGGCAGTGACTCGCGCACCGCCGACCTCGTCGATGCACTGCAGGCGGCCAGCCCCGATTTCGCCGCGCTCTGGCGTGAGCACCCGGTACTCGGACCGTACTGCGTACCCAAACGCTTCCAGCACCCGAAGCTCGGGGCCCTGGAGTTGCACTGCCAGACGCTGATCGACCCCGACCAGTCACAACGGCTTCTGGTGTTCACTGCGGTACCGGGCACGGAGAGCCACGCAAGCCTCCAGCTCCTGTCCGCCCTCGGTAGCTAGTTACTTCCCCTCGTTGCTTTCTGTCACATGTTCACCGACGCCGTCGGCGATGGCTGCGGACAGCAGGGCAGGCAGCAGTCCGGGGAAGCGCGCCTCGAGGCTTTCGCTGCGCAGGGTCACGAAGCAACGGGTGCCTTCCTGGCGAGTCTCCGTGACACCCGCCTCACGCAGCACCTTGAGGTGATGGCTCAGGGTGGACTTGGCCACAGGGGCACGCAACTGCCCCCACCCGCGTTCGGCGCCGTCGGACAACACTCGGACGATGCCCAGCCGCGTCGGGTCACTGAGTGCGCCAAGCAGGCGCGGCAAGGTGATCTCGCTCTGGGAAGGTGGTGACGACGGGGCCGGCATGGCGACCAGGTTACCCATTGTTCGGCACCTTACGAACGTCGGGCTCTTGGAGGGGAACGAGCTGCGCCGCAGGTGAGACACACGTCACACCGGACTTCCTGTCACATTCCGCCCGGCCATCCCGGTCAGTTGTGTGTATCCGCAACATGGCTAGGAGATCACTGTGGAATCGCGTCTCAACTACTTCGGTAACCCCCTCGCCGCGAAGATCCTGAAGCACATCAACTCGGCCGGCAAGGTGGCGTCGGACTCGACCCTGCCGGCCGCGATACAGGAGCTGGTGAAGATCCGCGCCAGCCAGATCAACGGCTGCGGCTTCTGCACCGACATGCACACCAAAGACGCCGCTGCGGCGGGAGAAACCCCGCAGCGCCTCAATCTGATCGCGGCCTGGCGTGAGGCCACGGTCTTCTCGGAGGCCGAGCGCGCTGCACTGGAACTGGCCGAGCAGGGCACCCGCATCGCCGACGCAGCCGGCGGTGTCACGGATGCGGTCTGGGCAAACGCTGTCAAGCACTTCGACGAGGAGCAGCTGGTCGCCCTGATCTCCCTCATCGCCATCATCAACGCCTACAACCGCATCAACGTCATCAACCAGCAGCCTGCCGGGGACTACCAGCCCGGCCAGTTCGGCTGATCGGCGCCCGCCCCAGCCGGACACGTACGGTCCGTCTCCACGCCGCCCCGACCTACGGCGGGAGACGGACTACCGGTGTCAACCGGTCCCACCAGCTCCCGTAACACCTTTCACAACGTTTCACACGATGCCACACGCAGACACCTGATACCTTGTTCTACGTCCTACGAACGTCGAACAAGGGAAAGCAATGCCCAGCTCTACACCCCTGCACTTCGCAGACCGTGTCGCAATCGTCACAGGAGCGGGATCGGGCATCGGTCGTGCCACTGCGATCGCCCTGGCCGAATCGGGTGCACGCGTCCTCGGCGTGGGTCGCCGGAAGGAGGCCCTGGAGGAGACTGCTCGCGCGCACTCCAACATCGCGGTCCTGCCGCTCGACATCTGCGAGGAAGGCGCTGCGGACACGGTCGTTGCCACCGCCGTGGAATGGTGGGGCCGGCTCGACCTGCTCGTGAACAACGCCGGCATCACTGCCGTGATGCCTCTGGCAGAGACGGACCGAGCAGTGATTGCCGGCCTGTTCGACCTCAACGTGACGGCGCCGAGCATGCTCGCCCATGCGGCCCTGCCGCACCTGCGCGACTCATCGGGCTCCATCGTCAACGTCTCGAGCACCTACGGTCATCGCCCCTTGGCCGGAGCAGCCCACTACGCCGCCACCAAGAGCGCCTTGGAGCAACTGACGCGGAGCTGGGCGCTGGAGCTCGCGTCGGAAGGGGTGCGGGTGAACGCGATCGCCCCCGGCCCCACCGAGACGGATGTCCTGGCCGCGGCGGGCCTGCCCCAGGACGCCATCGACGAGCTGCGCGCCAATGAACGTGACCGTATCCCGACGGGCCGTCTCGGCGACCCGAAGGACGTCGCGGACTGGATCCTGCGCATCGCCGATCCCCTGGGCGCACACATCACCGGTCAAGTGCTGACGATCGACGGGGGACTCGAACTCGCCTGAGCTGCTGGGCAGCCGCGGCGGTCCGGTCGCACGCGGACCGAGAGAGGCGGCCCGTTCGGGCCGCTCCTGTCACCGGCGCGACCCGCCCTCTCTGCGTCGCTCAGTCCACGGGCCGCGGGGCACGCAGGTGGGCCCGCTGGGCCAGTTCCTCCTCGTCGACCAGCGTGAGCATCGGCTGGTCCGGCGCACACAGCATGGTCACGATGAACCGGCAGCGCACATCCGTTCGGGCGTTGCCGTCCTGATAGTGGATCACGTCGCCGCCCGGCTCCCAGAACGTCTCACCGGCCTTGACCACGCGTTCCGGCTCGCCCTCCAGCTCAAAGCGCACCTCGCCCTCGAGTACGTACCCGAACGCCGGGCCCGAGTGGCGGTGCGGAGGAGTGCCAGGGTCACCAGGGGGCCACTCGACCAGGATGGTCATGCCCGAGGCACCCTCGGGGATATGGGGCGGCTTGGCCTCCTGCAGCATCGTCACCGCGGTCTTCCACGCCCCGTAACCCGGCTTGTCGTTGCTCTCGCCCGCTGAGTCCTTGCTTGACACTGTGTTGCACCTCCGTAGTTGTTGCCCCGACAGGCAGGCAGATGACCGTGAGCCGCCGGTGGCGATGGTGGTGTACCAACACCTCTCACTCGACGGTAACAGCGTCCGTGCACTTCAGACGGCTCACGCGGCTGCCCCGAAGTGAAGACCGAGTACGCCGTGCTTCTGTGACAGATGTCGCAGGTCTGGGAGCTCGCTCGAGGTGGGCGCTTCGTCACACTTTCCGCTCAGTGTCACAACAGCGGTGCCAGGTCTGTCTCATGTAGTGCACGGGGCTGATTTCGCTCGCCTCTTCCCGACGGCCGCCAAAGGCACCGTCTGCCCTCTTCTCCCCACGTCCTGACAGGAAGGCCGCAATGAGTGATCCGACCCGGCCCACAGAGTCCTCCTCGACGAGTGAGCTCGACCAGCTTCCCGACCGTGACGCCGAGGAAACGAGGGAATGGCAGGCATCACTCGACGGTGTCATCAGGCATGCCGGTCCTGAACGCGCCGTGTACTTGCTGCGGCGCGTGCACGAGTACGCGGCCAGGTCAGGAGTGGCCCTCCCGGGGCTTCTGTCCTCGGACTACATCAACACGATCCCGGCGTCGTCCCAGCCGGTCTTCCCGGGCGACGTCGCCATGGAGTCCCGTATCACCGCGCTGAACAGGTGGAACGCGGCCGCGATGGTGACCCGCGGTTCCCGCCTGGGTCTCGGCGGTCATATCTCGACCTACGCTTCGGCGGCATGGCTCTATGAGATCGGCTTCAACCACTTCTTCAAGGGCAAGGACGGGGACGGTTCCGGGGATCAGCTGTACCTGCAGGGGCATGCCTCGCCCGGCATCTACGCGCGGGTGTTCCTGGAGGGGCGACTGCGCGAGGAGCAGTTGGACGGCTTCCGGCGGGAGGCCGACGGTCACGGCCTGCCGTCCTACCCGCACCCCCGGCGTCTGCCGTGGCTGTGGGAGTTTCCGACCGTCTCGATGGGGCTCGGTCCTCTTGCCGCCATATACCAGGCCAGGTTCAACCGCTATCTGCACAACAGGGGCATCAAGGACACGTCCGGATCGCACGTATGGGCCTTCCTGGGAGACGGGGAAGTGGACGAGCCCGAATCGACGGCTGCGCTGGAACTTGCCGCCCGTGAGCGCCTCGACAACCTCACCTTCGTCGTCAACTGCAATCTGCAGCGGCTGGACGGTCCGGTGCGGTCGAATTCCAAGATCGTGCAGGAGCTCGAGGCGCGGTTCCGCGGCGCGGGCTGGCATGTGGTGAAGACTCTCTGGGGCGAGGCCTGGGACCCGGTGCTGCAGCAGGACACCGACGGCTCCCTCGTCCGCCGCCTCGGCGAGGTGCCCGATGCCCAGCTCCAGACGTACGCCGCCCGGGACGCCGCCTACATACGCAAGCATTTCTTCACCGGCGATGCGCTGTCCGGCCTTGCCGCAGGTCTGAGCGACGCGCAGCTCACCGACCTGTTCGAGAACTCCCGGGGCGGACACGAACCGCTCAAGGTCTACGCCGCCTACAGGGCCGCGGTCGAGCACCTGGGCGGGCCCACCGTCGTCCTCGCCCAGACGGTGAAGGGTCACACGCTGGGCCCGGACTTCGAGTCCCGCAACGCCAACCATCAGATGAAGAAGCTGACCATGGACCAGTTCCGTCAGATGCGCGACGCGCTGGAACTGCCCATCCCGGACAGCGCGCTGAGCGGGGACGTGGTGCCGTTCTGGCACCCGGGTGAAGACTCTGAAGAGGTGCAGTACCTGCGTGACCGCCGCTCGGCTCTGGCCGGCCCCGTCCCCGTACGGAGGGTGGTGGCCAAGCCGCTGCAGCAGCCGCCGTCCGGCCCCTTCGAAGCCCTCCGGAAGGGCTTCGGCAAACAGGAGGTGGCCACCACCATGGCGCTGGTCCGGCTGGTCAAGGACCTGATGCGCGTCGAGGAGACGGGGCGGCGCTGGGTGCCCATCATCCCCGATGAGGCACGTACATTCGGTATGGAATCCCTGTTCCCGACCGCCGGGATCTACTCGCCGGACGGTCAGACCTACGAGCCGGTCGATGTCGATCAGCTACTCCACTACAGGGAGGCCAAGGACGGCCAGCTCATCGACGAGGGCATCACCGAAGCCGGGTCACTGGCCGAGTTCACCGCTGCGGCGACGTCGTACGCCACACACGGCGAACCCATGATCCCCTTCTACATCTTTTATGCCATGTTCGGGTTCCAGCGCACGGGCGACCAGTTCTGGGCCCTGGCCGACCAGTTGGGCCGCGGTTTCGTCGTCGGGGCGACGGCCGGCCGTACGACGATGACCGGCGAGGGACTGCAGCACGCCGACGGGCACTCCCACCTGCTGGCGTCCACGAATCCGGCCGCTGTCAGCTACGACCCGGCCTTCGCGTACGAGATCGCGGTGATCGTCAGGGAAGGCCTGCGCCGGATGTACGGCGACCAGCCCGAGGACATCTTCTATTACCTGACGGTCTACAACGAACCCAAACAACAGCCGGCCATGCCCGGCGGGCCGTCGGTCGAGGAAGGGATCCTGCGGGGCATCTACCGGTTCCGGCAGGCGGAGTCCAGCGACGCAGGACCACGGATCCAGTTGCTGGCCTCCGGCACGGCCATCCACTGGGCGCTGGAAGCCCAGGAGCTTCTCATGTCCCAATGGGGTGTCCAGGCTGACGTCTGGTCAGTGACGTCCTGGACGGAGCTGCGCCGCGATGCCTTGAATGCCGACAGGGCGCGGCTGCGGGGTGAGGAGTGTGTCCCGTATGTGACCCGCGCGCTGTCGGGAGCCGAAGGGCCGGTCCTGGCGGTCAGCGACTGGATGCGGCAGGTGCCCGATCAGATCAGCCAGTGGGTCGAGCAGGACTACTCGTCGCTGGGAACGGACGGCTTCGGACTGTCCGACACCCGAGATGCCGTACGTCGCTATTTCCGAGTGGACGCCGAGTCGATCGTGGTTGCCGCCCTGGACCAGTTGGCGCGGGCCGGCGCAGTCCACCCGGCGACGGTTGTCCAAGCGCGCGATCGCTACGGCTGGCAGGGGTGAGCACGCCAGGCGTCCCGAGCGGATGTGCCCGCTCGGAGCAGAGGCGGGGCAGCCCGCACCTGACGACGCGCGCCCTGCTGTGACCGCTTGTAGCATGGATGTCCTCCAGAACTGGAGGACATCCATGCGCGCCAGGGACGATGCAGACGCCCTCGACGAGGCAACGAGGGAGTTCATGGCAGCGCGTCCCCAGCTCTTCGGCATCGCGTACCGGCTGCTCGGCAGTGCAGTGGAAGCCGAGGACGTCGTCCAGGAGGCGTGGTTGCGGTGGCAGAACACCGACCGCGTCGACATCCGCGAACCGGTAGCGTTCCTGGCCACGGTCACCGCTCGGCTGGCGATCAACTTCGCCCAGTCCGCCCGGATGCGGCGTGAGTCGTACATCGGGCCCTGGCTTCCCGAGCCGGTCGACACCAGCATGGATCCGCAGGTGGGCGCGGAGCGGGCCGAGGCAGTCGACCTGGCGGTTCTCCTGCTCCTGGAGAAGCTGAACCCCGTGGAACGGGCTGCTTACGTTCTCAGGGAAGCCTTCGACTACCCGTACCAGCAGATCGCGGA
The DNA here is from genome assembly GCF_042672405.1 of Streptomyces sp. NPDC127197. Classification (NCBI taxonomy): domain Bacteria; kingdom Bacillati; phylum Actinomycetota; class Actinomycetes; order Kitasatosporales; family Streptomycetaceae; genus Streptomyces; species Streptomyces sp. NPDC127197. The sequence continues at coordinate 24,770 of NZ_JBHXVG010000029.1, read as the reverse complement.
CATCCTGGAGACCAGCAAAGCCAATACACGCCAGTTGGTGAGCCGCGCCCGGAAGCATCTGTCAGCGGAATGCCGGGAGCCGGTCAGCCCGGACGCTCACCGGCGACTGCTGGAGGTGTTCCTCGCCGCGGCGCAGACCGGGAGTCTGTCGGCGCTGGAGGATGTTCTCACGACGTTCGCCGGGTCGAGGCCAACGGCAGGCCGACCGTCGTTTTCTCCGGCGAGGGGAAAGTCGGTGGCTCTGCTGTCCGTGGATGTGTCGGCACGAGGCATCGAACGCATCATGTGGTTAGTGAATCCGGTCGAACTGGCTCCTTACGTGGCTTCACCGAACAACTGACGCACGCCCGAGCCGCCGCCGGGGATGTCACAGGATGAGGGGCCACGCGGTCTGAGGGGTGTCCCTCCCCCTTCATTCGCGGCATGCGACATCCGAGATGAGGAACCCTGTGAATACTTTCGTGATCGTCGGTGGCGGTCTGGCCGCGGGCAAGGCGGCCGAGGCACTGCGGGAGCACGGCCACAGCGGCCCGCTCATCATCATCGGCGACGAGCGTGAGAAGCCGTACATTCGGCCGCCGCTGTCCAAGGGTTACCTGCTGGGCAAGGAGGAGCGCGATTCGATCTTCGTGCATCCCGATGACTGGTACCGGGAGCACGATGTCGACCTGCTGCTGGACACGCGTGCGCGCGCGGTCGACCGGCGGGCACGGACGGTGGAACTCGACGACGGCCGTCAGGTCCCCTACACCAAGCTGCTCCTGGCCACTGGCTCGACACCACGTCGTCTGTCCGTCCCGGGAGCGGACCTCGACAACGTTCTGTATCTGCGTCGTGTGGGAGACAGCGAACGACTCAAGTCCGCCTTCACGGCGGGGGCGAAGATCGTCGTGATCGGTGCCGGATGGATCGGTCTGGAAACCGCCGCGGCCGCTCGGACGGCCGGCGCCGAGGTAACGGTGCTCGAGCACTCGGAGCTTCCCCTGCTGAAGGTGCTGGGGCGTGAAGCGGCTGAAGTGTTCGCTGCCCTCCACACTGATCACGGCGTCAGTCTGCTGCCCCATGTGCAGGTGGAGTCCCTCACCGGAACAGACGGCCGTGTGGACGGGGTGCTGCTCACTGACGGCAGGCACCTGGCCGCGGACGCCGTGGTCGTGGGCGTCGGCATCACCCCCAATGTCCAACTCGCCCAGGAGGCAGGCCTGGACGTGCAGAACGGCATCGTCACCGACGAGCATCTGCAGACTTCAGGAGCCGACATCTACGCCGCAGGCGACGTCGCCAACGCCTACCACCCGCTGCTCGGCCGCCACCTCCGGGTCGAACACTGGGCCAATGCCCTGCATCAGCCGGATGTGGCGGCGCTCAGCATGCTCGGCAAGGACGCTGTCTACGACCGGCTGCCGTACTTCTACACGGACCAGTACGACCTCGGAATGGAGTACACGGGTTACACGGAACCAGGCGGCTACGACCGCGTCGTCTTCCGCGGTGATCCGTCCGAGCGACGCTTCATCGCGTTCTGGATGGCGGGGAGCCGCGTACTGGCGGGCATGAGTGTCAACGTGTGGGACGTCATGGCCCCGATCCGGTCCCTCATCACCTCCGGGTCGGACATCGACGACGCACTCCTCTCCGACCCGAACGTGCCCCTGGACCGCATCCTGCCGTGACGCCCCGGCGCGGGCGGGAGTGGGCACGCAAGGTGTCACAGATCCCGGGGCGGCCTGGTCGTAGTGAATGACAACCCAGGCGATCGGAGCAGACAGTGGCCATCAGCGAACAACGTCTTTCCACCATGGTGCTGGTGATCGGCACCGGTGGTGCCGGGCTGCGGGCGGCGATCGAACTGGCTGAGGCCGGTGTCGACGTCCTTGCGGTCGGCAAGCGTCCCAAGGAGGACGCCCATACGGCGCTTGCTGCCGGAGGAATCAACGCGGCCCTGGCCACCATGGATCCCGAGGACAGCTGGCAGCAGCACGCAGCCGACACTCTCAAGGAGAGTTATCTGCTCGCCGACCCCCGCACCGCCCAGATCGTCACTCAGGGCGCCGCCCGAGGCATCGACGACCTGGAACGCTACGGGATGGCCTTCGCCAGGGAAGAGGACGGCCGGATCTCCCAGCGCTTCTTCGGCGCACACAAGTTCCGGCGGACCGCCTTCGCCGGCGACTACACCGGTCTGGAGATCCAGCGCACGCTCATCAGGCGCGCGGAGCAGCTCAAAGTCCCCGTGCTCGACGGCGTGTACATCACCCGGCTCCTGGTGCATGACGGCGCCGTCTTCGGTGCCTACGGCTTCGACCTCACGAACGGAAAGCGTTACCTGATCCACGCCGACGCCGTCATTCTTGCCGCGGGCGGCCACACCCGCATCTGGCGGCGCACGTCCTCCCGGCGTGACGAGAACACGGGTGACTCCTTCCGCCTTGCCGTGGAGGCCGGAGCCCGTCTGCGTGACCCCGAGCTGGTGCAGTTCCATCCTTCGGGGATCATCGAGCCGGAGAACGCGGCCGGCACCCTGGTCAGCGAGGCCGCCCGGGGTGAAGGCGGGATCCTGCGCAACGCGCTCGGGGAACGGTTCATGGCCCGCTACGACCCTGAGCGGATGGAGCTGTCCACCCGCGACCGCGTGGCCCTGGCCTCCTACACGGAGATCAAGGAAGGGCGGGGAACCCCGAAGGGAGGCGTGTGGCTCGACGTCTCGCACCTGCCGCGGCAGACGATCATGACGCGGCTGCCCCGTGTCTACCAGACTCTGCTGGACCTGCAGATGCTGGACATCACCCGCGAACCGATCGAGATCGCGCCGACTGCCCACTACTCGATGGGCGGGGTGTGGGTGCGTCCCGAGGACCACAGCACTGACGTGCGTGGCCTCTACGCCATCGGTGAGGCGTCGAGCGGGCTGCACGGCGCCAACCGCCTCGGTGGGAACAGTCTCATCGAGCTGCTGGTCTTCGGCCGCATCACAGGCCAGGCGGCCGCCGCCTACTCGCAGTCCCTGACCGCGCATCCGCGGTCGGCGTCGGCCATCGCGCAGGCCCGCGCGGAGATCGACGATCTTCTCGCAGCCGACGGACCGGAGAACGTCCGCGCCCTGCAGCGCGCCATCCGCAACACCATGACCGAGCATGCGGGAGTCGTACGCGACGAAGAGGGCCTGCGCGCCGGGCTGGCGGAACTCAAGGTGATCGAGAAGAGGATGGAGGACGTGGGCATCCACCCGGACATCGCCGGCTATCAGGACCTCGCGCACGCCTTCGATCTCAAGTCCGCCGCCCTGGCAGCCCGGGCCACCCTCGAAGCAGCACTGGAACGTCGCGAGACGCGTGGCTGTCACAACCGAAGCGACTACCCGGACCTGGATCCCGCTCTGCAGGTCAATCTCGTGTGGTCCCCGGAGACGGGAATCACCCGCGAGAGCATTCCGGCCATCCCGGACGAGATTTCCTCTCTGATGCAGGAGGTCTCCACGGATGGAAAGCTTGTCGAATGACCTCGGGCACTCCACGAGGGGAAATCTTCCCGATTCATGCGAGCCCCTGTCACAAGTAGCGCCGCAGTCCGGTCTCTTCTAGTGCAGACAGATTGAAAACCTCCGAGAGGAATCCATTATGAAGGTCGTAGTGATCGGTGGAACCGGGCTCATCGGCTCGAAGCTGGTCGGAAAGCTCAATGAGCACGGGCACGAGGCGGTCGCGGCCGCACCCAACACCGGCGTCAACACTCTGACGGGCGAGGGTCTGGCCGAGGTCCTGAAGGGCGCGTCGGTCGTGGTCGACGTGTCCAACTCCCCCTCGTGGGAGGAAGAGGCCGTCATGAACTTCTTCCGCACCTCCACGGCCAACCTCCTCAAGGCGGAGGCCGAGGCCGGCGTGACGCACCACGTGGCGCTGTCCGTGGTCGGCACCGACCGTCTCCTTGAGAGCGGGTACTTCCGGGCCAAGCAGGCCCAGGAAGACCTGATCAAGGAGTCCGGCATGCCCTACTCCATCGTCCACGCCACCCAGTTCTTCGAGTTCGTCAGGGGGATCGCGGACATGTCGACCGAGGGCGACACCGTGCGTCTGTCCTCTGCCAAGATCCAGCCCATCTACTCCGACGACGTGGCCGCGGCCGTCGGCCGCACTGCGGTCGGCACGCCCGTCAACGGCGTGGTGGAGGTCGCGGGCCCCGACGTGTTCCAGCTCGACGAGCTGATCCGCACGGCACTCGCCGCCAAGAACGACCCCCGCACGGTCGTCACGGACCCGCACGCCCCGTACTCCGGTGCCCCGTTGCAGGAGACCACGCTCCTGCCGGGTCCGGACGCGCACATCGCCGAGACCAAGTTCGCCGACTGGCTCGCGCAGCAGCAGTAAGTCCTGCCGGGGCCCCTGCACTCCGGCCGCAGGTTCACTCCCCCGCATACACGGCCACTGCGTCGGCATTCCTTGCCGCAGTGTGCCGGAATTCACCCCTGTCTGAGATCCATGCACCAAGGAACCGGCTCGCCATGTTCATCCGCAAGGAAACCACTGTTTCGGAGGCCGCGCCCTATGAAGGGCTGACCGGTGTCTATTCCATTGACCCGGTCCACAGCACGATCGGATTCTCCGTCCGGCACGCCATGATCACCAACGTGCGAGGGAAATTCACCGCCTTCGAAGGGCTCCTCAAGCTCGATGGAGCCCATCCCACGCGGTCCAAGGCCTACCTCAGTGTCCAGACCGGCAGTGTGGACACGGGTTTTGCTGAGCGGGACGCACATGTCACCGGCCCCGACTTCCTCGACTCAGCGACGTTCCCTCTGATGAGCTTCCACTCCACCGGAATCCTCGATGCCGGTGACGACCGGTTCCGCATGGCGGGATACCTCCGGATCAAGGACGTGGAGCTGCCCGTTCACATCGACCTCGAGTTCGGTGGAGCGAGCCAGGACTCCTACGGCCAGAACCGCATCGGCTTCGAGGGTACGGCCACCCTGCAGCGCTCCGACTGGGGACTTGACTGGAACACGGCCCTGACCACAGGTGGGGTCCTGATCAGCGACAAGGTGAAGCTGATGCTCGACATCTCCGCTGTACAGCTGGGCACACAATGACCCGAGCCACTGAGAACCGAACCGACATCGCGGCCACTGTCGTGTCGCTGGCCGCTGAAGCCACCGAGCTGCAGACCCGCGTCAACGAGCTGCACCAGGAACTCGTGAACCTCAACGAACGGATGAGAGCCATCTCCAACGTTCTGCAGCAGCTCTCCCCCAGGTGAGGCGCGCTCACCGGAGGTCGGTGGCAGGTGACCACGAACGGGCGGGGCGGCATCTTTGCCGCCCCGCCCTTTGGGGTGCGCCGGTGTGCGCGGCTCGGACTTCGACCGTCACGCCGCCGTTGTGACCGTGTCCGTGGTCCGACGGGCCTGACGCCGCCTCAGCGCGCGGCGTTCGCTGTCCGTCATGCCGCCCCAGATGCCTTCCACCTGCCCCACCTGTATGGCCCAGTCGAGGCACTGCTCCACCACAGGGCAACGGCGACTTCTCTGGGGGCCAGACCGGTGTGGTGTGACGTTGTGTAGGGGCAGTAAGTTGATCTTCTGAGAGTCGTTCTCGGGGGGGGGTGTGGCTCTGTGGCGGGTTGTTGCATCGACCTTCGGATCATGGAGTTGCATTGCGGGCATTTCCTGTGGACTTGCCGTCGGGAGTTCGGTACTGGACGGTCGTCGACGACGACTTCGAGGTGGTGTGGGTCGCCGATCAGTGGCTGCGGTTCCTGCGGTTCGGTCGGAGCCGGGCCGAGCTGACGACGAAGGCGTACGCCGAGGGCGTGTCGCTGTATCTGCTGTGGTGCCGGATCACGGGGCGACAATGGCCGCAGGCGGCCCGGGACATGGGCCTGTTCATGGTCTGGCTGAAGTACACGCCGTCGACGCCGGACGGTGAACCAGCCTCGGTGGTGCTGGGGCCCGGGGCCGAGCCGGCCCGGAGGGAACGGCGGATCAACGGGGTGCTGACCGCGGTTCGTGGGCTGCTGTCGTACGCCGTGTCGGTGGGCGAGGCGCCCCGCTCGGTGCTCGGGCAGATATACGAGCTGGCCGACAGCCGGGACCTGCCGCTGGAGGCCCAGGGCGAGGACTCCGGCCTGTCCTACCGGCTGCGGGTCGTCCACCGGGTGCAGGAGCCGGAGGCGGAGGTGGACCGGGCCACCGACGACGAGCTGGTGGCGATGTTCCTGGAGTGCCGCAACGCCCGGGACCGGCTGATCGTGCTGCTGCTCGGCCGGGTCGGGCTGCGCCGTGGCCAGGCGGCCGGCCTGCACCGCAGCGACTGTCACCTGCTGCCTGATTCACGGGTTCTGGGCTGCGACTACGAGGGCGCCCACGTTCACGTCCGGCGCCGCGACAACAGCAACCGGGCGTGGTCGAAGTCGAAGGAGGCGTGGACGCAGCCGCTGGACTTCCTGGTGGTCCAGGCGTTCGACCAGTACATCGACGAGCGCCACGAGATCCTCGGGGCGGGCGGCAGTGACTTCCTGCTGGTGAACCTGTTCCGCGAGCCGCTGGGGGCGCCGATGTCGCCGGACGCGCTGGGTGAACTGTTCGAGCGCCTGGGCCAGCGCGCGAAGCTGTCGCGGAAGGTCGGCCCGCACATGGCCCGCCGAGCTTTCGGCAGCAACGTCTCGGATGCCGGCGGGTCGTTGGACGAGGTGCAGGCCCTGCTCGGTCAGACACACCCGGAGTCACCCAGGCCCTACCTGATTCCTGACCGGGCACGATTGCGCGAAGCGATCGAGCGCGTTCCCTCCCCGAGGACCCTGCACGGGACGGGGGAGAAGTGATCGTGACGCCGTCGCCGCTGGCCCAGGAGCTGAAGGACCTGCGGACCACGGAGATCATCGCCGCGCTGGACGCCGACTTCCTGAACCTGGTGAGCTGGGACTGGGACGTGCGGGTCGTCCGCTATCCCAAGAGCCACCCCGTGCTGGGCATGCCGGACTGCGAGATCCCCGGCTGCACGAAGGGCACCCCGCTCGGCGAACCGATCTGCATCGGCTGCAGGAACCGGTGGCGGCAGTCCGGGATGGCCTTCGAGGACTTCGCCACCGCCCCGAGGCCAGGCACGTATCACCGCTCCGACGGACAGACGCTCTGCCGGGTCTCGGAATGCCAGCGGCCGCCCCGACTGGTGACGCACGGGCTCTGCACGACCCACGGGAGCCGGTGGCTGACATCGTCCGAGCTGACCGTGGAGGACTTTCTGCGGAACTCCCCGCAGAAAGGGCTGCCCGGGTTCGGCCCCTGCCAGGTTGCCGCCTGTTACAGGCTGCGCGGTTCGAAGCGGACCATCTACTGCGAGGTCCACCGCGGACGGCTCAACCGCGAACGGCGCCTGGGCACCTTCTGCGGCGACGAAGAGCGGTGGCGCCTGACGACGCCGGCGGTGGCCGTCAACCGCGAGGCCAGCCTGCGTGGGCTGCCCGACCGGCTGGTCGCCGAGCTCCTCTACTGCCTGCAGGTCCGCACCGCCCGGGAGGTGAAGAGCCGCGACCACCGGATCCGGCACATCAGCGACCAACTGCGTCTCCTCCAGGTCCCCAGCCTGGAGACACTCGAAGAGGCCGACCTGGTCCGCGCGGGGCTGGTCGACGATCTCCGAATGATCATCAGGGAGCGCAGACCTCCCTGCGCAGGCTGGGGGCGACTCCGGAGACCGAACGCCTCAAGGACATCTGGGACCTGTTCGTCTTCGGTCACCACGGCACCCTCAACTTCAGCCGGATCCATCAGCGGCCCCTCCGCGAGGCGGTCAAGGTCTGGGCCTACGACGAACTCCCGCGGCGACGCGGTCGGAACGTCGCGTCCTCCATGCAGAACATGATCCGCGGCATGGAACAGCTCTCGGAGAGCCTGCGTCTGCAACGAGACGACGAAGGACATCAACTCCGGCTCCTGAGCCGCACGGACATGGTCAGTTTCTGCAATCGGATCGCGTTCCTCGCTGAGACCGGCGTCTTCGGGGCTCACCACCGGGTCAATGTGATCCGCTACGTCCGGAACATCGTGAACCGGATCCGCGTCATGGGCCTCACCGGCCCCGGCCAGGTGCTGGAGGGCCTGCCGACCGAATTTGCACTGTCCACGCAAGACATCCCCGACGAGCCCGAGGACACCGAGGCCGGACGGGATCTGCCGGACGAGGTGATGCGGGAACTCTGCGACAACCTCGACCTGCTGGAGAAGATCAGCAACCGCGAGTTCCGCGTCGCGACCGAGCTGCTCATCGACACCGGGCGGCGGCCCGACGAGATCAGCACATTGCCGTTCGAGTGCCTGGAGAAGGATCCGGACGGCACCCTCGTCCTGCTCTACGACAACTCCAAGAACTACCGGCTGGGCCGTCGCCTGCCGATCGCGAAGGCGACCGCCGCTGTGATCACGGACCAGCAGGAACGGGTACGTGAACGGTTCCCCAACACCCCGGCCAGCAAGCTCAAGCTGCTGCCGAGCCCGGTCTCCAATCCCCAGGGGACGAAGCCGATCGGCTCGATCGGCGACGCTCACCGAGCATGGGTCGATGCCCTGCCCGACATCATGATGCCGGTCGTGGTGGAGGCCGACGGGCAACTGGTGACGAAGATGCTGCCGTTCGACAAAGCCAAGATCTTCCCTTACGCCTACCGGCACTCCTTCGCCCAGCGGCACGCGGACGCCAACGTCCCCCCGGACGTGCTCATGGATTTGATGGACCATCGCGAAATCTCCACAACTCAGGGCTACTACCGGGTCAGCCAGGAACGACGGCGCGAGGCCGTCGACCGGGTCACCGCCCTGCAGTTCGACCGTCGAGGCAACCGCGTCTGGCGCAAAGCACAGGCAATGCTGGATTCGGAACACGTGCGGCGGGCCATCGGAGAAGTCGCTACGGCCTACGGCATCTGCCTGGAACCGCACAACGTCGCAGCTGGCGGGCAGAGCTGCCCGCTTCGCTTCCGCTGCGTCGGCTGCGACCACTTCCGCACCGACGTCTCCTACCTCCCCGACCTGGAGCGCTACCTCTCTGATCTGCTCCGCAGCCGCGAGCGGCTAATGTCGGCGTTCGAGGCCGACGACTGGGCCCGCAGCGAGGCCATACCCTCCGAAGAGGAGATCCGCCGCGTCCGCCGCCTGATCAACCGTGTCAAGGCGGACCTCGACGACCTGTCAGAAGAAGAACGCACCCAGATCGACGAAGCCGTCGCCGTGGTCCGCCGCGGCCGCGTGGTGATGCTGGGCATGCCCCGTGTCGGCCAGCCACTTCCCGATGTCAGGCCCTGGAGGCTGCCGTGATCCCCGCCATGCGCGACGGCCGACAGGCCGACACCGAGCGACGCCGCCAGCGGGTGACCACAGCGGTCAAGAACGCCGCGAAGAACGGCACCGCGATCAGCGTCTCGGCCATCGCCCGGCAAGCCGGAGTCGACCGCAGCTTCCTCTACCGTCACCGCGACCTGCTCGAAATCGTCCACGCCGCCGAACTCGAACCCGCAGCCCAGGACCCGGCCGGCGGATCGCCGGTGAGCCGGGCCTCGCTCCAGGCCGACCTCGCCAACGCCCAGGCCCGCAACACCCGCCTGGCCGCCCGCGTCCAGCAGCTCGAGAAGCGACTGTCGCAGGCGATGGGCGCTCAAGCCTGGCAGGAGTCAGGGCTCGGATCCCCAGCGGACATCGACGAACTCCAGCGAAAGATCACCAGGCTGGAGCAGAGCAACATCGAACTGACCTCCGCGTTGGAGGAGACCCGGTCCGATCTCGATGCCGCGAGGGAGGCCAACCGGGACCTGACCCGAGCCCTGAACCAACGAAGCTGAACTGCTTCAGAACTATCAACCGGCCCGTCCAGCTCAGGCGGAACTGGACGGGCCGAGGGCCCTCACAGAGAGGTCACCGCTGACCATGCGGCTTGCGCCAAGTCATGATCTCGGTTGCCGGAAGACGCTCCGCGAAGCGACTGTCCGGTGACGCTTCCCGCAGCACCTCGCGCAGGTCCCGCTCGAAGTCCTCCAGCCTGGCGCCGAACAGGTGAGGAGCAGAGTCAGAACGGGAGAACACCCACGCCACGATGTCGTCCGCGCTGCGGTTGACCACTTGCCCAGCCGGCACGACATGGCGCTCAAAGTTCTCGAACCCGGCTCGCGCCAGGACGAGATCCTCCCGGTCTGGAGTGCCATCGGCGGAGTGCGGCGCAGCGCCGGACAGTGATCCCTGACCTGCGCGGCGCACCGGGCCCAGGTATTGGCTCATCACGTCCCTGATCCGCTCGTACGGTGGCGCGACCAGCGGCGGTGGCAGTGGCTCGGCTGGCGCGTGCTTGTGGTCACTCACGTGCACGAACGCGCCCCCCGGTTCCAGCATTTCCAGCACGGCGGCGGCGACATGATCTCGATCCGTCCAGTGGAAGGACTGGGCGAACAGCACCACCCGGAACTCCCCCAGCCCGGCTGGCAGATCCTCGGCGCGGGCAGCAACCCAACGGGCGTTGGTCACTCCTCGATGCTTGGCCGATCGCCCGGCCTCGGCCAGCATGTCCTCGTCTGGGTCAACGCCGACCACTTCGGTGAAGAACTGCGCCATGGCGAGCGTCACGATGCCCGGCCCGCAGCCAGCGTCGAGGAGTCGCCCCTGGCCATCCAGGCCGAGGGCGGTGGCCAGTGTTTGGGCGAAGCCCGGCGCATACGGCAGCCGGCCTCGCTCGTAGTAGGCCGCGCTTCCCTTGAACAGGGTGCTGTCCCACTGCCGAGCTTGAGGCATCGCTCGATCACCTCGCTGCAGCGGGCTTCATCACAGCCCGGTCGAGCGACCCAGCAGGCAACGAGATCCACTGGCACATGCGCGGCCGCACCTCCACCAGCGCTCATGGGCGTCGTGCTGCGCGACCCTGAGACCCTCAGCGACCGCCAGGGACCGCTCCGCGTCTCTGGGGCCCTGCGCTGAGGAACTCAAGCCGGCCGCCTCTGCGCTGCCCCCGAGGCACGGCGGAGGCGGCCCACCCTCCACGGCCGTCATCCTCGATGACATACGTCGGGCCTCGGTTCAGATGGCGCAGCGCATTGGCAAAGCTCTCCGAGGGGACCTGCAGGAGAAGGGCTGGCAGTCGACGGTCTGCTGATGGACTGTCTGCTCTTCAGTCCAGGTCGGCGATGACCAGGACGGTCACGTCGGCGTCGAAGCGGTCGTCACCGTTCTTGTCTCGAAGCTGCACGTCGACGCGAACTATGACGCCGCGCGGCTCGCCCGACATCTTGATCGCGGAGGCGTGCACCCGGAGCCGTTGCAGGTGGTGGTCAGCACTACGGTAAAGAACGTCAATATCTTGCAACGCCGCGTTGACAATGCGGACCGGTCCGGGAAAGAAAATGTTGGCTTCGTCGCGCCTGGCTGGGTTCTCACCGCTGACGTCCACGAAGCTGAACGATTGCTGTCGAAACTCGAGAGTCATGGCTGGCTCACCTCCCCGCAGGGTGCCGGAACACTCGACGATCCCCGCTGACGCCCTGGCCCCGACCCGGCGGTTTGTGTAGTGGTCCAGGGCTCGAGCGCCCTGCCGCTCAGCAGCTAAATCAGCTGGAGCGCTGCCACAGCATGAACATTTTCCCGCTGTTCTCACGAGTTAGCAAAAGCACCCCCAACACCGCCGTGGTCACCTCATCAGCCTGGTCGGGAGTGGCATACCCGATCCGAGCGTGTCGACGGCGTCGCGGTCTTCCTGACCCTGTCGACGCAACTGAAGAGGCGGATCCCGCAGGCTCACGGGCTGACCCAATCTGCCAGACCGAGCGAGCCAGCCGCACCAGGATTAGCGCCACAGGTGTTGCGCGCGGTATTGTCCTCCGCACCGTCTCTGAGCTGCGCAAACCGGCCCTGATCCGCTTCGCGCCACACCGTCACCCCCAGAGAAGGCGGCACACGGCCTTCGCTTCGTCGATCTGCTCAAGCGTCGGACCGGTGTTTCCTATGGGGAAGAACAGATCGGGGTCTTCGTGCAGGCATGCTGCCCGTTCACGCCAATACATGTCAATCATGGTCTTTCTCGCCTGTACAAGGAGTTGTCGAGCCTGTCAGCTGAGACCGGGTAACCGGCGTACGTGTGACACGCAGCCGAGTTCCGCGTAGCGCTGAAGGGGACCATGTTGTGGATGTCGCCTACTGGATCCTGAGCAGCAGCGGTGAGGAGCGGCCTGTGAGGATCGGTCAGGTGGCGGAGCGCTCGTCGGGTCGGCGGCGGCGCAGCGCGGTCTGCTGGATGGCGGGTGTGTTGTAGGCCGTGTCGAGGGTCCCGATGTCGGTGCCGGGCGGCACGATCGCGTCGATCTGGTCGAGGATTTCGTCGGTCAGGGTGGTCTCGGCGCCGGCGAGGAGGTCGTCGAGGTGGTCCATGGTGCGCGGTCCGATGATCGCGGAGGTGACGCCGGGGTGGGAGATCGCGAAGGCCATCGCCAGGTGTGTCAGCGACATCCCGGCCTTCTGGGCGAGGGGGATGAGCTGTTCGACGGCGTCGAGCCGGCGCTCGTCGCTCATGTGCTGGAAACCGAAGCGGGCCCGGTGGCTGTCGGCCTGCCGGCCCTTGCGGTAGCGGCCGGTGAGCAGACCCCCGGCGAGAGGGCTCCAGACCATGGCGCCCATGCCGTACCGCTCGCAGACAGGCAGCACCTCGCGCTCGATGCTGCGGTTGAGGATCGAGTACGGCGGCTGCTCGGTGCGGAACCGCACCAGGCCCCGCCGCTCGGCGACCCACTGTGCCTCGACGATGTCCGAGGCGGGAAAGGTCGAGCTGCCGATGGCCCGGACCTTGCCCGCGCGCACGAGGTCGGTGAGGGCTGAGAGGGTCTCTTCCACATCGGTGTCCGGTGCGGGCCGGTGGATCTGGAACAGATCGACGTGGTCGGTGCCCAGGCGGCGCAGGGAGTCCTCCAGCGCGCGGACCAGCCAGCGCCGCGAGTTGCCCTGCTGGTTGGGGTCGTCCCCCATCGGGAGGTGGGCCTTGGTGGCCAGCACGACATTGTCCCGGCGGCCCTTGAGGGCTTTTCCGACGATCTCCTCGGACTCGCCGCGTGAGTAGGCGTCGGCGGTGTCGACGAAGTTGATGCCCGCGTCCAGCGCCTTGTGGATGATGCGTACGGAGCCGTCGTGGTCGGGGTTGCCGATGGCGCCGAACATCATCGCGCCCAGGCAGTACGGGCTGACCTTGATGCCGGTTCGGCCCAGCGTGCGGTACCTCATTGGTTCTCCTCGTGCGTTGGCCGGTGCGCTGCAGCGCGATACGCTTACGTAAGCGGAACAGCGTTCCGCTCCGCTCCGACGATACGGAACGCTGTTCCGGTTAGCAAGAGGAGTACACCGTGAGCGACGGCCCGGCGGACGGGGGGCGGCCCCGCCAGCGCATGCGCGCCGACGCGCAGCGCAGCATCGACACACTGCTCACCGCGGCTGCCGAGGTGTTCACCACCTCCGGCGTGGACGCCCCCGTGCGACAGATCACCGCCAAGGCGGGCGTGGGAGCAGGCACCCTCTACCGGCACTTCCCGCAGCGCTCGGACCTCATCGCCGCGGTCTTCCGTCACGAAGTCGACGCCTGCGCCGACGCCGCTGCCTCCCTTGCGGCCCAGCACGAGCCGGTCGACGCGCTCGCCCGGTGGCTGCAGCGTTTCGCGGCCTTCATCGCCACGAAGCGCGGCCTCAGCGCCGCTCTGCACTCGGGAGACCCGGCCTACGACAGCCTGCCCTGCTACTTCCAGCAGCGCTTCGTGCCTGTCCTCGGCGCGCTCCTCGACACCGCGGCGAAAGCCGGCCAGATCCGCTCCGACATCGATCCCGAGGACCTGCTGCGCGCCGTGGGCAACCTGACCCTGCCCGCCCAGGAGGACGACAACGGCCACACGCAGCGCATGATCGCCCTGCTCGTCGACGGACTCCGCTACGGCACCCACGGGTCCGTGTGAGCAACGGCTCCGGCACCTCCGCGAACAGTGGCAATAATGCCCCGGGCGGCACGGTGACCTGTCTACATGACGAACGGGGCACTGCATATGATGTCGGTGGGGGACTCATTCCCGCGTTCAGTCTGAGCGGCACCGCACGTGAGCCGGGGCGCGGCACGAGGGGTTGAGATGAGAGGAACACATGGTCTCTGTAACTCACGCGGCGCACAACATTGAGGTCACCGCTGAGAGCCTGCAGGAGGAACTGGCCCTCCTGCAGGTCCAGAAGCAGGCGCTGGAAAGGGAGCTGGCTGCGGTCGTGGCGCATCTCGGCTCGGTACAGCGGGCCCTCAGCGCCCTCGAGACCCTGATGCTCGACCGGGCTGCTGCAGCCCCGACGGGTACGGCGGACGCTGCAGCTGCGCAACGGGGCCAGGCTGCGACGCCCGGCGAACCGCAGACCGACCGTGCCTCCGCCGAGTCCGCAGACGCCACACCGAAGTCCGCGCCCCGGCCTCGGAAGCCGGAGAGCGGCAAGGAGGCGGAACGTCCTGTCGCCGCCGGCACCGCCACGGTCGGGCAGAAGAAGTACGGCAAGCTCACCGAACAGATCATGGAGTACTTCGCCAACGTCGGTGATGTCGACGTCCGGGCCCGTGATGTTGCCGCGGCTCTCGGTCGTGACTCCGACAGCGGAAGCATCAACGGCGTCCGCAGCACCCTCGACCGTCTTGTCGGTGCCTCCCGTATCGAGCGGACCGGCCGAGGCCTGTACCGCGCCAAGCGTTCCTAGGCGCCTGGCCGACGCGGCGGCGCAGCAGCACGCTGTGTCCGGTGTCCGTAAGCCGGGCGATGAATGCTCCCGGGCGCCACCCATCGGGGGATTGCGTGGCGCCCGGTCGCTGCACCTGCGGGCTCTAGTCGCAGGTGTTGCGTTCCGGACACCTATCACGGGGTTGTATCCATGGCACCCAGGAACGCTGTGATCAGCATATCAAAGCTTTGCCACTGTGTGACACGCACTCCCTCCGAGGTCTGTGAGGGCGCCCGACGGCCGCCGTGCACCCGACGGGCCGCTGGTGGAGACGGTGGAGGACAAACTCGAACTCGTGGCCGCCGGCGACGCTGTCGCCATCACACCCGCCGGTGCCATGGCCACCTACAACCGCCCGGACGTGACCACGATCCCCCTCGAAGGACTCGAGCCGGCGCACGTCGTCCTCGCCACCCGCGCCGACGACCGCAGCCGCCTGGTCACCGCCTTCCGCACCGCCGCCCAGGCTCACCTCAGCGGCCCCACGGACGCGGGCGGGCTCCCCTCCCACGGCTGATCGAGAACCACCCTTCGGTGAATTCACCAGCAGTGGTTGTTCACCGCTGCGGAGGGGGTGCCTGAACAATCCGCGCCGCGTTGAACTGGGCCCACGGTGCCGGCATCCGCACCGCGAAGACGTCGGGATCACAGCACGGAGAGAGGTCCTTGGATGTTCAGGAGAGGGAGCGTCGCCGTCGTGGCCGCCGGGCTGGTACTGACCGTCGGCGGCTGCGGCGGCGGCACGGACGAGAAGGCCGACGCGTCGGCCCGGGCGTCGGCCGAGCCGACGCCGACCCGGCCGCCGTCCAAGGAACTGGTGAAGTGGGTCGGCGAGATGTGCGTGCAGACGAGCGCGCTCAAGGACCTCCGGGCGGAGAGCGCGGCGGATCTGAAGCAGATCCGGAACCCGGACGAGGTCGGTTCGGACGCCCAGTTCTTCGCCGTCAGCTACCTCTCCCGGACACCGCTGGCGGTGGACGACGTGGAGAGCGCCCTGACGGAGCTCGACCCGTCGGGCGTTCCCGCGGCCGACCGGCTGCGCAACGCCTTGCTGAAGAAGGTGAAGGGCGTCGCGGACCACCTCGACGAGGTGTCGCCGATCAATGCCGTCGACGACGCCGAGGGCATCGTCGCGGACGTCGACAAGCGCGTCCGGTCCCTCACCCCGCCCCAGCCGGATCTGCTCGCGCTGACGAAGAAGGATCCACAGCTCGCGGCCGCGTACAAGCGCGCCGAGCAGTGCGCCCCGGGCTGGAATCCCGACGAGGAGGCGGCCTACCCCTCGCCCGACCCCACCGGCCCGCTGCCCAAGGCGGCGGACGGCAAGAACACCGACGCCTGCTCGGACGGCGAATGCGAGGTCCTGGTGACCTCGCCGGGGTGGATCACGGCGAACGGAGTGGACGTGCATGTCACCCCGGGGGACGACTCCGTCACCTTCGAGACACCGAGCGCCGTGATGCGGCTCGGTGGCCAGGGCGGTGTGGCCAGGTGGGGCGACGATCTGAAGGCCACCGTCGTCGCGCAGAACAAGGACGGTGCCGTGCTGAAGTTCACCATCCCTTGAGCGCCCCTAACACACCTCCCGGTACCCGAGTCGCGGCAGGTGCTCCTCCCATTCGGCGCGAGTGAGGACGCCGCCGGTGCGGGCGCAGACGTAGTCCGTCGCGCGGTCCGCGTGCAGGGTCCACACCCGGGCCGTCAGGTCGTAGCCGACGGAGGTGAGGGCGTCGCCTTCCGGGCTGAACGCGACCGAGGTGACGGTATCGACATGGCCGGTGAGTTGCCGGCCGTAGGGCTCGGCACGGGCCGGGTCGGCCACGTCCCACAGGCGGACCGTGTGGTCGCCGCTGCCGGTCGCCAGCGTCTTCCCGTCCGGGGCGAAGGCCACGGACCTGACGGGCCCGCGGTGCCCGGCCAGTTCCTCCCCCAACGGCCGTGAACGGTCCGCCTGTTGTACGTCCCACAGCCGCACCGTACGGTCGTCGCTGCCCGTCGCCAGCGTCTTCCCGTCCGGGGTGAAGGCCACCGCGTTGACCGGTTCGTCGTGCCCGGTGAGGGCGGCGCCCGCGGGCCGCGCCCGCGCCTCGTCGCCCACGTGCCACAGCCGGGCCGTGGCGTCCTCGCCGCCGGTGGCCAGGGTGCGGCCGTCCCGTGCGAAGGCCACGGACGTGACGGCGTCGGCGTGGCCGTGCAGCGGTGCGCCGAGCAGCCGTACGTGGTCCGGCCGGCGTACGTCCCACAGCCGCGCCGTGTCGTCCTCGCCGCCGGTGGCCAGCGTGCGGCCGTCCGGGGCGAAGGCGACGGCGAGGGCGCCGCCGTCGTGCGCGTCCAGCGGTGTGCCGAGCGGGGCGGGACGTTCGGGCGCGGAGACGTCCCACAGGCGTACGGTGCCGTCCTGCGAGCCGCTGGCCACCGTACGGCCGTCCGGCGCGAAGGCGACGGCCAGCACCTCGTCCTCGTGGCCGGTGAGTGTGCGCAGGAGGCGGCGCGGGTTGCCCGGATCGGCCATGTTCCACAGGCGGATCAGTGCGTCGTCGGTACTGGCGGCGGCGAGCAGACGGCCGTCGGGGCTGTAGGCGACGGCGGTCAGCGGGTTGGTGAAGTCGGTGAGGACGGTCGGCGGCCGGTGCCAGAGGCGGACGCTGCCGTCGGCACCGGTGCTGGCGAGGGTACGGCCGTCGCGGCTGAAGGCCACATCCCACACCGCCTCCGTGTGGCCGGTCAGCGGCTCCCCCAGCTGCTGCGGGTAGGCCGGGTTGGCCACGTTCCACAGGATCGGCGCGTCGTCCTCTCCCGCGCTCGCCAGGGTCTCGCCGTCCGGACTGAACGCCACCGACATGACGGGCGCGGTGTGCTCGGTCAGCGGTTCACCCAGCGGCTCGAGGCGGCCCGGGCCGGACACGTCCCACAGCCGTACGGTCTCGTCGAAGCCGGCCGTGGCCAGGGTCTCTCCGTCCGGGGAGAAGGCCAACGCCCAGACGGAGGCGGTGTGTTCGCGCAGCGGCTTGCCGAGCGGTGCGATGCCGTCGTCGGCGCTGAGCCGCCACATCCGTACGGTCCCGTCGAAGCCGGCCGTGGCGAGGGTGTCCCCGTCCGGGGCGAAGGCGACGGCGCGGACGCTGCCGGCCTCCGACTCGTCGGCCTCGGCGGGCTCGCCGAGCGGCGCGGGGCGGGCCGGGTCGCTCAGGTCCCACAGCCGTACGGTCCCGTCGTCGCCGGCGGTGGCCAGCGTCCGGCCGTCGGGGGCGAACGCGACGGAGACGACGTTCTCCTCGTCGTGGCTGACCAGCGGCCGGCCGACGGGGCGGGGCCGCTCCCGGTCGCGTACGTCCCACAGGTGGATGCCGCCGCCTTTCCCGGTGGCCACCAGCAGGTCGCCGTCCTGGGGAGCGAAGGCGACCGCGCCGACCGGTCCCGTACGGAGGCGCAGCGGTTCGCCCAGCGGCCTGCCCGTGTCGGTGTCCCACAGCCGGACCGTGCCGTCGTGGCCGCCGCTGGCGAGGGTGCGGCCGTCGGGCGCGTACGCCACGGCGCTGCCGACACCGTCGTGGCCGGGCAGCCGGGTGGCCAGCACCCGGCCCGCGTCCGAGGCCAGCCGGGTCCGCAGGTCCGGGGTGGAGCGCATGCGGTGCGCGGCGACGTCGAGCCGGGCGGCCAGCCCGGCGTCGGTCTCGCGGACACGGTCGGCCTCGGCGGTGAGGCGGCCGAAGACGGCCTCGTCCCGCTCGGCCTGCGCGGTGGCGCGCGCCTGGAGGGCGACGACGGCGGTGCCGGTGGCGAGCAGCACGAGCGCGGCGAGTACGGCCACGACCGTACGGCGCAGTCGCGCGGCGCGGCGCCGGCGCCGGATCGAGGCGGTGAGGAACTGCCGTTCCAGCGGGGTGAGTTCCTCGCTGCGGTGGTTCTCCCGTGCGGCGTCCTGCGGGAAGGCGTCGCGGGCGGCGTGCAGACGGGAGCCGGCGTAGAGCGCGGCGTTCTCCCGGCCGAGCGCCTCCCATGTGCGGGCCGCCTCGGAGAGCGAACGGTGGACGCGCAGCCGGTCGCGTTCGGCGTCGATCCAGGCGCGCAGGCGGGGCCAGGCGGTGATGAGGGCTTCGTGGGCGAGGTCGACGGTGCCGTCGTCGAAGGTGATGAGGCGGGCGCGGACCAGGCGTTCCAGTACCACGCGGGTGTCGGCGGGGCTGCCGAAGTCGAGTTCCGCGTGCTCGGTGGGGCGACGTGTGTCGGGTGTGCCGTCGCCGGGGGCGACAAGGCGGAGCAGAATACGGCGGGCCAACTCAGCCTGTGGCGCGGTGAGTTCATCATACACCTGCTCGGCCGTACGGACGACGGCGCCGTGCAGTTCGCCGGCCGCCTCATACGCACTCTCGGTCAGGACGCGGCCGCTGCGGTGGCGCCAGGTCTCCAGCAGGGCGTGCGACATCAGCGGCAGTCCGCCCGGTGCGTCCTCGACCTCGTCCAGGAGGCGGTCGGTCAGGGAGCGTTCGACGATCAGGCCGGCTGCGGCGGCCGGACGGACGATGGCCTCCCGCAGCTCCGCGCGGCTCATCGGCCCGGCGAGCAGCGTGGCGTCCTGCAACGCGGCGGTGAGGCCGGGGTGTTCGGCGCAGCGGCCGAGGAAGTCGGCCCGCACCGCGATGACGACGCGCAGCCGGCTGTCGGCGTCGGTGGCGGCGACGAGGCGGTCGATGAAGGTGTCCCGGTCGGCCGGGTCGGCGCCGAGGGTGTACAGCTCCTCGAACTGGTCGATGATCAGCCAGGTGTCGGCGTCGGTGCCGGGTACGGGCACGAGCCGGTCGGCGTGTGTGCGCAGCGGGTCCGCACCGGGCGTGAGGATGCGTACGGCCGCGGGAGGCACGTCCTCTTCCCCATCGTCCGGTGTGCGCAGACGGGGGATCAGCCCGGCCCGCAGCAGTGAGGACTTGCCGCTGCCGGAGGGGCCGAAGACGGCGGTGAAGCGGTGCTTGCGGTTCAGCTCGGTCAGCCGTTCCACGAGCTGGTCGCGGCCGAAGAACAGTTCGGCGTCGCCAGGTTCGAACCGGGTCAGGCCGCGGTACGGCGGCCGGGAGGTCTCGTCGTCGGCGGTCTCGGCGGCCAGCTCGGCCGACGCCTCGCGCCAGCGCCGCTCCCACTCGATCACGTCGCCGCCGCACGCCTTGACGTAGGCGAGCGTCACCGCGCGGGTGGGCAGCTGCTTCCCTGCCGCCGCCTGCGACAGGGTGGTCACCCCGTACCGCGCCCGCTGGGCCATCGCCCGGTACGTGGGTCTCCCCGCGGACTCGCGCAGCGCGCGCAGTTCGGCGGCGAACCGCGGCACCGGTCCGGCCTCCGGATCCAGCTCGCCCTCGGTGCGCCCCGGTCCTGTTGGTGCCGACACGTGCCCGCTCTCCCCTCGTCCACCTTGTCGCCGACACGCCATTACCCAGCGGGTCCACTCGGGCGCCCACGGTAGGGAGTCGCGGGGACGGCCGCAATCGAACTTCCGGGTATCGGCAGGCGTGACACGGGAGTTCACTCGATCCTCACGCTTCCTCCCTACCAGCTCGTTCGGTTCGCGGGTTGTTCGGTGCCGGGAGAGGACCTGCCGAACAACGGCGTACGGCGGTCGACTGGCTGAGGGACGTGGCCGGGACGGGCCACGGCGCGGTCGGAGCCCCGCGAGGGGAGGGCTCGGGCCGCCCCTTGTCCGCAAGGCACGACAGCTGAAGGGAAGTCATGTACGGACGACTTCGCGCCCGGCACCTCGCCGTGGGGTTCGGCGCGGCGGCACTCGCGGCGACGCTTACGGCGACCGCGGTGAGCGCCGCCCCCGCCGCTCCGACGACCGCCGCCGAACGGTACGGCTGGGGCACCCCGCTGCCCGAGTGGTCGGACGAGTTCGACTACGGCTCCGAGGCCGACCCCGCCATACCCGACCGCGACAAGTGGCGCCTGGCGGGCGGCGGCCCCGGCAAGTGCTGGCCCGGCCACAGCGACAACGGCCGCCGCTGCGACGTCAACACCCGGGTCGTCGGCGACGTACTGCGCATGACCGGCGAGGCGAACGGCGACACCGGCTGGCTCGCCTCGCCGTACGGCCGGCAGTACGGCCGGTGGGAGGCCCGCGTACGCTCCCGGGCCACCGCCCCCGACAACGGGCGGCAGTACCACCCGCTGCTGATCCTGTGGCCGGACTCGAACGAGCACCCCGAGGACGGCGAGTACGACTACCTGGAGAACGGCGCCCCGGGCGAGAGCTGCGCCGAGGCGTTCCTGCACTACCCGCACCCGGAAGGCGTGCCCGTGCAGCAGGAGTTCGCGCAGAAGTGCGGCGTGGACCTGTCGCAGTGGCACAACGTCGCCATCGAGTGGACCCCGGACCATCTGCGCGGCTTCATCGACGGCGAGGAGTGGTTCCGCTTCGCCGACGGCGCGAACGCCGACCGCGACTGCATCCAGTGCGCCCCGTCCATGCACCAGACCATCCAGCTCGACAACTTCCACGGGGACGACCTGCAGAGCGCCGTCTACGAAGTGGACTGGGCCCGGGTCTACGACCTGCCTGACAACGAAAGCGTGAGGTGATCCGCCATGCAGAGCTCTCCGTATCAGCCCGGTCAGCCCGTTCCGCTCGAGCCGGCGCGCATGCCTGGCGCCCTCATCTTCGTTCTCGTGATCGTCACCGCGCACGCGCTGGGCACGGTCTTCGGCGGCTGGGCGATCATCGAGGAGAACCGGAGCAAGCAGGAGCACGGGCAGGAGCTGCTCATGCCGATGGGCATGGCCTGGTTCGTGGCGCTGTTCTGCTGGGCGCTGGCGGCGCTCATGGTCGTCTGCGTCGTACTGGCCCGGAAGCGCCGTACCTGGGTCCGTGTGGTGCTCATCGTGTGCCTGTCCTTCGTGGCGTTCGGGACGGTCCTCGGTTTCCTCGGCTCACTGGCCTCCGGGGCGCCCAGCCTCGCGGTGTTCGTGATCGCCGGCATCGATGTGGCGGCCCTGTGGATGGTGTGCGGCGAGACCAGCCGCCACTACTTCTCCGTACGCAGCCCGGCACCGGCACCCACTTCGCTTCAGGGGTGATGGCCCATGGACTCCCCGACGTACGGACACGACCCGTACCGGCAGCCCCCCGAGCCGCCGAAGCCGCCCGAGCCGCCCAGGGCCCCGAGGCCGTGCGACCCGGTGGCGGTGGCACTCGGCAACGCCTCGCTGCTCGGCATCGGTTATCTGCTGCTGGGCCGCTGGAAGCCGGCCGTATTCGCCGTGGTCGGCACGGGCTGGCTCCTCAACCTCACCGCATCGACCGCCGAGACCTGGTGCGAGATCCTGCTGCTCCTGTGGTGGGCGGCCGGCATCGCCCACGGCTGGTTCCTGGCACGCCGGCGCGCGGAGCATGTCGTACGACGCGGGCAGCGCGCGGGCGCACTCGCCGTCACGGTCGCGGTGCTGCTGACCGCCGTGCTGCTGCGCGTCGACGCGCACGGAATCGAGGACCGCGTGAACGAGGCCCGTGAGGGCGGCGACTGCGAGACGGCCGTGGCCGCGCAGGGTGAGGTGTGGTGGGGCCATCGCCTGGCGGGCGCACCGGTGGTCGAACCCGGCGACGCGGTGGTGGAGGCGTGCCACCGGCTGGAGCGGGCCGCGTCCAGGCTGGCCGCCGGACGCAGCGGGAGCATCGAGGACCTGGAGCGGGGCTTCGACATCCTCGCCGGCGTCCTGAACAAGCCCGGCAACGAGCAGACCGTCAGGACGGTCCTGGACACCTTCCTCGACGGCCTGCCCACCAAGGACTCCTGCGACACCGCCGACATCACCGAATGGCTCCGCGGCCGCGAGCCCACCCACGACGTACTGGACCGGTCCACCACCGCCGCGACACGCATGGAACCCGCCGCACTGGTGGGATGCGGCGACGACCTGATGGACGAGGACAACTGGCAGCAGGCGCGGGCGCACTACCAGCACCTCCTCGACGAGTACCCGGACGACGCACGCACGGACCAGGCACGCAGCGGTGTGAAGAAGGCCGACCTCGCCATCGAGCTGGGGAAGGTACGCGATCTGGTCGAGGACACGACCGGCGCGTCGACCGGCTACTGCGACACGCCCGCCAAGTACAGCGGTGCCCCGCCGTACCGCAAGGGGTTCAACCGCGCGATGTTCCTCGGCGACACCGAGTACACCGACCAGCTCCCCGGCGACTGGCGCACCGGCGACCCGACCAAGGCCGCGCTCGTGGTCTGCGCGGACACGGCGAAGAACGGAGCCGCCGTCGAGACGTGCTACTACGAGAACGACCTGTCCGAGTACCTCCCCCACGAAGTGACCTTCCACAAGGTCAAGGTCCCGCTGAAGGTCTACGAGCTGCGCACCGGAAAGCGCGTCGACCCGCGCGAGGTGCAGATCAGCGGCGGAAGCTGCCCGAGCGTCCTGCACTACGAGTACTACGGCACGTACGACTACGGGCCGGGCAGCGAAGAGTTCGTCTCCACCTCCAAGTCCGATGTGAGGGACGCCTTCTGGCCGGTCGTCAAACGGTGACCATGCAGGTGGGAGTACGTCGGCACCCCGTACGGGAGACTTGACGGGGGCTGCTCCCGTACGGGGTGGTCTTGGAGGCGGGGCGGCGGTCAGCCCAGCGTCGAGGTGTCGATCACGAAGCGGTAGCGGACATCCGAGCTCAGGACCCGCTCGTACGCCTCGTTGATCTTCTCGGCCGGGATGATCTCCACCTCGGCGCCGATGCCGTGCGCGCCGCAGAAGTCGAGCATCTCCTGCGTCTCGCGGATGCCGCCGATCAGGGAGCCGGCGAACGTTCGGCCCTGCATGAGCAGGGAGAACACGCTCAGCGACAGCAGCTCGGCGGGGGCACCCACGTTGACCATCGTGCCGCCCACGGCCAGCAGGCCCAGGTAGGCGTCCAGGTCCAGCTTGGCACTGACCGTGTTGACGATCAGATCGAAGGTGCCCGCCAACTGCTCGAAGGTGGCCGGGTCGCTGGTGGCATGTTAGTGGTCGGCGCCCAGACGCAGGCCGTCGTCCATCTTCTTCAGCGACTGCGACAGGATGGTGACCTCGGCGCCCATGGTGTGCGCGAGCTTCACGGCCATGTGGCCGAGGCCGCCCAGGCCGACGATCGCGACTTTCGGACCTGCTCGCCCACAACCCGAGCAGACTGCGCCTGCTCGCGGGACTCGATGACTGGCCGGCCAAGGACCGCAACGTCGCGCGCTACGTCTTCCTCCACCGTTCCTAAAGACTGAGCGGGTGAGGCCTGTTGCCAGAACTCATGCTCAGCCGAACGCCCCGAACGGTGTTGGGCGTTCTGGTCCACCGCGTTCGCACCGCGTCCGGCGCGCACGGAACCTGTCCGTGGTCCGGGGAGGCGGGGGCGGTTTCCCTCACGCCCCGGGATGCCCGGTCGGGCCTGGACGGTCCGATGCCCCACACGATCGCTCCGGTCGTGCGGGGGCGGTGCCGTCCGTCGCCGGATCGGGTGCCCCAGGGCGCGCCTGCCGACCGCCACGGCGGCCGCGTCGTGGCGAGTGATCTTCCTGGTCTTGCTCGTGAGGGGCTTCTGCCAGTGCCGGGCGCCCCACTTGGAGGTGTAGGCCGGGTCGACGGCGACGAGGGTGATGCCGAGTCCGGCGGCCATCGACAGCAGCCGGGCCCGCAGCCGGGCGACGGGCATGCCGGAGATCAGCGTGCGGAACCGCTTGCGGCGGCCGTGCTTCTCCCGGGTTTTCTCCGCCTGGAAGTCCAAGTCTTCGATCGCGACCGCGAGGCCGTGGCGCTTGGCCCAGTGCAGCAGGCGGATCAGCGCGTGCCGTACCTGGGCGTCGCGGTGCTGGGCGGTGCCGGACAGGTCGTAGGAGAAGCGTCGGGGATTACCGACGGGGTTGCCGTGTTCGTCGAGGCGCCAGGCGGCCAGGTGGTCGGCGTTGGTGTGGTGGATTCAGGGGGTCGTTGCAACACGCGGTGAGTTGATCAAGTCGCGAGCAGTTTATGCAGACGCTCGGCTGGGGTTTCCCAGTCGAGCGTTT
>NZ_JBHXVG010000028.1:2350-107181 GCF_042672405.1 Streptomyces sp. NPDC127197 | reverse complement strand
TCCAGCGTCTTTCCTGAACGGGATACATGAGGGATCGGGCTCTCGACCAAAGCCGTCTGAGCTCTCCCCCAGCTCCCGGAAACGGCCACGAGCCTCCCGGCTCACAGAACGGCGCACGGGACGGGGAACACCAGGGCGAACGTTGGCTGATGCGGCACTAGCGCTGATGGCCGGTCTGTACGTGAGCCTGGTGGCGGCGCTGGGGTTGATCGATCCCGTCCTCGTCGCCCTTGTCTCGGGCTGGGCCCGGATCGGCTCCGACCTTCAGGATTTCCTGTGGGAAGACGACGGGTATGCGGTCCATCGTTTCACCCTGTTCGGCATACTCCTGGTTGTTTTTGCGCTGGCGGCCCGCGTCATGACGTTCCGTGTGTGGGTCACTTTGAGGTCACACCGGTTCACACGCCGCGAAGAACTACGCCGCGCCCGGTCCCGAAGCATCAGGAGCCGCCGGAACAGGGTGCCCGCCCTCTGCGCCCTGCTCATCTTCCAATGCGCTCGTGTGAAGGCCGCCGTGCCGCACCAGTCCGCACCGTCCCTCCAGGACATCGACACCGCCGTGGAACTTCTCGGGCGGGAAGTGATGAGACTGTCCGGCGACAAGCATCAATTCCGGCGGCGCTCGCCACGCAGCAAGGCGGTCAGGCATCACACCCGCCTGGTGGCCGCCGCCCTGCGGCAGGCGACCCTGCGCGTGGACAGCGACCCCGCAGCAGGCACGGCCGCACTCGCCGACATGG
The DNA here is from genome assembly GCF_042672405.1 of Streptomyces sp. NPDC127197. Taxonomy (NCBI): domain Bacteria; kingdom Bacillati; phylum Actinomycetota; class Actinomycetes; order Kitasatosporales; family Streptomycetaceae; genus Streptomyces; species Streptomyces sp. NPDC127197. Next base: position 106,441 of record NZ_JBHXVG010000028.1, on the reverse strand, counting down.
CGCTGCGCATCTGCGACGCTTACGTGCGTCGCGAATGGGGCCGGCTGCTCGAGGAACAGGAACTTGCCGGCCTCGAACCGGTGCGGAGCCGCGAACTCCTGCGGATCACGGCGGCAGGCGCTGTCACGGTCGGTGCCGCTGTTGCCGGGGCGTTGATCGGTATTCCCGATCCGGTGCTGCCATTGGTGTTCGGGTTCGTCGGTGTTCTGGCATTCACCAGGCTTCTCGGCGTTACTCCGAGGACTCTTTCCCTGCTGGATTCTGTGCGCGGCGTTCAACGCCCCTGAATCAAGATCGTCACAGGCTTTTGTGCACCCAGCGGTTCCGCAGCCGCACGAACGGCCGGTGCGCCTCCGCAAGGACGTCCATCTCGGCGTCGCCCACACTGGCCGCCACTGGGACGACGTCCACCGGCGCTCTCCCCTCCCGAAGCGCTTCGAACGCGCTACCAGACGAACATACCTACTCCGGGCCGGGCCCTGGACACTGGCCTCATCACCCAAAGTGACCAATCGCGGCGATCGAGCCGGAATACGCGATACCTCAACATGCGAGCCCACCAGTCCCGAGGCCGGTGTTGCGACGATCGCCGGAACACCGGTCACGGGGCGGGGCGTTCAGTCGGAAATGCTCAGCATGGAGCGGTGACGTTGCCGCAGTAGACCCAGCCGTAGAAGGTCTTGGGGTAGCCGTTGCCCGCCGTGTACTTGACGTAGTACCAGAGGTTTCCGTATTCGTTGCGAGCGTAGTGACTCCAGTACACCGTCTCGCCGACGTTCGTCTCTATCACCACGTCGCACGCGGCCTTGTAGCACTCCCTGATCGGGGCATAGGTCAGTGTGGTGGTCGGGGTCCACGCGGCAGCAGAGATTTCGCCGCTGGGGGTGGGGTTGCTCGTGTCGGCTGCTGCGGGTGTGGTTGCGAGGCCCGCGGTGAGTGCGGCGGTGGCTGCTGCGAGTGCGAGCGCGCCTTGGATTCGCATGGCTTTTCCTCCCCTTACCGTTGGTTCGAGAGTGGGTTGATGCTGCTTGAGGGCTTCTGCAGGCCGTTTGGGAAGGCGCCACGGTGACGGCTCGACGGCTCGACGGCTCCGCGAACTCCTGCTGGTCCCGCCAGGCCCGGGTTCGGCACCAGCGCCGCTGGCGCGGACGGCTATTCCGCTTGGCGTGTGGCGGATCAGGTGGTTGTCGAGGTCCAGGAGCTGCAGGTGTCCTCGTATACCCACTCGGTGGGGATGTCGACTTCGCAGACTCGGAACGTGATGGTGTAGCCCTCGTCGAAGCTTTTGTTGAGGTTGGTCCAGCCCGCTGCGCTACCGCCGTTCCAGTAGGCGACGCCGGACCGGACCCCCGCGCTGGTCTCGACGTACCAGTCCATGGCGATGGGTTCACCGTTGACGTACGAGTCGCGGAGCCAGAACCACTCGCCGTAGGCCTGGAAGCAGGCCTGCCCGTTGCCGGAAGTGGCGCACCGCTTCGACTCACCGTTGCTGTACGAGCTCTCCGATACGTCGACGGTCTTCTGCCAGCCGTCCGCGGCCGTAGCAGGTGCCGCCGTGATGCCCAGGGCCAGAGCGGCTCCGAACAACCCGCTTGCCAGGACTCTTCCTGTACGCATTGCTTCCTCCACATCGCCACCCGTGTGGCATGGGGCTCGACTGACAGTCCGCGTCTTCAAAGGGGAACCGGACTGAGGTTCTCTCGCCAAAGCCAGCGAGACGTTGGCTCCGCCGGGTCGGCCGAGCCTCGTCGAACGTACGGAGCTGCAAGAGAGCGGACCAGGGACTTTTACTGTCCCGGACAGGACATCCACTGTCCGGGCTGGTCACAGGAAGGCTTGGCGTGTGTCCCGGACACATCTCGGACAATAGGATGTATGAAGCGCCCCGGGTCTGACGGAGGCTCTCACTGTCCAGGAGCAACGGACCTGACCGCACAGACCCGCCCGGGGCGAGACCGTCGCCGAGCACTTCGACATCGGCCACAGCCGCCACCGACAAGCGCAAGGGCCAGAACCCCTCGGCCAGCATCTACCGGGCGCTCGCCGAGCACGCCAAACGTGAGGCGTACCCCGAGGCGGTCGAGTAGGCCCACGCCGACTTCACCGCCCTCACCCGCGGTGAAGTACCCGAACCCAGCACAGAGGCCAAGGCCCTGACGACACGCTGAGTTACTTGTCACTTCGCGGCAGCTTCGGGAGAACAGGGCCTTGATCCCCGTGGGTTCGGGGAAACCGAAGGTTCTTCAGCGCGAACCCACGGGTCCACCGGTGGGCGTCAGGCCAATCCATCCGTGGGTTCGGATGAAACACGAGGATGCTGAGCGATCCGACGGACTTCCGCGGTGACGCCGGCCTGGACGTCCTCGGTCATGACGGCCGCCCGCCGAACTGCCAGTTGTGCACCTCGATGTCGGCGTACCGGTCCGGGGTCAGGATGGCGCGTGCCGTGTCCGTGTCCGGCGCCCGGAGCAGCGCCGCCGTGCCCAGCCAGGTGGCGCCGTCGTCGGACAGCAGCGGCCCGTAGGCGATCAACTCGTCCCGGTCGGGCGGCATCGCGAGGTCGGCGGCCTGCCCCGTGCCGAGGCCGAGCACCAGATACCGGTTGCCGCCGGTCCGGCCGCCGGGGAAGTCCCACATGGTGCGCCCCAGCGTGTTGCGCCACCGTCGCAGCAGCACGTCCCGGTAGACGCCGGCCTGGTAGTTCGGCTCGTCGAAGGCGAACGCGCGGGCGGCGGCGGGATCGGGCAGGTCGACGATGTGCACGCTCCCGGTGGGTGTGTCGCCGTCGTCGGCGAGGGTCGGGCCCCGGGCGATCATCTCCTTCGCGTACCGGTCCATGTAGGACCAATGCTCTTCCAGCAGCTCGTCACGCAGCGGCAGGGAGCCGGGCCGGTCGCGGTGGTAGCAGAGGAACTCCATGCCCATAGAGTCTCTTCAAGGAGGTAACCAGGGCGAGCGAGTTTCACTGTGATGACTGCTCGGCAGCCTCATCCAGAAGCACGCGTGCCGACTCCGCGGAGCGGATGGCCGTCTCCTCGTCGATGCCGAAGACGAGCGCCAGGTGGAGCGGGTCGGCGCCGTGGGTGAGGGCCTCTTCGAGTCGGCGGTCGACACGGAGCCGTTCGAGGGTGGCGGTGAGGCTGCGGGTGGCCCGGGTGGTCCAGAGCTTGCCGGCCGGGCCGAGCTCAACGGCGGTCTTCTGGGTGATCAGCAGGTGGGGGTTGGCCGTGTTCGGCCAGCGGCTGCGGCGGTAGTCGAGCCAGTCCAGGACAGCGCGGCGAGTGAGCTCGTCGAGCGGGCGGACGTGGCCGCCGACGGTGATGCGCCGGTTGCCGAGATCCACATCGTCCAGCAGCATCGTGCGGATCGTCTTGGGCCGTGCCGCATGAACGGCGGCCAGGGCGATGATGAGCCGCAGGTCCGGTGTTGTGGCCGTGGCGATCGCCTCGTCGATATCCGCCTGGTCAAGGGACTGGAGGACGCCGCCGGTCTGTCGGGGGACACGGATACGGATCGTGGGGTTGCGGAAGATGTGGCCGTTCCTCTTCGCGTGCCGGAACAGCGACCGCAGCGCGACGATCCGGCTCTCGCGCTCGAGGCTCAGGAGAACTCACGGGATGTCGCACAGTCCAGCAGCCCGGAAACAGCATGTTCGGTGACAGAAACGGGACATGAGCGCGTGCCATCGAAGCCTGAGCACTAGGTCCGCAGAACGAGGCACCCGATGGTGCGCGCACTGCAAGTCCCGGAGGGCGTAGGGATGGCGCCAACCCGGAAGCTGCCGTCGATGACGGCTCGGCCGAACACGTTTGCGCCGACACAGCAAGGCGTCTCGATGGGCTCACGAATCGCCGGGATCGCATTCCGAAGCGACGAAGCCCATGGCGCCGCAGACATGGAAGGGCCACATCCATGCACAGTCGACTGGATCAGCGGACGGTACTTCTCCTCCTCGTCGGCAGGGGCGCTACGTATGCAGCCTTTGAGCACCCGCCGTTCGGCACTGCCCTGATGGTCGGTGTTGGCTGGTGACGCTGCTGCATGTCCTGATGAAAGACCACTGGCGCAGGACACAGCACGTCAACGGCCGTTCCTGCGCCACCATTTCCCCACGCGGACAGGATCTGATCGGGTTAAAGAAACAGGTTAATTTCAGGGGTAAGGCTGCTAGGGTTTGAGGTGGAGGTAGAGACGTATGGCATCCAAGGAAGAGCTGTTCGCGTCGGTCGACGCGCTGCTGGAGGAGGAGCCGCAGCTGCCGTCCCCGGCGGAGCGGGCCCGGCTGCGCGAGGCCGCCGGCATCACCCAGGCCCGCATGGCGAAGGCCTTGGGCGTGACCGAGCAAACCGTGAAGAACTGGGAGAACGGCCGGAGCGAGCCGAAGGCGCCGCGCCTGGAGGCGTACCAGCGGCTGCTGAACGGCTGGGCTGAGAGGTACCCCAAGCCCGACGCCGGCCCCACCCCCGTGGCCGTGCCGGTGCCGGAGTCGTTCACCGGCGCCGCCCAGGAGCCGGCCCCCCCGGCGGCGTCCGAGATGCCGGCTGCAGCCGAGCCCGCCGCTGCTGCTGCGCCGAAGTCGCAGCGGGCCGCAGCGCCCCGGGCGACGTCGCGCCATCCCGGTCGCAAGCGCGTGGTGCCGAACATCGCCGCCGCCCCATACCAGCACGGGCCACTCGCCGTCCTGGACGGCGACGAGCAGGCGTACGGCATCGAAGGCATCATCCTGGACTGCCCGGCCACCACCATCCCGGAGCTGGTGGAGTGGACGCTGCGCGAGTCCGGCCTCGGGGCGCCGAAGCTGCACCGCAACGGCCGCGACTCCGACCCGCTGATCGTGCTCACCGCGGCGGCCGCCGTGAAGCTCGGGCTGCCGGAGCGCCTGGAGGGCCACGAGCAGCGCCGCTCCCTGCGCCTGGAGGACGACCACCCGGTCATCAAGCAGATCACCAAGGCCAAGTGGAAGCTCACCCAGAGGGGTTTCGGCCCGTGGGCCCGCATCTACCGCCCAGCGCAGGGCAATCAGCGTCAGTGCGTGCAGCTCGCGGTGCTGTCATGGGGCGCGCTGGATCCGAGGGCCTGGCCCGGCGTCGCCGAGATGGAGCCGGCCGGCATCGCGCGCGTCCTGGGCGTCTACGCCCAGCGCGTCATCACCCCGCGCGGCTCCACGGCCGTGTCCGGGCTGGAGCTGATGACCGCGCTGCGCCCGCCGACCCGGGCCGTGCAGGACCGCGCGACCGGCAACTGGGTCTCCGGCCACAACCCCGGCAGCCTCGGCACGGAGCCGGTCGACCCGGCGCCGCCGGAGGCCACCCAGGAGCACCCCGTGGTCGTGCACGGCGGCTGGACGGGCGGCTTCCTGGATGAGGAGGCGTACCAGTGGATCCGCGACGTCGACCTGCTGACCGGCGAGGAGGCGGCCCTGCCGTGGGCGATCGGCCTGGACCTGAACACGGCGTTCCTCGCGGCCGCGGCCCGTCTCGTAGTCGGTCTGTCCGGCCCAGAGCACGTGAAGCGCCCTCAGTTCGACAAGCGGATCCCCGGCAGCTGGTTCGTCGACCTGTCGCACATCGAGCTGGACCCGCGCCTGCCCTCGCCGTTCACGCCGACCGGGACGCGCCCCGAGGGCCCGGCCTGGTACCAGACGCACACCGTCGCCTACGCCCAGGAGCTCGGCTACAACGTCCAGCCCATCGAGGCGTACCTGCGCCGGGAGACCGGCGCGTACCTGGACCCCTGGCACGACCGGCTCAAGACCGCCTACGTCGACACCCTCGCCGACCTGGGCGTCACCAAGGACCTCAGCGACACCGAGTTCCTCACGGCGATGGAGCGGCACAAGGAGGTCGACCCGGGCCTCGCGGCCGTCCTCGCGGCCATCAAGGCCACGGTCAAGGGCGGCGTGGGCAAGCTGCGCGAGCGCCCGCAGGGGCGGCACTACAAGGACGGCGAGAGGTGGCCGGCCCTTCAGCGCCCGACCTGGCGGCCGGACATCCGCGCCGCCGTCATCAGCAAGGCCCGGGTCAACATGCACCGCAAGATGCTCAAGATGGCGGAGTTCACCGGCCTGTACCCGCTCGCCGTGCTGTCCGACTGCGTCGTCTACCCCTCGCCGGGCCGCTCACCGCTTGACTTCCTGCCCTACAGCGCCTCCGGCAAGCCGATCCCCGGCGCCTTCCGCCTCGGTCCCACCCCGGGCCTGGCCAAGGTCGAAGGCGTCCAGGAGATGGCCTGGGCGGTCGACCTGATGGAGCAGGGCTACAACCCCGCCCGCCACATCAAGGGCGACGGCCACGACGCCAAGTTCGACGAAGGAGAGTGACCCGTGGGGGACATCGACGACGCCCTGGAGCGCGCCGACCGCGAGGCGTTCACCCGCGAACCGCCCAAGACCCTCAAAGGGCAGATCGGCTACCTGCTCAAGCAGCTCAAGACGGCCAAGGCCGTCGCGGCGGAACTCGGCATCACCGCCGACTCCGTCAACCGCTACCGGCGCGGCGCCCGCAAGCACCCGCCCAAACACATCCAGGACAAGATCGACGCCGCCGTACGGGCCCGCTGGCAGCCCCTGGTCCGCAAGCGGCGCCAGAAACAGGCCGCCACCGCTACGGGCATCACCATCGAGACACGCGCCCAGTTCGGCTACACCGCACCGATCGGCACCACCGACGACGGCCGCTTCCGCCGCCTGACCGTCCACCTCCCGCCGGAGTACGCGCGCCGCCTGTTCGACGCCCGCGACCGGGGTGCCGGCGACCAGCAGATGCGGGACATCGTCGCCGAAGGCTTGCAGGAGGTGTATTTCAAGGACGGCGGCCGCCGCGCCCAGGACCTCGAAGTCAGCCTCAACAACATCGACTACTTCGATGTCTCCTTCTAGAAGGAAGCAGAAATGCCTGAGGGGTTAACCGACCGGGAATGGAAGCGGATACTTCGCTGGCATCCCTTCCGGCAGCAGTTGTGGCTGTACTGCCCGGCAGGGCGCGACGGGGGCTTCCAGGTCCTGCGCGTGTGCGACCGGACAGGCTGGGACGCGGCGGTGCTGTCGTGGCAACACCTGCTCTGCATGCCGGCGCGGCCACATCGCGAAGATCTCCATCGCGGACCACTGGCACCGCCAGGGCCTGGGGCGACGCCTGGTGCTGCGCGCGATGCGAGGAGCGGAGGACTACCACTGGACGACGACCGGCCAGTCACCCGAGGCCCAGCGCTTCTTCCCCGTCCTCGCCCGGGAGACCGGCGCCGCCTTCACCCCGCGGGAGCCCGTCTGCGACCACATGAAAACCGCCGACTACGGCCACCCGGCACCCCGGTTCGAGCGCCACTGACCCGCGCTGGGCAGGCCTTGATCGGGGGCATCTTTCGTCCAGGCGGAGTGCCCGGGACCGACGGACGCTACGGTAAATCCCAAGCAGCAGAGCAGGAGCCTCATAATGAGCGACTACGACGCCCCACAGCCGGCACCGGGCCGTGAGCCGCTGACCCCCGAGGGCGCGCAGGCGCTGCGCGCGTACGCCGCGCGCAAGCGTGAGCAGGCCGACCAGGTCGCCGCCGTCCTGGAGGACATCGCCGCCAACGGCCTGCCCGCCAGTGAGGACTGCGTCCCCTGGGAGGAATTGCGCGAGACCAAGCTTGCCCAGCTGCACACCCGGCGCGGGCACGTCGCCTGATGGCCCAGCACGCCCGCGGCCGCGCGCGGATCTTCTTCTCCGATTCCGCCGCCAAGCAGATCGAAGCCATCACCGACGAAGCCGAGATCCACGCCCTGGACCGCGCCCTGGCCGCGCTGTCCGTCGCCCCCGACCTCGGCAGCCCGATTCCCGGCTCCCACCCCGAACTACGCGAGTACGCCGACGACGTCGACGACGTCCGCGTCATCTACTACGTCACCGCCCTGCGCACCGTGGTTATCGTGGCGTACGTTGAGGCGTAGGGGCCTCCCGAGCACCTGTGCAGCGCCCCGGACCACGGTTGGTCCGGGGCGCTGCTGTGTGCTGCAAGGCTGCTGCATGGCGCAGCGAGGGGGTGCTGCTCGGTGATCGGCTGCGGGCTCCGCCGAGTTGCTGCCGCCGCAGGTGACGGCCGGTGCGGATGTTCGTCAGCTTGGCCCATGAGCAGGTGGCCAGTGCTTCTCACGCTGCCGTGCTGTGCCGGGTCCGGGCGGAGCGGGCGAGTGTGTCAGCGGCAGGCCGAAGTGGCGGAGTGGCTGAGGGCAGGGACTCAGTCCCTGCCCTGGGGAGATCGGTGTTTCCGCAGCTCAGCATAGTGCCGCGCTCAAGGTAAGGGACTGAAGGGACCGAACTTCCCTATATATCAGCTGGCTGGTGAGACAAGTGGTGTTCGCGCGCCCGCCCCCGCGAGAAATGAAGTGGAGCAGCTCATAATGGGGAACTTGGGTCCCTACAGTCCCTGTCTATGGGTTAGAGGACCGGTGACCTGCACTTTTCCCGCAGGGACTGAAGGGGACTGAGGCTCTGTCCTCCTGGCTGTAGACCCTGGTGCTTACGGGGGGCCCGAAGATGCCCAGGACGCTGTTGGTTAATTCGGGCTCCTGATCACTTCGCCCCGTTGAGATGGTGCTCGGCGGGGCGAAGTGCTGCGAAGTGGCGGGTGCGGGTGCGGGCTCGGGGTGTGTCGGTGAGGTGGGCGTCGATGCGGGCGAGGTTGATGGCGGCGCCGGTGAGCCGGTGCTGGAGACTGGTCTTGGCCAAGCCGCGGTAGCGGGCCCTGCGCAGGTCGCAGCGTTGGACGGCCTGGGAGATCGTGCCCTCGACCCTGGCCCGGATCTTGTAGCGTTCCTTCCAGTCATCGGTCTGCTGCTCTGCTCTGGCCGTGCGGAGCGCGTGGTGTTCGTCGTGGTGTCGCAGCCGCAGTTCGCGGCGTTCGGCGGTGGGCGAGTTGATGCACTGGCGCCGCACCGGGCAGGGCCGGCAGTCCAGCACGGAGAACCGCACCCGGATCACGGGCAGCCCTTGCTGGGAGAGCCGTTTGTTCCAGGTGGTGTTCGTGGCGCCGCCGGGGCAGGTGACCTTCTTGTGGTCCCAGTCGATGGTGAAGGCTTCCTGGTGGTAGCCGCCCGCGGTGCTGGTCTGTGTGCTGGTGTTGGCCCCGACGGTTGAATCACTGGCGCGGCATCGCCACACGCTTCGACAAGACGCCCGAGAGCTACTTCGCCGGCCTCGAACTCCGCGCCTCGATGATCTGGCTCGGAGATCTCTTGCAAGCAGCCGATTGATCACGACATCACACAGGCCCTGAGTCGCCGGGGAGTTCGGCGGGTAGCAGGCGTCAAGCCCACGGCGCCCCCTCTGTCTCGCAGGGCCGGGGGCGCCTCGGACAGCAGCGGGCTGTGTCCGATCAGCGAGCCATGTCACGGCGCCTCGGATCTATTCCTAGCGGATGTCGCTGACGAACGCACAGCCACAATCCTGTGCGGCAGCGGCGCGAGCAACTCCCCGTCCGTGGCTTCGGTCGCGCTGGCGGTGGCCCGAGCCATCAGGGCGAATTCGGCTCTCGAGCGACGCCGGTGATGACTCGCCTCCCCATCACGCTGAGAGCGGATGGGGAGGGAAAGCGTGCGCGTCAGTCGTCACTGGGGGTTCCGAACGCGGTGCCCGCGAAGGGCTCGGTGTTGAGCCACATGTACTTGTAGGAGCGCCGGGCGAACTTCCACTCACCGTTAATCTTGGTGAAGCTGTCGAAGTACATCGCCAGGTTGTCGTAGTAGGTTTCGCCGGGGCCCTGAGCGACCTCTCGAACGGGCCAGCGTGCGCTAGCCCGGTCGCCGTCGATTTCGATGACGCCAGTGGGGATCAACTGTGTGAAGTAGGTGCGCTCGTCTCGCAGCCTGTGGAGCATGTCGACGATCGCCTCTATGCCTTCAATGCGAGCATTGAACGGCGCTCCGATCTCCCACAGGCCGTCTTCGGCCCACAGCTCGCGGAAGCCGTCATGGTTACCGAGAATGCAGGTGTCGACGAACCGGGCGACGAGATCTCTGATCTCGTTCTCATCGACGATGCGTTGCAGGGTTTGCTCGAGATCGGACATGGTGTTTTCCTTTCAAGTTCATCGCGCGAATGTGCTCGCGCGAGGCCCTGCTGTGGAGGGGCCTCTGGCGGTCGAAGGGGTCGACCGGCCAGTCAGTGTGGTGTGGGCGGATCGCCGAGTGTGCCGGGAGAGACTCGGGGCTGCCGGGGTCTCCCTCGTCCGTGCCGGCACGCCCCGAATTCAGAGGTGGATCACCAGGGCATCTCACCGTGACGGTCACGGAAGGTTCCGGTCGGTCCGTCCGCCCCGATGGTGGCGAGTTCGACGATCGCGTCGGTCCCCTCGGTCACTGTCTGCGGGCCGCTGTGCCCGTTGAAGTCGGTCGCGGTGTAGCCGGGGTCGGCCGCGTTCACTTTCACGTCCGGCCAGGACTTCGCGTACTGCGTGGTCAGCATGGTCACGGCAGCCTTCGACGCCGTGTAGAGCGGCGCGATGGCCCGGCCCTCGACGCGCCCGGCGTCGTGGGTGGCCGCGAACGAGCCCATGCCGCTGGACACATTGACGATGACCGGGCTCGCGGACTTGCGCAGCAGAGGCAGGAACGCGTGCGTCACCCGGACGATCCCCACGACATTGACCTCGAACACCTCGCTGGCGTCAGCGGCCGTGATCTGGTCGGCCAGGCTGTGCGTCCCGAGGACGCCGGCGTTATTGATCAGGACGTCGATGCCCCCCTCGCGAGCCCCGACGTCGGCGGCGGCCTGGCCGCGCTCTGGATCGCGAGCGCCGACGAGGACGGTGTGGCCGGCCTCGATCAAGCGGCGGGCGGTCTCGTACCCGAGGGACTTGTTGGCTCCTGTGATGAAGGTTGTTGTCATGCGTTCACCCTCGGCCCGTGACGAGAGGACAACCAGTACCCTCTGCGACGGTAGGAATGCCAGTACCAGGCACAACGGCTGTCCGGCGGACACAATGGTCGGGTGGACGAGACCCTGGGCACGGCATTGCGCCGCTGGCGCGACCGGCTTTCTCCCCTCGACATCGGGCGGACCTCGCGGCCCGGACGACGTGCGGTGGGGTTGCGACGCGAGGAACTGGCCGAGCTCGCGGGGCTGTCGGTCGACTATGTGGTGCGGCTGGAGCAGGGGCGCGCCACGAGCCCTTCGGCGCAGGTCGTCGCGAGCCTGGCCAGGGCACTGCAGCTGCAACCCATGGAGCGCGATCACGCCTACCGGCTGGCCGGCCTCCTCCCGCCCCAGGAAGGGATGATCTCCACGCATGTGCCGGCGGGGGTCCAACGGATGCTGGCGCGCCTCGGCGAGTTCCCCGTGGGTGTGTTCAGTGCCGACTGGACCCTGCTGTCCTGGACTCCCGCATGGGCGGTGCTGCTGGGCGACCCCAGCGCACGGACACACGTCGAGCGGAACCTGGTGCGGGCGGTCTTCGCCGCAGGGCCCTCAGGGCTGGCGGCCTGGCCCGTGCTCCAGGACGACGACGCCCTTGGCCCCGCCCTCGTCGCCGATCTGCGCACGGCTCTCGTCGACTACCCCCGTGACCGTGGCCTGATCGACCTTGTCGAGGAACTGCGCTCCAGCAGTGCGGAGTTCACCCGGCTGTGGGACGAGGGTGCGGTCGGACCGCACGTCTCGGCCCGCAAGACCATCGTGCACCCCCAGGTCGGCGAGGTGACATGCGACTGCGACGTGCTCACCGTCCCGGGCTGCGACGTCCGCCTCGTCGTCTACACCGTGGCCGCGGGTTCCGCCGATGCGGAAAAGCTGGAGTTCCTGCGGGTCACGAACGGCGTCCGCGCCGACGGCCCCTCGCCCCCGGGGCCCGGCCTGTTCTCCACGCCGTAACCATCGGGCCGGCCGGACCCCTCCAGCCGACAGAGGCCAGGTCCTCGTGGACCCGCACGGAGTGCTGGTGATCGCGCACTCCGACAGGCAGGACGCCGTCGCGACCTGGAAAACATCGCGGCCAGCACCTCGCGCTCACCGAGCTTTGGATCGGCCAGGGCCCATAGGATCGGCATCCCGGCCGGGGTGCACACCAGGTACAGCCGAAGCCCCCAAAAGAACCAGGAATGCGACGCGCAGTAGCCGTAGATAGCCCAGCCCGCTAGCTCGGAACGTTTCACTGTGGGGCGGGACATCCCGCACGGCACCGGGGTGGAGTCCGTGAGCCACACGGTGTCGTGCCAGAAGTCGGTGTCCTTCGCGAGCACCCGTATCACCCGCTTGATCTGCGGCAGCGCGGCCCGCAGCCGCTTGTTGTAGCCGGCATCCTGCGGGATGAAGGGGAACAGGTGCCGGTAGTGCTCGCGGGTGTGCCGCAGCCAGCGTGCCTCGCAGTGGAAGCCGAGCATCGCCTGCATGACCGCCAGGCACAGCAACTCCGAGTGGCTGAGCTTCGGCGGCCGGCCCGACAGTCGCGCGATGCCCGCGTACTCGTCGTCGATCTTCACGTACAGTGCGGTCACGAGGGTGTCCAGGTTCGTCGTCACAAACGATCACGGACACCCTCTCTTCGCGCCCTCAGGCATTCGGAAAGACTCGTCTAGCGTCCGGCCACGTGCATGACAGCGTGTACGTGGGCAACGCGGGCAAGGATGCGGCACTGGACCGGGGATGGCTCCTGGGGCACTTCAAGGACGTTGGCGATCCGCGCCACAGCGAGGCCGTGGAGATCAAGTGGGGTGTCCACCCCCGTGGCGATGAGCGATCGCAGTGGGTGAAGAGCAAGGAACGCACAGCTCTCCCAGTACTCATCAGTGGCCGCTTCTGCGTTGAGCTCCCCGGCCGCAGCGTTCTTCTGGAACAGCAGGGTGATTACGTCGTGTGGGGGCGCGGAGTCGATCACCCATGGTTCGCGGAGGAAGAGTCGGTGGTGCTGACGGTTCGGTGGCCGTCCGTGCCCGGTTATGCAGTGACGGAGAAGGACCAGATGCGACTGCAGGCCTGACCACGAAGGGGCGATGGTCACAGCCATTCGTTGATCGCGGCGACGAGGACGGTTGCCTCGTAGCGGACCGCGAGCTTGTCGTATCTCGTGGCTACGGCCCGGTGTCTCTTGAGTCGGTTGATGCCGCACTCGACCGCGTGGCGCTCGCGGTAGTCGGCCTTGTCGAACTTGGGCGGTCGGCCTCGGACTGCTGGTCGGCGCCACCGCGATCGGTGCGGCGATCGGCCTGTGGCGTGCCCGGGTCGTCGAGATGACCGGCATGCCCGAGCTGATCGCACTGCTGCACAGCTTCGTGGGACTCGCAGCGGTGCTGGTCGGCTGGAACGGCTACCTGCACGTCGAACGCCACCTCCACGCGCTCCGACGTCCAGGCGAAGGCACCGCTGGCCCACGCCTCCTCGAGAGGGACCATGTGGTCGATGTCCAGGTCGGTGACGTTCGTCTGCTCGGCCTCGTCGTAGTACGACCACCAGCGTCCGCCACCCTCGCTGTGCGGCGCCGCCGCGGCTGCTGGCCGACCGCTCACCGCACCCGCGGCGACTGTCCCACCTGCACTTTCGTGATCGCGGGCCGGCGGGCCCGGCGGGCCCGGCTGCGCGCCATCGTCGACGGCTGGCTGGTCGGCGTGCCCGCCCAGCAGCGGCGGACGGTGTTTCCACGAGACGCGGGGCGTGCGCTAGTGTCGGCACCGCAGTATGAAATGCTCAGCCCTTTAGCCCCGTTGGACTGTGAGACACCCGCTGACCAGCGGTTTCACCAGGGACTGAGCGGTGACGACTCAGCCCCGTGACCAAGGACAAGTAGTGCCGCGTCAGCTTGCGACAAGCTCGACCGACCCGTCCAGGACCGTTGAGCAGCCCCACGCTGTCGCCCGGTGGTGCGCCAGGGCCGGCTGGCCCGTGCATCCGCTGGCTCCCCGGCAGAAGACGCCCGCTGCCAACTGCGAGGCATGCAAGGAGGACCGGCACGCCCCGGCGACCTGTTCGTGCATCCAGGCCGGACGGTGGTGCCACGGCTTCCACGCCGCCACCACGTCCCTGGAGCGCATCGACGCCTGGTGGGGCGCACAGCCACGATTCGGGGTGGGGGTCTCCTGCGGGCCGGCCGATCTCGTGGTCATCGATGTGGACGCACACGCCGCCGAAGTCCCGGACCGATCCCGGCTGTTGCCGGGCATCCCGATCGGGCCGCAGGTGAATCTCGCCGGGCTCGCCACGGGCTTCGACACGCTGGCCTTGCTCGCCGCGCTGCGGGGAGTGCCCAGTCCTGCCGAGGACGAGGAGACGCTGCGCATACGAACACCATCCGGGGGGCTGCACATCTGGTACCGAAATCCGCATCCGCAGACCCGTTATCGGTCGTCCACCGGATCGAGCCCGAAGACAGCCCTGGCCTGGCAGGTCGACGTCCGCTCCGACAACGGCTACATCGTCGCGCCCGCGACCCGGACCAGCGCCGGCTGCTACACGCCCGTGGGAGACGCCCGCAGGCCCGCTCCGCTGCCGCAGTGGCTCGCTGAGGAACTCGCCCGCACCGGCCATGTGCCGCGCCCCAAGGACCCGTCCCCGGTCCTCCCTGCCGCCCGAGCGTCCCGACGGCGCGCTCCCCGGGCGGCGGCCCGTGTCCTGGAGCCGCTCCTGGAGGAGGTGGCGGCGTGTGCGGCAACCCCGGAAGGAGCGAGTTTCACCGAGAAACTGAACCGGGCGGCCTACACTGCCGGTGGTCTGGTCCACGGTGGGCACCTGACCGAGGCGGAGGTCCGTGACCTGCTGGAGGAGGCGGCACGGCACGCCCGCCCCCACCAAGAGCGCCGCAACCTCGCCATCATCGAATCCGCTCTGTCCGCAGGTGCCCAGCGCCCGTTCCACCCACGAGGACGCTCATAAGCAGCACCGCGCAGATCCAGCAGCGAAGCCTCGAACAACACCACGCCCAGGAACCGGAATCCTGCACCGGCTGATCGAGGGCACGAAGTGCTGTTCGGCTACCCGCGACCCGCTGTAGCGACTGAAGCGACTCAAGTCCCCACAATGCCGGAGCATGGGCGAGTGCACGCGGCGTCATAGATGCAGAAGTTCAGTCGCTTCAGTCGCTTCAGTCGCTGAACGGAGTAGTGAATGGCCTCTGGGCTGGGGATTTCCGCGCAGCGTCCGAAGCGTGCAGCGAGTTCGAATGGGGACGGACCCACCTATTCAGTGTTCCGGCGGTGCCATCAGCCTGGGCAGCAGGAGGTCCCAGAAATCCGCCAGACGTTCGGGCGAGAGCCAGTCGCTGTCCCACGCGCGCAGCATCACGAATCCGACGGTGGCCGACACGATCACCGAGGCGGCGACCTCGGGCGGAACGTCCCCCAACTCGCCTCCGAGCTGTGCCTGTACCACGAGCTCACAGACCAGGGTGTGCCAGAGCCTGAGTACTTCGGCACCGTTCTTGCGCGAAGGGTCCCCGCACAGCTTCACTCCCGCCCTGACCACAGGATCGTCAATGATGGCGGACAACAGACCGGACGTGGCCAGTACCAGCGACTGCAGCGGCCTGTCGGCGTCGGAGCGACATTGTGCGACCATGCTCTTCATAAAGGCCGTCGCCGAGTCCTCCACCTGCCTGGCCAGCGCATCTTTGCTGGGAAAGTGGAAGTGCAGAGCACCTGTGCTCACGCCGGCCCGCTTGCAGATCGCAGGAAGGGAAGCCAGGGCGTACCCGTCGTCTGCGAAGAGCTCTGCTGCGGCAAGTATCAGGGCCTGCCGTGTGCGCACCGCCCGCACCTGCCTCGCCATCGCACCCTCCTGCCGGACGCCTGAGATCTGGAAAATCGCTTGACGCGCACTCCCTAGGAGTCACGGGGCGCGACGATGTGTGGAAACTTTAGCAAACCGCATACCTGGTATCTTGACTATCGCGCGTCAATCCCCGTCTGCGATCGTGCCACATGCACTCGGACATGATCACGGAGCATTTGGTCCGATACGGGCGGCAAAGAGCGCTTCCAAAACCTCGCTGAAACCTTACGGAGCAAACCGTCCGTGCTGTTTTCAGGGTGAGAAGCTGCTGGTGAGTGCACTGGTCGAGGCGGGAGTCGGCCAGGCGTGAGCGGCGGCGACGGTCCGGCTGACGAGCGTCTCGTTCCTGCGTGGATGCACAAGGCTCCTCGGTCCGTGAAGGTCTCAGTCACCCGACATTCAAACGGTGCTTGAGGTGAGCTCCAGAGTGGGTGGCTACGTTTGCTGCAGGCGATCCCCCCACTACCGTCTGCGTAGTCCCGCAACGGGGCTACCGGCACCAGGAGCCGGCATGACCACCCCTCCCCTTGTCGAGTGCATGGCCCGGGGGTGATGGCACCGGCTCCGAAAAGGCGCTGACAGACCGCTGTCAGCATGACCACCGGCCTGTCCCCGGGTCGGGAGCTCTTCGTCGTGTGGATGTGGCGATCAGTGCCGTGGCAGGGCCGTGCGAGGACAACCGGAGCCACCGCCGTCACCCCGACCGGACGACCGTCGGCTTCGACGACGACTTGATGCGCCCGCACTGATCGTCCCCGGCCTCGCCGGCTCGCTCACCGCCGTCCACGCAGAACTTATGGGCGCACGCCCGGGCGCCACGTTCACGAGAAACCCGATTCTCAACGAGTTGCAGGCATGCGCCGTCTCACGATGGAGGTTCGATGAGTGGCCGCGAAGGCGAGTCGGTCCTGATCCGCGTCGAGCGGGGAGAGGGCAGCGAGGAAGAACTGGCTGCCCTCACCTTGGTCCTGCTCGCTGTGTACGGGCAGGTACGGGAGTCCGACGGCAAGCCGTCCCCCGTCGGCTGGCGCTGGTGGCAGCGCAACGCACACTACCGGGCCCCAGCCGGTTGGCGGTGACCTGCGCCGCAAGGGGCCGGAGTAGGGTGACGGCGGGTCAAGAATAGACCCTACGGTCTGTTAGCTTCCGACCTTTGCGGCCCGATCGTGTCGATCACTTGCCGCGAAGGGGGGTCTTGGCCGCTCGCGTACCCTCGAGTACGGCTATACAAAAGGCATATTTGGGATACAGGTGCGACGCTGACAGGCTCGAAGCAAAATAGATACAGGTCAAGCGGTTTGGTATTGACAGACCGTTAGTGCGGTTTTTAGGCTGCGGGCCAGTGCCTGCCACGGCCTCAGAGTCATTGCACACGGGACAGGGGGAGACCGCGTGAACATCGAGGTATTGGGCATACTGGACATACAGGAGAATGGTGTCTCTATAACACCTACTGCGCCAAAGCCGCGCCAGCTGCTGGCCCTGCTCGCGCTCCATGCCGATCGTCCGGTATCCGTCGCCACTCTGACCGAGGAGCTGTGGGGCAGTACTCCGCCTCGTAGTGCGCGTACCACCCTGCAGACCTACATACTTCAGCTGCGCGAACTCATCGACATGGCGCTGGAGCGGGGGCGGACCCGGGTCGGTGTGCGGCGTACGGCCAAAACCGTCCTGGCCACCGTGCCGGGCGGCTATCTGCTCGACAGTGGTGGAGGAAGCAGCGACGTAAGGGAGTTCGAGCAGCTGGCGGGTGCGGGCTACCGTGCCGCGGACGCCGGAGACCTTCAGGGAGCGGCACGGCAGCTGAGGAAGGCCCTGGAACTGTGGACCGGGCCACCCTTCGCCGATGTGCACGCCGGTGAACAACTCCACATGGAGATCAGGCGCCTGGAAGAGATCCGGCTCTGCGCCATCGATCAATGCATCGGTGCGGAGCTTCGGCTCGGCCGGCATCGCGATCTCCTCGCCGAACTCACTGTTCTGGTCAACCGCCACCCGGCGCACGAGAACCTGCACGCCCAGTTCATGCTGGCCCTGCACCGATCCGGGCGGCGCGTCGAGGCGCTGGAGGTGTATCAGCACCTGCGTGCCACGCTGGTCCGAGAACTCGGACTCGAGCCGTCCGCCGAACTGCAGCGGATTCAGCGCCTGATCCTCATGGCGGGGCCCGAAGCCACGCTCGGCCGGTCGGCCGTCGCACGCTCCGAGCGCCTGGTCCGCAGCAGCTGATCAGAGTGTGTGCTCGTGCAACGAGCACGGTCCGCGCGCACCCGGCTTCTGCACGCCCTCAACGCGCTGCCCGATTCCTGTCCTGCTCATTCTCATTGGCGTTTTCTTACTCCGTGCAATCTTTGAGGCCCACTCGACGTGCGCTCGAACAACCGGTGACTTCGGTGGTTTCCCGGCCCGGCGTGCCAGCTCGCCGATGGCGTGTGGCTTCAGAGATGGCCCGGCGACTGGCGGAGGAAGCAATGGAGATCAAGGTTCTGGGGCCTCTACATGCCGCCGTGAACGGCGTGTCGATAGTCCCGACGGCCGGAAAACCCCGACAGGTTCTCGCCCTGCTGGCGCTGCACCCGAGCCGTGTCGTGTCCGTAGCGACGCTGATGGAGGAGATCTGGGGAAACCAGCCGCCGCGGAGCGCGATGACGACGTTGCAGACATACATGTTGCAACTGCGCCGTTGCCTCAGCACCGCGATGGGGCCCGACGCAGCAGGGGCGGCGAAGGAGATTCTGGCCACCCGACATGGCGGTTATCTGCTGCGCACGTCACCTGAGTCCGTGGATGCGCAGACGTTCGAGCACCTGGCCGCCGAAGGTCAGAAGGCGTTCGACGCGGGGGAGGACGAGCGGGCGGCCCGCTGCTTCAGGCAAGCGCTCACCCTATGGCAGGGGCCGGCCCTGGTGGATGTGCGACGGGGCCCGGTCCTGGCGATCGAAGTCCTGCGCCTGGAGCAGGCCCGGCTGGTGACCGTCGAGCGACGCATCGACGCGGATCTGCGGTTGGGCCGGCATGCGGAACTCACCGCCGAACTCACCGAGTTGACCGCACGCCACCCCCAGCACGAGGGCCTGCACGCGCAGGCGATGGTGGCGCTGTACCGGTCGGGCCGGCAGGCGTCGGCCCTGGACATCTACCGGAAGATGCGGGAGCGGTTGATCGAGGAGCTGGGTGTGGAGCCTTCACCGCAACTTCAGCGACTGCACCAGGCGATCCTCGCAGTCGACCCTGATCTCGACGTGGTCGCCGGTCCAAGACGTGGCTCGACGTTCGACAGGTACGCTGCCTGGTCCCCTCCCGGAGTGCACTGGACCCAAGACGCCAACACCTGTGGCAGCGCTCTGTCCACACGGTAATTCACGTACTCTACGGAGGCTTTCCGTGTCCGAACACGTCGATACGTCCGTACCCCCCGCACCCGAGAGCGCACCCGGCACGGGCGTGTGGTTCATCGGCGCCCGCGGCTCCGTCGCCACCACTGCCGTCGTCGGGTGCGCAGCGCTCGTGGCAGGGCTGTGCCCCCCGACGGGAATGGTCACCGAGACCCACGCCTTCGCAGCCGCTGGGCTGCCTGCCTTGTCCAGCCTCGTCTTCGGTGGCCACGACACCGTCGACTGGCAGCTGCACAAGCGCGCCGAAGCACTGACCGAACAGGGCGTTCTGACGCCTGGACTCGCGCAGGCGGTGCACGATCAACTCGGCGCCGCCGACCGAGAGATACGTCTTGGCGGACCACTGGCCGATGACCCCCGCGATGACGAGGCGCTGATCGAGGCCTTCGCAGCCGACATCGAAGACTTCACCCGCCGCACCGGCGTGGCCCGGACCGTGGTGATCAATGTCGCCTCCACCGAGCCCGCCGCCGAAGACGACGCCCCCCGGCTCCCCGCCAGTTCTCTGTACGCCGCGGCAGCCCTGCGCGCCGGGTGCGCGTATGTCAACTTCACCCCTTCGGCAGGGGTGCGGCACCCGGTCCTTCAGGAGCTCTCACGGTCGGCCGGAGTGCCGTACGCGGGCCGGGACGGAAAGACCGGACAGACGCTGCTGCGGGCTGTGCTCGCGCCCATGTTCCGGCAGCGGGCACTCTCCGTACTGGCGTGGTCCGGCACCAATCTCCTCGGCGGTGGCGACGGGGCGGCGCTCGCCGACTCCGCGGCCGCAGCGGCGAAGAACGCCGGCAAGAACCGGGTTCTCGCCGACAACCTCGGTGTGCTCCCCGAGGGCGATGTGCACATCGACGACGTGCCGGTGCTCGGCGAGTGGAAGACGGCCTGGGACCACGTGGCCTTCGAGGGCTTCCTCGGCTCGAGAATGATCCTGCAGACCATCTGGCAGGGCTGTGACTCGGCACTGGCCGCACCCCTCGTCCTCGACCTGGCCCGCCTGGCCGCCCGTGCTCACGAGGCCGGAATCTCCGGGAGCCTGCCGGAACTGGGTTTCTACTTCAAGGACCCGGACGGCGGATCCGCGGCTCTGGCCGAGCAGTACGAAACCCTCGTCGCCTTCGCGGCACGACTGGGGGCCGCCTGATGGGAACGCCCCGCGACTGGGCCGAGCTCCTGCGTGTCCCGGCCCTGTGCACCGTGCCCGGTGACGCGGTGGCCGGGGCCGCGGCGAGCGGGCTGCCCCTCGGCGCCGGGACCGTCCTCGCCGTCGGAGCCTCCGCGTGCCTGTACGAGGCGGGAATGGCGCTCAACGACTGGGCGGACCGAAGGGAGGACGCGGCCGAGCGCCCGCACCGGCCCATCCCCTCCGGCCGCGTCGCCCCGGCCCACGCGCTGATGGCGGCCACCGGTCTGACCGCCGCAGGGCTCGGCCTGGCCTGCACGGCGGGCCGGCCGGCCGCACTGTGCGCCACCGCTCTGGCCGGCCTCGTCTGGGCGTATGACCTGCGGCTGAAGCACACCCCGGCAGGAGCGGCCACGATGGCCGCGGCCCGCGCGGCCGACCTGCTGCTGGGAGCGGCGGCCACCGCGGGCAGGACTGCCGCAGGGGACACCGCGCGGGCGCTGCGCCGCTCCCTGCTTCCCGCGGCCGCACTCGGCGCGCACACCTACGCCGTCACCACGGTCTCCCGTGTCGAGACCAAGGGGGGATCGTCCGGCAGGCCGCTCGCCGCGCTCGGTGCGACGGTCGCCCTCGGGGCCTTGATCGGCATGGATCCCCGCAACGGCCGGCGGTCCGTACGACCCGCTGACGCACCGGACACGTCGTCACGACCGCCGGGAGACCACGTTCGGGCCGCCCTCGCGGGCGCGTACGTGGCGACGGCGGCCACGCCGTACCTGCACGCCGCGCTCAACCCGTCACCGCCCCTGACCCAGAAGGCCGTCGGTGGTGGCATCCGCGCGCTGATACCGCTGCAGGCAGCCCTCGCGGCACGCTCCGGAGCGCCGGTCGCCGCGGTGTGGCTCTCCGGGCTCGCCCCCCTGGCCCGCCGACTGTCACGGAAGGTCAGCCCCACATGAGCCTGCGCCTCGGATACGGCACGAACGGTCTCACCGATCTGCGGCTCGACGACGCCCTCGGCCTCCTGGCAGAACTCGGCTACGACGGGGTCGGCCTGACCCTCGATCACATGCACCTCGATCCGATCGGTCCCGGGCTCGCCGGCCGCGTCGGCCGTCTCGGCTCCAGGCTTGCCGCGCTCGGCCTCGGCGTCACTGTGGAGACCGGTGCCCGCTACGTGCTCGACCCGCGTCGCAAGCATGGCCCGACCCTGCTCGACCCGGATCCCCAGGCACGGGCGATGCGGACCGATCTGCTGGTCACCGCGGTGAAGGTGGCGGCGGACCTCGGCGCGCAAGCGGTGCACTGCTTCAGCGGCGTCCGGCCCGTGGGCACCGGCGAGGGGGCCGCGTGGGACAGGCTCAGCGACGGACTGGAGCGGGTTCTCGATGCGGCGGTCACGGCCGGGGTGCCGCTCGCCGTCGAGCCGGAGCCGGGTCATCTGGTGGAGTGCCTCGCCGACTTCCACCGGCTGCGTATGCTGCTCGACGACCATCCGCTACTCGGTCTCACGCTCGACATCGGTCACTGCCAGTGCCTCGAGCCGCGGACGCCGGCCGACTGTGTCACCGCTTCAGCCCCCTGGCTGAGACACGTCCAGATCGAAGACATGCGGCGAGGTGTGCACGAACATCTCCCCTTCGGCGAGGGTGAGATCGACTTCCCTGCGGTACTGGCCGCGCTGGACGCCTGTGGGTACCAGGGGCTGACCGTGGTGGAACTACCCCGCCACTCGCACGCCGGGCCCGAGCTCGCCCGAAACTCCCTGCGGTTCCTGCGCGAGCTGACCGCAACGGCCGGCCCGGCCCACCGTGGCCATCCCAGCCCGGCCGGCGGAAGGAGCTCCGGATGCTGATCACAGAAGAGGAACTGCGGACCCGCCTCGGAGCCGACAGCGCTGCCTGGCTCACGACCGCGCTCGCGCAGGTGCGGGAAGCCTCCCGCCCTGCTCCGGACCGACCTGCGCCGCAGGCAGCTCCGGCATGGGAGCGGTACTTCGCAGCGGCCGGCCGGCAGTGCGGTGGGCCGGATGCGGCCGAGGCTGCCCGCGTGCTGCTGCTCCACACCGCCCAGCCGACCCCGGACGAGGTGGTCCGGCTCTACCAGCGGGGGACCGGCGCGGAACGACGCGCTGTCCTGCTCGCCCTGCCCCACCTGCCGATCGCCCCGCACGAGGGGGTGCCGCTGATCGAGGACGCGCTGCGCGCCAACGACACCCGGCTCATCGCCGCCGCCGTCGGTCCCTTCGCCGCAGCACACCTCGGGGCCCACGCCTGGCGTCATGCCGTCCTCAAGTGTCTGTTCACCGGAATCCCACTGGCCGAGGTCGCCGGGTTCTCCGACAGGGCCCGTGGTGACGACGAACTGGGGCGCATGCTGCGGGACTTCGCCGCCGAGCGGACCGCCGCGGGGCGACGCCTGCCGAGCGACCTGCGTCACGCACTCGCCCTGACCTCGAAGGAACCCTGATGCGCATCTTCGACCCGCACATCCACATGACCTCGCGCACCACCGACGACTACCAGGCGATGTACGCGTCCGGTGTTCGCGCCGTGGTCGAACCCTCCTTCTGGCTGGGGCAGCCGCGGACCTCGCCGGAGAGCTTCGTCGACTATTTCGACGCACTGCTCGGCTGGGAGCCGTTCCGGGCGGCGCAGTACGGCATCGCGCACCACTGCACCATCGCCCTCAACCCCAAAGAGGCGAACGACCCGCGTTGTGTTCCGGTCCTCGACGAACTGCCACGCTACCTCGTCAAGGACGGTGTGGTCGCCGTCGGTGAGATCGGCTACGACTCGATGACACCGGCCGAGGACACCGCGCTGGCCGCGCAGCTCGCACTGGCCGCCGAACACGGGCTCCCCGCCCTGGTGCACACACCGCACCGTGACAAGGCGGTCGGGCTGCGACGCACCCTCGACGTCGTGGCCGAGTCCGACCTCGCGATCGACCGGGTGCTTCTCGATCACCTCAACGAGACCACGGTCGAGGTCGCCAAGGACTCCGGGGCCTGGCTCGGCTTCTCCGTTTATCCGGACACCAAGATGGACGAGCACCGTATGGTCGCCGTCCTGCTGAAGTACGGACTCGATCGGGTCTTGGTCAACTCTGCCGCCGACTGGGGCAAGAGTGATCCGCTGAAGACCCGCAAGGTCGGCGAGGCGATGCTCGCCGCAGGCTTCGGCGAGGACGATGTGGACCAGGTGCTGTGGCGCAACCCCGTCGCCTTCTACGGGCAGAGCGGCCGCCTCGCTCTGGAGCCCGCCAAGGCGGGGCCGCACCACGAGGGCAACTCCGTCCTGCGCGGGGGTGAGTAGGCCGTGCGCTTCACCCACCCCGACGGCTCGGACATCCACCTCGCGTACTGCACCAATGTCCACCCGGCCGAGACACTGGACGGCGTCGTTGCCCAGCTCTCCGCCCACTGCCTACCGGTGCGCCGCCGCCTGGGCGTCGAGCGCCTGGGCATCGGACTGTGGCTGGCGCGCGAATCCGTCCGTGCGCTGTCCGCTTCCCCCGCGGCACTGAAGCGGCTGCACGTCGAGCTGGACCGCTGCGGCCTCGAGGTGGTCACTCTCAACGGCTTCCCCTACCAGGGCTTCGGGGCCAGGGAGGTCAAGCACCGGGTCTACAGTCCCGACTGGCGCGACCCGAGGCGTCTTGAGTACACCCTCGAACTGGCCCGCATCCTGTCCCAACTGCTGCCGCCGGACGTCCGCGAAGGTTCCATCTCCACCCTGCCGCTGGCATGGCGCACCACCTTCGACGAGGCCGCGGCCGAGTCGGCACACACGGCGCTGACCGAACTCGCCCTGCGGCTGGATGAGCTGGAGGAGACATCCGGCCGTTCCATCCACGTGGCCGTGGAGCCGGAGCCCGGTTGCGTCGTCGAGACCACCGGCGATGCCCTCGCCCTGCTCACCGACCTGCCAGGCCATCGGATCGGCCTGTGCCTGGACACCTGTCACCTCGCGACCAGCTTCGAGAAGCCCGCATCGGTACTCGCCGACCTGGACCGGGCAGGCATCCCCACCTACAAAGTGCAGCTTTCCGCGGCCCTGCATGCCGAGGACCCTCGGGACCCTGCCGTGCGCAGGGCGCTTGCCGCCTTCGACGAGCCGCGGTTCCTGCATCAGACCCGCGCCAGGGCGGACGGAGTGCTGCACGGCACCGATGACCTCGGCCAAGCGCTGGAGCAGGGAAAGCTGCCCGATGACGTGCCCTGGCGCGCTCATTTCCACGTACCGCTGCACGCTCCGCCCGCCGCACCGCTGGACTCCACCCTCGACGTGCTGTGCGAGTCCCTCGCCGCCATGGTCAGCGGCGTCACGGCGCGTTGCCACCACTTCGAGGTGGAGACCTATACCTGGCAGGCACTGCCGGCGAGCGCACGTCCGGACACCGATGCGCAACTCGCCGACGGCATCGCCGCCGAGCTGGCCCTGGCCCGCGATCTGTTGACGGGGCTCGGACTCAAGGAGCAGCAGTGACGACCGACCCGACGCCCCTGCTCGTCCTGGACGTGGTGGGCCTCACCCCCGCACTCCTCGATCACATGCCCCGGCTGAAGGCACTCGGCAACCGCGGTTCGCAGGCATCGCTGGCCACGGTGCTGCCGGCCGTCACCTGTTCCGTCCAGGCCACGTTTCTGACCGGGACAATGCCTGCCGAGCACGGCATCGTCGCCAACGGTTGGTACTTCCGCGAGCTCGGCGACATCCTCCTGTGGCGTCAGCACAACGGGCTGATCCACGGCGACAGGCTCTGGGACGCGGCCCGCCGCCTGCACCCCGGCTACACGGTGGCCAACGTCTGTTGGTGGTACGCGATGGGCGTGGACACCGACTACACGGTCACGCCGCGTCCCGTCTACTACGCCGACGGCCGCAAGGAGCCGGACTGCTACACCCGGCCGCCGGCCCTGCATGACGAATTGACGGACGAGCTGGGCACGTTCCCGCTGTTCAACTACTGGGGGCCCACAGCGGACCTGGTGTCCAGCAAGTGGATCATCGACGCGACGCGGTACGTCAACCGCACACGACGACCCGATCTGACACTGGCGTACGTCCCGCATCTCGACTACGACCTGCAGCGCTACGGCCCCGAGGACCCGCGCGCGGCGCAGGCCGCCGCCGATCTCGACGCAGCGCTCGCCCCGCTGCTCGACGAGGCGCTCGCCGAGGGCCGCACCGTCGTCGCTCTTTCCGAGTACGGCATCACCTCGGTCGGCAGGCCCGTCGACATCAATCGGGCGCTGCGCCGCGCCGGATTCCTGGAAGTGCACACCCAGGACGGCATGGAGTACCTGGACGCCATGACCTCCCGCGCCTTCGCGGTCGCCGACCATCAGATCGCACATGTGTATGTGCGGCGGGCCGAGGACATGGCCGGGGTGCGGAAGGTGCTCGAAGGGCTGCCCGGAGTCGGTGAACTCCTCAGCGACGCAGGCAAGAAGGAGTATTCCCTGGACCACCCGCGGGCCGGCGAGTTCGTGGCGGTCGCGGAAGCGGACGCATGGTTCACGTACTACTACTGGCTGGACGACGAACGCGCCCCCGACTTCGCGCGTCTGGTGGACATCCACCGAAAGCCGGGATACGACCCCGCCGAGCTGTTCATGGACCCGCTGGACCCTTATGTGAAGGTCAGGGCGGCCAAGGCCCTGGCCCGCAAGAAGCTCGGCATGCGCTACCGGATGGATGTCGTCCCGCTGGACCCCACGGCGGTGCGCGGCAGCCACGGCCGGCTCCCCGACCGCCCCGAGGACGGTCCGCTTCTGCTGTGCTCCCGGCCCGACGAGGTCGGCGGCACCGTCGCCGCCGTGGAGGTGAAGGACCTCCTGCTCCGGCTGGCGGGACTCGGCTGACACCGGCGAGAGCGCCCGCACGGGCCGACGATCGAATGCCGGTCGAGGAGCGCTGAATTCCGAGTGGAGAGGGTTGCACCGGGCAGCCGGTGAAATTCCGCTGCTGTACCTGGGCGTATGGCATATAGATGGCGAATTTTCGATGCCGCACACCGGATTCTGTCCGACCCGGCGTAAGCGGAGGCTATTTGGCTGGGGGACCGACCAGCCTTCGGCGTCTATGGTGGCGTCGGTTGAAATCGCCCTCAGGCGTGGGGGCATGTCAATTCGAGGAGAAGCATGTCAAGAGCATTCAAGCCTTGGGCCGGTGCCTTCCTGACAGCGGCGATCGCGGTCAGCCTCGCGGCGACCTCGATACCGAGCTCGGCGGCAGCCGCCACTGCCTCCCCCAACCACCGGGCCGGGGTGGCGTCCACCCCCGTCGTCGTGGCGACGGGTCTGCACAACCCCCGAGACGTGACAGTCCAGTACGACGGCTCGGTCCTGGTCGCGGAGGCCGGCAGCGGCTCGGGTACGGCGTGCGCGAGCAAGCCCGACATGCCCGTGCGGTGCTTCGGGCTGACCGGCTCCATCTATCAGGTGAAGGGAACCAAGCAGGGCCGGGTCGTCACCGGCCTGCCCTCTCAGGAGCTCGTCCCGCCCGGCGGCCGGGGCACCGTCTTCGGGCTGAACCAGGTCGAGGGGCTGTGGGACGGTTCCTACCGGGCGGTCTACGGCCTGATCGGCCTCCCGGGCACCCGCACCGAGCTGGGAGCGGGCAGCGAACCGCTCGCCACGCTCAGCATCGTCAACGGCAAGGTGCTGGGAGACCTGGCTGCGCACGAGGAGGCCCACGACCCCGACGCCGTGCTCGGCCACACCCAGCCGGCGTCCAATCCGCAGCGGTTCGTCAGGGACGGCAGGGACTTCCTCGTCACCGATGCCGCGGCCAACGACGTGGTCCGGGTCCACCCCGACGGCACCACCGAGACCGAGGTGGTCCTCCCGACCAACGTCCTGCCGGCGGACTCCGGAAGCGCCTCGGCGAACGCGCTGCCCCCGGGCGAGGTCGACGCGGTGCCCAGCGGCATCGTGCGCGGTTGTGACGGCGCCTTCTACATCTCCGACCTGAGCGGAACCCAGGCCGGTCTCAGCCGCATCTGGCGTTATGTGCCGGGCGGCAAGCCGACTGTCTTCGCCAGCGGTCTGACCAACGTCATCGACCTCGCCGTGGCGCCGAACGGGGACCTGATCGCCCTGTCGTACTCCACGGGCAGTGCCGGCGGGACGCTGACGCGGATCGACAAGCGCACCGGTGCCCTCACGCCCATCAAGACCGACACCCCGCTGATCACGCCCACCGGCCTGGACGTCACGCGCCGGGGTGACATCTACGTCACCAACAAGACCCTGTCGAACAACGGCGAGCTGCTGAAGTTCCCGGCCGCCTGACGAGGCCGCCCGGGCCCGCACGCCCCACCTGCGGCCCTCCGTCCGTGCCGGTTCACGCCCGCCCCGCCAAGCGGGCGTGAACCGGCGCCGGCCTGCCGGCCCCCTGCCGCCGTGACGTCGGCGTGCGACGCCGTACCCCAGCGCTCTTCGAGCGTCCCTGTTGCACGGTTGTGCATGGTGTTGGTGAACCGCATCACTCAAGCCGCGGTCGGGTGTCCGCTGCCGGGCCGAGCGAGCAGGAGGAACAGGTGTACGACACAACCGAGGACGACCGAAGCGACTCCCGGGAAGCGGCGACGGAATCCTCCCCGTACCGCCCCCTCCGGCTCGCCGGAGTCGACGATGACGACACCGCGGAACCCAACGTCGTGCGAGGCATCGACTGACGACCGGACTCGCCCCGAGCGCTCGACCGGGACGCGAGCAGATCTTGGCAGTCTGTGCCCCGTCACTCGGCTCGGAGACGAAGGGGCGAGCATGAAACGGTTCGAAGGACGCATGCGAGCGTGGCCGATCAGCTTTCTGCGCATGGCCTGGCATTCCCTGGTGTGTCTGGGGGCCTTCCATACCGGCCCCATCGTGTACCACTACGCGGTGCCCAGACCCGCATCGGCTCCCTCCGCCCGTGGGCCCTTCGCCAGGCACACACCGGGCGGACTGACGGTGGCGGCAGGAGGCCCGTGCGTTCTCCCGCCCGGTCATCCCGAGCGCGTGTGTGCGGACATGCCGCTGTCCGAGGCGGAACAACGGATGGCCCGCGAGCTGTGGCCGGTCCACGGGCAGGGCAGTCCCAAGGCCCTTTGACCCCCCGGCTGCGGTCGCAGAACCTCGCTCTGGCACGCCTGCTGCCAGGGCAGCGTGCGTGTGTCTCCCTCGCCTGAATTCCGCTGGGTGGCCGGGAGACGAGCGGAATTCCATGGCGCGGACCGGGCTGGAGATCTGCTCAAGACGGGTTCGAATTCCGGAAATGCGCGCGGGACATGTGGTGCGGTGGCGCTTATGGTGTGGGCGTAGGTCGCCGGCCGGCACCCGCCCCGCTGTCTTCCCCCGGAAAGCGGGTGGGTGCGCCGGGCGCGAATCACCGAGGCGGCCACCGGTCTCAGGGAACACGGGGTCATTTTTCCTGACGTATTCCCCTGCGGCTCGGCCCTTGGCACCAGCCCGGACGGCCCACCCTTCTACGGCGCCCCGGCCGGCCCGACCGGATGCACGGCACCACCGTCATCGCACCCGGTGGCCCCGCTTGTCCAGGCCGCGCGCGGCACCGACAGGCCACCCAACGTTTCGCGCCCTGCTGTGCACCGCACACCTGGCATATCCGCGTGAAGCAAGGAAATGGAGCGATGACCGGCATACCCCCTGTGACTCCGTACCTGCTGCCCACCGAAGGCGATCTCCCGTCGCCCGCTGTGCGCTGGAGCGTCCAGCCCGAGCGAGCGGTCCTGCTGGTCCACGACATGCAGCGGTACTTCCTCAGGCCGTTCCCCAGCAGCCTGAGCCATCAGCTCGTCCACCACGCGGCGCAGTTGCGTGACCACTGCGCCGGGCTCAGCGTCCCCATCGCCTACACCGCCCAGCCGGGGGGAATGAGCGACGCCGAGCGTGGTCTGCTCAAGGACTTCTGGGGCCCCGGTATGCGCCCCGCTCCCGAGGACCGCCAGGTCGCCGACGCCCTCGCGCCGGCTGACGGCGACTGGATGTTCACCAAGTGGCGCTACAGCGCGTTCTTCAAGACCGATCTGCTGCAACGCATGCGCGATGCGGGCCGCGATCAGCTGATCCTCTGTGGCGTCTACGCCCACGTCGGCGTCCTCGCCACCGCGATCGACGCGTTCACCCACGACATACAGCCGTTCCTCGTCGCGGACGCCACGGCAGACTTCTCCCAGGAGTACCACCGTCTGGCGCTTGCCTATGCCGCCGAGCGCTGCGCCCTCGTCACGACGGTCAAGGGGGTCATGGCATGACGGGCCGCCCGGTGCACCGCCTTCTCACCGGTGGCGGCGAGACGGACAGAGACGTGCTCCAGACGGCGCTGGACGGGCAGGCGCAGGCGTTCGCGCTCCTGCATCGGCCCGGTGTCACCGGCCCTGACGTCGTGGAGATCGTCGAGGGGACGGTGTCATTCCCCGCCAAACTGGCGGACATCCCCGTGCCCGCTGCCGCGGGCCCCGGCGCCGGCGCGCGCCACGACGTGCTGGTGATCGTTCCGTACCGGCAACTCGTCGAGCGCGGCTTCGCCTGCGCCGACGACGGGACGCCGCTGGTGGCCATGACCATCACCCGCCAGCAGCGGTTGCCGCTGGCCGACGCGCTGACACGTATTCCCGAAGTGCCGACACGACTGGCCGACGGGGACTTCGACATGGACGACCGGGCTTACGAGGAAGTGGTGCGCAGCGTCGTCAAAGAAATGATCGGAACGGGGGAGGGGGCGAACTTCGTCATCAAGCGCACGTTCGTCGCGGACATCACGGACTACGGGCCGCGCAGTGCCCCCGCACTCTTCCGCCGCCTCGTCGAACACGAGTCGGGTGCTCACTGGACCTTCCTGATCCACACCGGCACGCGGACCCTCGTCGGCGCCTCACCCGAGAGGCATGTCAGCCTCGCGGACGGCATCGCCGTGATGAATCCCATCAGCGGCACGTACCGCTATCCCCCGTCAGGGCCCACGCTGGAGGGCGTGCTCGAGTTTCTCGGCGACCGCAAGGAGACCGACGAGCTCTACATGGTGCTGGACGAGGAACTCAAGATGATGGGACGCATCTGCGACAGGGGTGGTCGTGTCGTCGGTCCGCGGCTGAAGGAAATGGCTCAGGTGGCGCACACCGAGTACCTGATCGAGGGCGGAACCGACCGGGATGTGCGTGACATCCTGCGCGAGACGATGTTCGCGCCCACGGTGACCGGAAGTCCGCTGGAGAGCGCCTGCCGGATCATCCGCCGGTACGAGCCGGGAGGCCGCGGCTACTACAGCGGTGCGGCGGCGCTCATCGGACGGGACGCGTACGGCAACACCGTGATGGATTCCGCGATCCTGATCCGTACGGCGGACAT
Organism: Streptomyces sp. NPDC127197; assembly: GCF_042672405.1. Classification (NCBI taxonomy): domain Bacteria; kingdom Bacillati; phylum Actinomycetota; class Actinomycetes; order Kitasatosporales; family Streptomycetaceae; genus Streptomyces; species Streptomyces sp. NPDC127197. The sequence goes on along the minus strand of NZ_JBHXVG010000028.1, from coordinate 75,838 downwards.
CTCTCCCGAGGGCCGTGTCGGCATCTCCGTGGGCGCCACGATCGTGCGGCACTCCGATCCCGCGTCCGAAGCCGCGGAGACGCGTGCCAAGGCAGCCGGACTCCTGGCCGCACTCAACGAGGAGCCGAGGCGCTTCGCCGGCCACCCGAGGGTGCGCAAAGCCCTCGAGCAGCGCAACGAACCCATCGCCGACTTCTGGTTGACCGGCGACGCCAGGCAGGCTTTCACGGACCCGCGGCTGGCCGGACGCCGTGCCCTCGTGGTGGACGCCGAGGACGCCTTCACGTCCATGCTCGACCAGCAGCTCAGGTCTTTGGGACTGGACGTGCTGGTCCGCCGCTTCGACGAGGGCTGTCCCCTCGACGGCCACGACCTCGTGGTGCTGGGCCCCGGGCCCGGTGATCCCCGGGACAGGACACACCCGAAGATGCGGTACCTGCACGCGGCGGTGGACACGCTGCTGCGCCGGCGCCACCCGTTCCTCGCCGTGTGCCTGAGCCATCAGATCCTCGGCCTCAGGCTCGGACTGCCGCTGCGCCAGAAGGCGAAACCCAGCCAGGGAGTGCAGAAGGAGATCGATCTGTTCGGCACCGCCGAACGCGTCGGCTTCTACAACACGTACGCGCTGACCTGCGAACACGACGAATTCCTCGCGGCCGGCGTGGGCCCGGTCCGGGTGAGCAGGGATGGGGTCACCGGGGAGGTCCACGCGCTGAGCGGACCGGGCTTCGCCTCCGTGCAGTTCCACCCGGAATCCGTGCTCACTCAAGGCGGGCCACGCATCGTGGGCACGGCCCTGGCCGACGTGCTGGCCTCCACATCCAGCATGGCGGGCTGATCGTTCCTCCGAACGCTCGCCGGCCGCGGCACAGCCCTGTGACGAGTGAGGAAGCGTATGCACAAGTACGTGGTCGTCGACGCGTTCTCCCGGCAACCCCTGAGCGGCAACCCGGTGGCCGTGTTCTTCGCGAGCGACAACTTGACCGCCGATCAGATGCAGTGCATCGCCCGGGAGATGAACCTCTCGGAGTCCACGTTCGTGCTGCGCCCCCGCAAGGACGGCAGCGACGCCCACGTGCGGATCTTCACTCCCGTCAACGAACTCCCCTTCGCCGGGCACCCCTTGCTCGGCACCGCCGTGGCCTTGGGCAGCCGCACCGGCGCGAGCCGGCTGAACCTCGAGACCGCCATGGGCGTCATTCCCCTCACACTCGAACGCGCCGACGACGGGGCGCTCCGGGTCGGCATGCGTCAGCCGGTGCCCTGGTGGAAGCCCTTCGACCGCACCGGCGAACTGCTTCAGGCGCTGGGCATCGACTCGTCGGCGCTTCCCGTCGAGGTCTATGTGAACGGCCCCCGGCACGTCCTCGTCGGGCTCGAGAGCGTGGAAGCCCTGTCGAAGGTCAATCCCGACCATCGTGCCCTGGCGTACTTCCCCGACTTGGCGGTCAACTGCTTCGCCGGAAGCGGCCGTGCCTGGCGCAACCGCATGTTCTCGCCTTCCTACGGCGTCGTGGAGGACGCGGCGACCGGGTCCGCCGCCGGCCCCCTCGCCATCCATCTCGCGCGGCACGGCCTGAGCCCGTACGGGCAGGGCATCGAGATCGCCCAGGGCGTGGAGATCGGCCGCCCCTCGCTCATGGGAGCACTGGTCCACGGGCAAGGCGACCGGGTCGACTCCGTCGAGGTCTCGGGCCACGGAGTCGTCGCTGCCGAGGGGGTGCTCCATGTCTGACCTGGTCCCGTCGCCCAGCACCTCAGGCAACGCGGGCGACCGTCCGGACGCGACGCGCTCCGAGTCGCTCACCGGCACCGAGGAGGTGCCCTTCCCCGAGTACCACGTGCCGCCGGCCGATCCGATGGCGTTGCTGGTCAGATGGCTCGAACGCAGTGTCGACCTCGGCGTTCGGGAGCCGCGCGCCCTGGCTCTGGCCACTGCCGACGCCCGGGGCCGCACATCGTCGCGCATCGTGGTGCTCGGCTCGGTGACGGAGCACGGGATCGATTTCGTCACCCACGCCGACAGCCGAAAAGGACGGGAACTGGCCGAGAACCCCTGGGCCTCAGGCGCCCTGTACTGGAGGGAGACCAGCCAGCAGATCACTCTGGCCGGTCCTGTGCGCCGGATGCCGGACGCACACGCCGAGACCCTGTGGCGCGCGCGGCCGGTTTTCACGCACGCCATGAGCACGGTCTCACGGCAGAGCCGGCCGCTGGACAGCCTTGCCGACGTGGCCGAGCTGCGGGCCAGGGCCCGGACGCTGGCCGAGTCACAGCGGGCGCTGCCGTGCCCCGAGACGTTCGCGGCCTACCGGCTCGCCCCCGCCTCCGTCGAGTTCTGGTCGAACGGCACTGACCGGCTGCACGAGCGGCTGCGCTACGAGCGCACTGCCGGCGGCTGGAAGGCCAGCAGACTCCAGCCGTGAGCCGTCACACGTACGTCCGGCGGGGATGTACCGCAGGGCCTTCGGGCGGTCCGAGCTGCCGCTGCCCTGTCACCACCACCCCTGAGGAACTGGAGACCCCCATGGCGATGTGGCCGATCACGCCATCAGGGCCGTTGCCGCCGCCGGGGTCAGCCGTGCCGCCGGATCAGCTCGACCTGTGGCTCATCCGCAGCCCCAGCGGCAGCGAACGGCCGGCCCTGGACTTGTCCGAGCTCGATGCCACCGAGCGGGCCCGCACCGACGGCTTCCGTCGGCGGGCCGACGCACTGCTGTACGCCGCCGCACACGCAGGGCTGCGCCGCCTGCTCAGCCGGTACACCGGTCAAGCGCCCCGGAGTGTGCGGTTCACGCGCGAGCCGTGCCCCGCCTGCGGCGGATCGCACGGCCGCCCTGCTCTGGCCGACGCGCAGGTGCCGCTCCACTTCTCGCTCTCCCACAGCTCCGGAGTGGCGTTGCTGGGTTTCGCACCCGTGCCCGTCGGTGTGGATGTGCAGAGACTGCCGCGCGAGGACACCGTCACGGCCTGCGAGAACGCCCTTCACCCGCGCGAACGCGCCGAGCTGGCCGCGGTGCCGCCGGCCGATCGCCGTGCCGTGTTCGGCTGGCTGTGGACTCGCAAGGAGGCTTACCTCAAGGGGCTCGGCATCGGCCTCGGTCGCGGGGCGGCACACGACTACCTGGGAGTCCGCGGATCGGAGCATCCGGAGGGCTGGACGGTTCACGGCATTCCCTGCTTCACGGACTATGTCGCCGCGGTGGCCGTGTCGCGCTCCGGGCCCACCGAGGCGGGTGTGCGCTGTATCCCGGCGCACTGGCTGGGCTCCTCCGACGCCTGGCGTACGGAGGACGCCCCGGCAGGCCTGCGACTTCCCCTGGCGGTGGCGGGCCGTGCCACCACCCCGCCGGCTCTGTGGTCACTTCCGATGCTTCCGAAACGGGCGTGGCGAGATGACCGCTCGTCATCGGCGCTCTCGCCGTTCGTCCGAACTCCTGATGAGGAGGACCTCATGCCCGACGCAACCCGCAGTTTGCACCACCGAGTCGACGAGTTGACAGACCGCAAACGTGCCGCGCAGGACGGTCTCGATGCCGCTGCGACCGAGCGCCAGCACAGCAAGGGCAAGCTGACCGCGTACGAACGGATCGACCTGCTGCTCGACAAAGGTTCGTTCAACGAGGTGGAACCGCTGCGCAAGCACCGGGCAACGGGTTTCGGGCTGGAGGACAAGAGGCCGGACGGGGACGGAGTCGTCACCGGATGGGGGACGGTGGGCGGCCGGACTGTCTTCGTCTACGCCCATGACTTCCGGGTCTTCGGCGGTGCGCTCGGCGAGGCGCATGCCCAGAAGATTCACAAGGTCATGGATCTGGCCGAGGCGGCAGGGGCACCGCTGGTGTCGTTGAACGACGGCGCGGGAGCTCGTATCCAGGAGGGAGTCGCCGCGCTCGCCGGCTACGGCGGCATCTTCCGGCGCAACACGCGTGCCTCCGGGGTCATCCCGCAGATCTCCGTCATGCTGGGCCCCTGCGCGGGCGGCGCCGCCTACTCGCCGGCACTGACCGACTTCGTCTTCATGGTGCGCGACACCGCGCAGATGTTCATCACCGGGCCGGACGTGGTCAGAGCCGTCACGGGCGAGGAGATCACGCACAACGCGCTGGGCGGTGCGGATGTGCACGCCGCGAGCTCCGGCGTGGCGCACTTCGCCTACGACGACGAAGAGCACTGCCTGGAGGAGGTGCGCTACCTGCTGTCCCTGCTGCCCTCGAACAATCGGGAGCTGGCACCCGTCGTACCCACCGACGATCCTGTGGACCGGCCCAACGACCGGTTGCTGGAGCTGATACCGGTCGAGCAGGGCCAGGCGTACGACATCCGCGACGTCATCGCGGAGATCGTCGACGACGAGCAGTACTTCGAGGTTCATCCGGCATGGGCGACCAACATCGTCTGTGCGCTGGCTCGTCTCGACGGCCAGGTGGTGGGCATCGTGGCCAATCAGCCGGCCAGCCTCGCGGGCGTCCTGGACATCGAGGCATCCGAAAAGGGCGCCCGGTTCGTGCAGTTCTGCGACGCCTTCAACATTCCGCTGGTCACCCTGGTCGATGTGCCCGGTTTTCTTCCCGGGGTGGACCAGGAGCACAACGGAATCATCCGGCGGGGGGCAAAGCTGCTCTTCGCCTACTGCAACGCCACCGTTCCGCGGATCTCACTGGTGCTGCGCAAGGCGTACGGCGGGGCCTACATCGTCATGGACTCCCGCTCCATCGGCGCCGATCTGGCACTGGCCTGGCCGACCAACGAGATCGCGGTGATGGGTGCCGAGGGCGCGGCAAACGTCGTGTTCCGACGCGAGATCAACGCAGCCGACGACCCCGAGGCCGTCCGTGCGAAGCGCATCAAGGAATACAAGGAAGAACTGATGCATCCGTACTACGCGGCCGAGCGCGGACTCGTGGACGACGTCATCGACCCGCGTCAGACGCGTGCGGTGCTGATCCGGTCGCTTGCCATGCTCCGCACCAAGCACGCCGATCTGCCCTCGCGCAAGCACGGCAACGCGCCGCAGTGACGCCCATGAGCCTGTCATCCGCGACCGTTGCCGCGTGTGAGGTCTCCGAGACCGCGAACATCGTCCTCGACGCCGACGGTGTCCAGCTGTCCGGGCTGCTCGCCCGGCCGGCGGGAACCGCCACGAACGCCGTCGTGGTCGCTGTGCACGGCGGCGGCATGCGCGCCGGCTACTTCGACAGCCGGGCGCGCGCGGGGCTGTCCCTGCTGGCGATCGGGGCGCAGCTCGGCTACACCGTGCTGTCCGTCGACCGCCCCGGTTACGGACTGTCCGCCGACCGGTTCCCGCAGGGGCTTCCGCTGGCCGACCAGGCGCAGATCCTGCACAGCTCATTGGCCTCTTTCGCCCGCTCGCACGCCACCGGCGCGGGGTTCTTCGTCGTCGGCCACTCCAACGGCGGCAAGCTGGCACTGGCCCTCGCGGCCCACTGCCACGCATCCGGGCTCATCGGGGTGGACGTCTCCGGGATCGGCACCCGGCTCGCCGTGACCACCGATGAACTGCCCGGGCCGACCGGGCACGGCGACTGGCGACGGCACTGGGGAGCCCTGCGGCTGTACCCACCGCACGCCTTCCGTTTCGGCCGCGACCTGATCGCGCCGATTCCCGCGACGGAAGCCGATGAGGCGCTCGCCTGGCCGCGGATGTATCCGCGGCTCGCCGCCCGGATCCGGGTCCCGGTCCGCTTCACGTTCGCCGAACAGGAGCGGTGGTGGCTGCACGACGAAGCAGCCGTCGCCGAACTGCTGCGGCCACTGAAAGCCCCGAGGGTGAAGGTCGACCACCTGCCCGACGCCGGCCACAACATCAGCCTGGGCTGGGCGGCGCGCACCTACCACCTGAGGGTCCTGGCCTTCCTAGAAGAGTGTCTGCTCGCCCATGACGCGGCGCCGGTCGTCTCCGATCGGCGGCACATGACCGTCACAGCAAGTCCTGAACCGTATACGCGAAAGGGGAACGTGTGATGAAGGCACTGGTGTTGTCGGGTGGGGCAGGAACACGGCTGCGCCCCTTCAGTCATTCCATGCCCAAGCAACTGATTCCGATAGCCAACACGCCCGTTCTGGAACATGTTCTCAATGGGGTACGCGACCTGGGAATCACCGAAGTCGGGCTCATCGTCGGTGACCGTCCCGCGCAGATCGTCGCGGCGATCGGTGACGGTTCTCGACTGGGGCTCAAGGTCACGTACATCCACCAGGACGAGCCGCGCGGTCTGGCGCATTGCGTCTTGCTGGCCCGGGAGTTCCTGGGGGACGACGACTTCGTCATGTATCTGGGCGACAACATGCTTCCGGACGGGGTCACGGACATCGCGCGGGACTTCGTCGAGAAGCGTCCCGCAGCCCAGGTCGTCGTGCACAAGGTCGCGGACCCTCGTTCCTTCGGCGTCGCCGAGCTCGACCAGGAAGGCCGCATCGTACGGCTGGTGGAGAAGCCGCAGGACCCGCAGAGCGATCTCGCCCTCATCGGCGTCTACTTCTTCACGCCGGCGATTCATGAAGCGGTCGGTGCGATCAGCCCCAGCGCCCGCGGCGAACTGGAGATCACGGACGCTGTTCAATGGCTGGTGACCGAGGGCGCACAGGTGACCGCCAGCGAGTACGGCGGTTACTGGAAGGACACCGGCCGTGTCGACGACGTGCTGGAATGCAACCGAAAGCTGCTGGAGGGGCTGGTGTCGTCCGTCGAAGGCGAGGTCGACGACGCCAGTGTGCTGATCGGCCCGGTCGTCGTGGAAAGGGGGGCCCGCGTGGTCGGATCGCGCATCGTCGGGCCTGCCATCGTAGGCGCCGGCACCACGGTCGAGTACAGCCACATCGGCCCGAACACCTCCATCGGCAACGACTGCGTGCTGCGGCACACGCACATCGACTCCTCCATCGCACTCGAGGGTGCGAAGGTCACGGACGTACGGGGCCTGCACAGCTCGATCATCGGCCGTATGGCCAGCGTCGGTCCGACGGACGGGCATACCCCGCACCACCGGCTGGTCGTCGGGGACCACACCAGGATCGAGGTCGCCGCGTGAGGTGCACGGCCACCGGCGTCGGCGACGTGGTGATGTGATGGTGACCGGTCGCCGCATCGTGGTCCTCGGCGCCACGGGTTTCCTGGGGTGCCACATCGTCGATGCCTGCGCCGCCGCGGGACATGGGGTGCTGGGTGTCTCGCGGTCCGCGTCGCGGGCGGCCGGGAGCCGCGGGGCCGCACTCGATCTGGCCGCCACCACGACGACCGACCTGGTCGACTTTCTGGCGGCGCACCGGCCTGACGTGGTGGTGAACGCCGTCGGCACCGTGTGGCAGGCGGACGAGCAGCGTATGCGTGAACTCAATGACGCATTCGTGCACCGCCTCGTCACCGCGCTGGCGAAGCTGCCCGCACCGGCGCGGCTGGTCCACCTCGGGAGTGTGCACGAATACGGACCGATACCGGCCGGTGTGCCGCTCACCGAGAGGTGGGATCCGGCGCCGACCGGCGTCTACGGCCGGACCAAACTGCGCGGCACCCGATGGGTGGCCGACGCCGCACGCGACGGGCTGGACGCCGTGACCCTGCGCGTGGCGAACGCCTGTGGGCCGGGGGCACCGCCGCAGAGCCTGCTGGGCAAGGTGGCGGGCGAACTGGCCCGGCAGGCCGGTCGGCACGGGCGGCCCGTCGAGTTGCGGCTGGCACCCCTGACGGCACGGCGTGACTTCATCGACGTACGCGATGTGGCGGACGCGGCCGTGGCGGCAGCCTTCGTGCCGCGAGACGCGGTACGGGGCCGCATCGTCAACATCGGCCGGGGCCAGGCCGTGTCGGTCAGGCATCTCGTGCACAGGCTGGTCGAACTCAGCGGGCTTGCGGTGCGACTGTTGGAGGAAGAGCCGCCCGACGGCACCCGCTCGGGCGCCGAGTGGCAGCAGACCGACATCACCAGGGCCCGGCGTCTGCTGCAGTGGCGACCACGGCGCACGCTCGACGAGTCGCTGCGCGATCTGCTCGCAACCGTGTGACCGCAGAAGGGGACGGCCCGGTCATCCCATGCCTGTGGCAGCACGGCATCGAATCGACGCTCAGCCGGCAGGGACCGCCTCGATGACCGAGGCGTGCGAGGAGGTGTCCAGCACACGTGTGACCGTGAATCCCGATGCCGCCAGCAGCGCTTCGTACTCCGTGCGCGTGCGGCCTCGCCCGTTCAGGACCGTCATCATCAGCACGTCGCCGGTCTTGCCCGCATGGGGCTCATTGCCCGGGGGAATCAGCGCGTTGACGACCAGCAGACGGCCGTGAGCGGGCATGGCCGTGCGGCACGTTCGCAGGATGCGCACGCACTCGTCGTCCTGCCAGCTGGCCAGTACATGCTTCAGGAGGTAGATGTCGGCGCCGGACGGCACCGAGGCGAAGAAGTCCCCGGCCACGGCACTCCACCGTCCGGCCAGCTCGGGAACGTCCAGGACGTGTCCGGCAACCACGGATTCCAGATCGAGAAGGATTCCCGTCATGTGCGGGTTGCGCAGCAGCACCGTCCGCAGCAGGCCACCACGCCCGCCGCCGACGTCCACGGCACTCGTGCATCCGGAGAAATCGAAGGAGTCGACCACCGTGTCGCTGAGCACCTGCGAGAAGGCCGCCATGCTGGAGTTGAATGCCCTGCCGAGTTCCGGGTCGGCAGCGATGTGGTCGTAGAAGGGGACGCCGTAGACGGACTCGAATGCGTTGGTGCCGGTCCGTACCGCCTCGTGAAGCCGGGCCGCCGACTGCCAGAAGACCGGCTCACCACGCACGAGGACGTAGTCGCGCAACGACTGCTCCGCGTCCGTGCGCAACAGCTGTGCGAGCGGTGTGAGATGGAACCTGGCCTCGTCGTCCTCCCGGAACACACCCTTGGTGGCGAGGAGCCGCAGGACCCGGTAGAGGTACGAGGCGTCGAGGCCCGCGACCGCGGCGAGTTCACCGGCCGTGCGCGGGCCGGCTCCCAGGTGATCCGCAATGTGAAAGCGGGCGGCGGTGTGCAGGGCGGCTGAGTAGAGATAGCCCAGCGAGAGCTCGAGCAGCTCGTCCGTCACCTGTGCCGCTGTGGCAGGGGAGCCTGGGGACTGCCCGGCATCCGCGCCGTGCGAGGTGTCGGCCGCCTGTCCGGACGCCGTGACCTCGCGGAGGGTGCCTGCCATCGGTGATCTCCATTCGCCGCTTCTCCGACCTGCACCCGTAGTCTGTCCGGACCCCATCGGGTTCCGATCGAGAATCGATCCAGCCTCTCGGCATCCCACGGATCGCGCGACCGTAAGTGACGTCCTCAGCCCGTCTTCAAGTCAGCACCAAGCGGTGACTGCCATAATTCCCGTGCCCCTGCCGCAGTTGCCTAGGGTCGAATATCGCGCTTCCACACAAACCCTGCCGAGGGGAATCCATGGCTGACGCAACACCGTACGTTTTCGCCGATGACGTCGCACTGCGCCGGAAAAATCGAGCCACTGTCGAGAAATATTTGGCGGACACGAAGGGAACAGCTCGGCTTCACCGCCACGAGTTGTTCGTCGAGGACGGCAGCGGCGGTCTGTGGACCAATGACACCGGAGCGCCCATCATCATCCAAGGCCGAGACCGCTTGGGTGAGCACGGTGTGTGGTCGCTCAAGTGCTTCCCGGACTGGGAGTGGTACAACATCCAGATCTTCGAGACCCAGGACCCGAATTTCTTCTGGGTGGAGTGTGACGGTCATGGGACGATCAAATTCCCGGGTTACCCCGAGGGCTACTACGAGAACCATTTTCTGCATTCTTTCGAGCTGAACGACGGAAAGATTGTGCGAAACCGTGAGTTCATGAATCCGCTCGAGCAGATGCGAGCGCTCGGCATTCCCGTGCCAGAGGTGAAGCGCGCAGGCATTCCCACGTGAAACTCTCCTAAGGACCCATCATGATCGCCAGACGACGTCTGCTCGGCGCAGGGATTGCCACCGCTGCCACAGGTTTGACCGGGGCCTCGCTGATCCCTCTGTTCACCGCGACGGCCTCAGGGGCCACGGATGAACCTGCCCCGGCGCAGAGCACCCTCCCGCCCATCGAGCCGTTCAAGGCGCCCATGCCGCTGATACCTGCGGCACGGCCGGTCTCCACCGCCGGCGGGGTGGACAGATACGTGGTCACCGCTCGCAGCTCCGTGAAGGAGATCCTGCCGGGTGTGCCCACCGAGCTGTTCACCTATGACGGACAGTTCCCGGGCCCGACGATCAAGGCGCGCAAGAACCGCCCCGTCGTCATCCGCCAGCGCAATGATCTGAATGTGCCGATATCCCGCCATCTGCACGGTGCCTCGGTGCCGTCCCGGAGCGACGGTGGCCCCATGGACACGATCGCCCCCGGTGGCGAGCGTGTGTACGTCTATCCCAACAGGCAGCCGCATGCCTCGCTGTGGTACCACGACCACGCTCACCATCTGGAGTCGGAGAACGTCTATCGCGGCCTGCAGGGCAGCTATCTGATCAGCGACGCCGTCGAGGACGCGCTGCCGCTGCCCAAGGGCGCGTACGACGTTCTGATCCAGCTGCGCGACGCACACTTCGACGATGCGGGCCAGCTCCTCTACGCCATGGGAGACCGCGGTCGGAGCACCCTGCTGGCCAACGGTGTGCCCTCCCCGTACTTCGAGGTCGCCGCCCGCAAGTACCGGTTCCGCTTCGCCAACACCTCCAACATGCGCTTCCTCACGCTCCGTCTCGCAGACGGCGGCGACATGGTGCAGATCGGTTCGGACGGCGGACTTCTGCCCGCTCCGTACGTCACGCAGTCCGTCTTTCTCTCCTCCGGTGAGCGTGCCGACGTCGTCATCGACTTCTCGCGCTACCCGGTCGGCACCCAGGTCGTCCTGGAGAACGCCGGAGGCAGCGGCTCAGCCGCTCAGGTGATGCGTTTCGACGTGACGCACTCCGCCGACGACCCCAGCTCCGTCCCCGATGTGCTGCGCACTCTGCCCCCTCTGCCCGCTGCCACGAATCACCGCACCGTCGTCCTGCGGATGGACGAGGACGGCAGGCCCCACCCGCAGGCATACATGGATGACAAGGTCTACGATCCGCAGCGCGTCGACGCACGCATCCGGTGGGGCGCCAGCGAGATCTGGACGGTCGTCAACGCCAACGCCAGGGTCCCGCACAACTTCCACATGCATCTGGTCCAGTTCCGGGTGATCGAACGGAACGGGGCGGCCCCGGGCCCGGCCGAGTCGGGCCTGAAGGACACCGTGGTGGTGATGCCGGGCGAGAGCGTGAAACTCCAGGCGAACTTCGACGCCTACAGGGGGGAGTACGCGTACCACTGCCACATGCTCGACCACTCCGCGATGGGCATGATGGCCACGATGAAGATCGTCTGAGCATGGTGCGCCACCCCGGTCCACAGGGCTGTTCAACCGGGCGCGGTGCCCGGTTGAACACACCGGTGTGTGGCTGTCGTGCCTGCGCAACGCCGCCTCACCTCCCTCGCGCCAGGTGATCGGGCACACGCGGCTCGCTTCGATCGACGACCGACATGACGCACATCTATCTGCACGAGGAGCAGGAAACGTGACCAAGGACGCGATCGTCGTCGGCGCCGGGCCGGTCGGGCTGATGCTCGCCGGTGAACTCCGGCTCGGCGGCGCCGATGTGGCCGTGTACGAGAAGCTGCCCGCGCCGAGCGGGGAGTCCCGCGGGGTGGGGTTCACCCGGCGGGCAGCCGAGATCTTCGACCAACGGCGCCTGCTGGAGCGGTTCGGCGAAGTGGAGTGGGCCCAGGGGCATTTCGGCGGCGTGCGCATCGACTTCGGCAAGCTCGACGACAACCACTTCAGTGTCCGGGGAATCCCGCAGTTCCAGACCGAGGAGATCCTGGAGACCTGGCTCCGGGAACTGGGTGTCGTGGTGCATCGAAACCACGAGATCACCGGCTATCGGCAGACCGCGGACGAGGTCACCGTGCAGTTCGAAGGCCCTGACGGGCCCGGCGAGGAGACGGCACGATACCTGGTCGGCTGCGACGGGGCCCGCAGCCTCGTCCGGAGCCTGGCCGGCATCGACTTCCCCGGCTGGGGTGCCACCAGGGGGATGTACATGGCTGATGTGGTGGGCAGCGGAGTACGGCCCAGGCCCATCGGCGAGCGCGTCGACGGCGGCATGGTGATGGCCTTCGACCTGCAGAACGGCGTGGACCGGATCGTCATCCACGACGAGAACCTGCGCCCTCACGAGGACCGCAGCAAGCTGCGCTTCACGGAGATCGCGGACGCCTGGCAGCGTATGACGGGCGAGTCCATCCACCAGGCCGAGGTCCGCTGGATCAGCTCGTTCACCGACACCACCCGGCAGGCCTCCGCATATCGGGCCGGACGGGTGTTCCTGGCCGGGGACGCCGCACACATCCACATGCCGGCCGGGGCCCAGGGCATGAGCGTGGGGGTGCAGGACGCGGCGAACCTCGGCTGGAAGCTCGCCGCCGACATCGCCGGCTGGGCTCCCGAGGGGCTGCTGGACACGTACCACAGCGAGCGCCACCCGGTGGGCCGGATGCTGATGCGCAACACCCGAGCCCAGACGCGGCTGTACCTCAGCGGCGAGGAGATGGAGCCGCTGCGCGAGGTGATGGGCGAACTGGTGCACATCCCGGCGGTGGCACGGCACCTGGCCGGCATGGTCAGCGGCCTTGACGTCCGTTACGACATGGGCGGCGCGACCCACCCCCTGGCCGGGCTGCGCCTCTCGCCCGACTTGGTGCTGCGGCGTGCGGGAGACGGGCCGGTGCGCGTCGCCGAACTGTTGCACGCGGGCCGGCCCGTGCTCATTGCCGCCGGCTCCGGCACCGTCGACAACGAGACGCTGCGGCCGGCGGACGGTTGGGCGGACCGGATCGATGTGGCCGTCGGGACCTGGGACGACACGGCTGCCGTCGGCGACACGTCCCTGCCGGAGGCGGTCCTGCTGCGGCCGGACGGCTACGTCGCCTGGGCCGCGCCGAGCAGCGACAGCCTGCCGGAGGCGTTGGAGCGCTGGTTCGGCCGGCCCCGCTCGGCGATCGCGGCTGCGTGAGGGCGGAGCGTTCCGGCGTCCCGGCCCGGCTGCGGACGGCATCCCCCAGTTATCTGACGTTTTCCCCGACTCGAGGCGTTGCCTCGACTGTGTGAGGAGTGCATATGTCCCAGGGCGTGATCATCGTCGGCGCCGGGCCGGTAGGGCTGATGCTCGCCGGTGAACTGCGGCTGGCCGGCGTGGACGTCGTCGTCTACGAGCAGCTGCCCGCCGCCACCGGTGAATCCCGGGGTCTCGGATTCACCGGACGGACCGCCGAAATACTCGACCAGCGTGGCCTGCTCACCCGCCTCGGCGAATTCAGGTGGGGCAAGCAAGGCCATTTCGGCGGGGTGCGCATCGACTTCGGCAAGCTGGACGGCAACCACTTCGGTGTCATGGGGTTGCCTCAGTCCCGCACCGAGGATCTGCTGGAGGAGTGGTCCACCGGGCTCGGTGTCGTCATCCGCCGTGGCTGTGAGGTGACCGGCTTCACCGAGACCGACGACCATGTCGTGGTCGACTTCGACGGCCCCGACGGCCCGGGGCAGGACTCGGCGCAGTACCTCGTGGGCTGCGACGGCTCCCGCAGCACCGTGCGCGGCCTTGCCGGTATCGGCTTTCCCGGGCTGCCCGCCACCCGCGGCATGTATCTCGCCGACGTCGTCGGCGCCGACCTGCGGATGCGCCCCATCGGCGAGCGCGTTCCCGGTGGCGGCATGGTTCTGTCGGTCACCTTGGAACCGGGCGTGGACCGAATCGTCATCCACGAGCCGGGGATCCGCCCCGACCACGGCGTCGGCGACCTCACGTTCACCGAGGTCGCCGACGCCTGGCAGCGTATGACGGGTGAGTCCATCCACCATGCCTCCGCCCGCTGGATGACCGCCCTCACCAACGCGACCGGCCAGGCCACGGAGTACCGGCGTGGACGTGTCCTGGTCGTCGGCGACGCCGCCCACGACCATGCGCCGCTGGGGGCGCAGGGCCTGAGCGTCGGCCTGCAGGACGCGGTGAACCTCGGCTGGAAACTGGCCGCCACGGTCAACGGCTGGGCCCCCGACGGTCTCCTGGACACCTATCACGGTGAACGCCACCCCGTCGGCGAGGAGTTGATCCGCAACACCCTCGCCCAGTCGCTGCTCTATCTCAGCGGTGAAGAGATGGAACCGCTGCGTGAGGTGATGCGTGAACTCGTCGAGATCCCTGACGCCGCGCGCTACCTCGCCGGCCAGGTCAGCGGCCTGGACGTCCGCTACGACGTGGGCAGCGGTGACCACCCGCTGCTGGGTCGGCGCCTCGATCCGGCACTGGAGCTGACGGGCCCGGACGGCACGCACACCCGGGTGGCCGAACTGCTGCACCCTGCGCGCGGTGTCCTCATCCTCACCGGCGCAGCGGGGACGGGCGGGGAGGCCGCCGACCTTGCCAAGGGCTGGTCCAGCCGCGTCGACGTCTTCACCGGCTCCTGGAATCCTGCGGGCGGCACCAAGGTGGTCAACGCTCCGGAGGCGGTGCTGCTGCGCCCGGACGGTCACGTGGTCTGGATCGAGTCCGAGGGCGGCAAGCTCCGTGATGCCCTCGAACGCTGGTTCGGCGCATCGGCGTGAGCTGTCTGGACGTGCCGGGGCCGCAACGGCGTCCGCCGTTGCGGCCCCGGCACGTCCCTCAGCCGAGCAGGGAGCCGCCGGTGGCGTCGATGACGCTTCCGGTGATCCACCTGGCGTCTTCGGACGCGACGAATGCCACGACGTCAGCAATGTCCTCGACCTGGCCGACGCGCTTGAACGCCGAGAGTTCGGCCATGCGTGCCACGACGGCCGGGTTGGCGAAGACCGGGCTGCCGTTGTCGGTACGGCCTGGTGCGACGCTGTTGACCGTGATGCCGCGGCCGGCGACGTGGCGGGCCAGGTGCAGTGTCAGCTGGTCCACGACGCTCTTGGACATCGCATAGGCGATCATGTCCGGCTGGGCGCTGCGGGTGATCCCTGAAGAGATGTTGACGATCCGGCCGCCTGAGGGCATCAGCTCGAGCGCGCGCTGTGCGATCAGGAAGGGTGCTCGCGCGTTCACCGTGAGGTACTGGTCCAGCAGCTCTGTGGTGACGTCCTCGGGCATGGTGGGTCGTCCGCCGTACGCCGCGTTGTTGACCAGGATGTCCAAGGCGGTGGAGCCGGTCTGCTGCGTGAGCTCTCGCTCGAGTGCCGTGAAGAGTCCCGCTATCTGTTCGGCTTCGGCCACGTCGCCGCGCACGGTGAACGCGCGTCCGCCTTCTTCGTGGATCAGAGCAGCCGTCTCCTTGGCCTCGGCCTCGCCGGATGCGTAGTGCACGGCCACCAGCGCGCCGTCCCGCGCCAGCCGTCGTGCGATGCCGCGCCCGATCCCTCGGCTGGCGCCGGTGACAAGAGCCGTCTTGCCGGTGAGCCTACCCATGGCAGTAATTCCCTCCGCAAGTGATGCCAAAATATTCCAAGTCGCTTTCTCGGTGCCTCAGCATGGCGAATCGTCACGTCCACGTCGAGTGCGACGGCGTGTTCAAGTGCGACTTCACGCACAGTCGAACGGCGCGGTCATTGGCTATATTCAAGGAAATACGACAAAGGGTGGGGTAATGAGCATGACCACGCAATCATCTCGGCCCATTGACGTGCCGGACGATGCGGAACTGGCAGCGTCGTTGGGCGGAGACTTCCGCAGCGAGTACGCGGACGTGAACGGGACGCGGCTGCACTACGTCGTGGGAGGCAGTGGAGATCCAATCGTCCTGCTGCACGGCTGGCCGGAGACGTGGTGGGCCTACCGGAAGCTCATGCCGCAGCTCGCCGAGCATTACCGGGTCATCGCCGTGGACCACCGCGGCATAGGAATTCCGGACGATCTGAAGCCTTCGGACGGGTTCTCGAAGAAGAACATGGCCCGCGATGTCTACGAGCTCATCCGCTCGCTGGGATACAGCAGTGCCCATATCGTGGGCCACGACATGGGGGCGATGGTCGGCTACAGCTTCGCCGCGAATCACCCCGAGGCGACCCGGCGACTCGTTCTGCTCGATGTGGTCCACCCCGACGAGACCTATTACAGCAGGCCGATGCTGCGGCGTCCGAATACCGGCTTCAACATGTGGTGGATGGCGTTCAACCAGGTACGCGGTCTGCCCGAGCAGGTCTTCTCCGGCCGCGGCTGGTACCTGATCGACTGGCTGTACACCAACTCGCTCAAGGATCAGGAGTCGGTCACGGCCTTCGACCGCGCCGTCTACGCGCGGGCGTACGACACACCGGCGGGTATACGGGCGACCAACGGCTACTACCAGGCGTACCACCAGGACATCGAGGACCTGAAGGGGTACGACAAGGTGACGGTACCGGTGCTCGCCCTGGCGGCGCCCACGCAGTTCGATCAGGTGCGGGACCAGCTGTCGGGCATCGCAACCGATGTGCGCATGGTGCGCGTCGAGAACTCCATGCACTGGCTCGCCGAGGACGACCCGGACCTGGTGGCCCGCGAGGTGCTCGGCTTTCTCGGCCAGTAGGCGGCGATGACGGTGCGTACGGCCCGTCCTGCCCACCCTGCCGCCTGATGCGGCAGGGTGGGCACGGCCGGCGCTCGGCTCATCCGGCGGCGAGCTTCTCCACGACGAGCGCCACCTCGGAAGGGGTCGGAAGCGTGGCCATCTCCTCGGACAGAATGCGCGCCCGTTGCGTGTACCGGGGGTCGGAGAGGATTTCCCGGCAGCCGGAGACGATCGCCTCGGTCTGGTCCTGATCCGGCCCCTGTCCCTGGGTCGGAAGGGCGAGCCCGGCTCCGAAGTCGGACAGGGCCCGCGCGACGATCTCCATGTACGAGGCCTCGGGCGCGATCAGTTGCGGCACGCCGGCGTTCATGGCGGTCATGGCGGTGACGCCGCCTCCGTGATGCACCAGCAGATCGCAGGTCGGAGCGACCACATCCAGCGGAAGCCAGCCGATACGGACGTCCTTCAGCTCGCCGCCGAACTTCTCGCTGACCTGTTCGGGTGCGGCGATCAGCACCTCGGCCCCCGTCCGGGACAGCTGCTCCACCAGACTCCGCAGTGCGTCCGCGGACTGGAAGGCAAGGGCTCGGGTACCTGTCGTGATCACCACGCGTCGGCGGTTCTCGGGGCGGGTGAACATCCATCGCTCGATGCGGCGCTGGCCATTGCCCGGAACCCAGTGCATGAGCTGCCCCCCATGGCCGGCCGACGAGGGCAGGCACGGCTGGAGCGACGGCGGGCAGACGTCGATGGACAGGGTGGGATCCGGCAGCCCGGTCAGACCCAGAGCGCTCAGCTCGGGCCTCAGCTCCTCTTCAGCGCCCGGGTCCGCGCCGTCGGTCGGGACGACGTCCCAGGCCTGGCGCACATACGGGACTCCGAGGTGCGCGGCGAGCAGCCCCGCGGCATAGGTCATCGAGCCGCCGACGATCGCATCGGGGCGCCAGTCCCGCGCGATGTCCCGCAAGGCGTCCAGCCCGGCGGCGGCCATCCTGCCGAAGGCCCTGCCGGTGTGCAGCATGTTCTCCCGCGAGTCCTTGGGTGGCTCCACCGGATTGCCGGAGCGGTCGAACCGCATGAAATGGAAGACCGGCTCGGGGACGATGGAGATCGAGGGGAGACCGATGCCGGCCGCGATGTCGGGAAGCGGCTCGTTGGCGGCCACCAGAATCTCGTGCCCCGCATTGCGCAGTGCCGTTGCCAGGGGAGAGACAGTGAAGACGGTTGCCGAGCTGCCACCGGCAACGAAGAGGAATTTCATGGAATTTTTCACGCTTCCCGTGAGGCGACGAATTTCATGTACCGGATTCCCTGGTATGACACCCGCTTTCACATACCGCCGCAATACTGCTGCTTGTCGGCGGACCGAGTCAACGCCGCACACGTACACCGGTTGTTCAACTGCGGAAAATCAAGCTTGAACACCACATCGGAACGCAGAAACATTGCGGGATCCGTAAGAAGGAGGGGGTCTGCCAGTGAACAGGCCAGTCGTTGCGGTCACCGCGGACGCGGCCACCGCAACCTGGGGTGTCTGGGGCGCCATCCCGGCTGCCGTACAGCCCTGGGCGTATCTCACCAAGGTGACGGAGGCGGGCGGCGCACCGGTGCTGCTGCCGCCGATCCGGGAAGCCGTCGAGGATGTGATGGCCACGGCGGATGCGCTGCTGATAACCGGTGGTGCCGACATCGACCCCGCGCGCTACGGAGCCGAGCGGGACCCGCGCACCTTCCCTCCCGACGAGTTGCGGGACGCCACGGATTTCGCCGCTCTTGCCGCCGCGGAGCGGCGTGGCATCCCGGTCCTGGGAATCTGCCGCGGGCTGCAGGTGATCGTCGTCTCCAGGGGCGGAACACTCCACCAGCACCTCCCCGCTCACGGTCCAACCGTGCCGGGACGCCACACACGGCGTGACATCAGCGTCGCACCGGACTCCGTCCTGGGCGGCGTCCTGGGCACGTCGACCACCGGCCAGTGCCACCACCATCAGGGGGTGGCCGGAGTCGGTGACGGACTCCGCGCCACCGCCTGGGCACAGGAGGACGGCGTCATCGAGGCGGTCGAGGACCCGTCTGCGCGCTTCCTGGTCGGTTTCCAGCCGCACGGCGAGGAAGGCGGGGCCGAGACAGCGGGGCTGTTCAAGGCTTTCGTCGACGCGGCGTGCTGAGCGGGACGGCGCCAGGAGGGCTTCCGCACCCGCAGCGCTCCTTCGGCATCGCCGTGTTGTTACCTTCCTCGGCTCTGCTTCGTCATGGGTAGTGACGGACCCGGACGAAAGACGAAAGAGGCGCGGGTCTGATCCGTCCGATCCGGACCCACCGTCGTGGGCACGGGCGGGACCATCCCCCGCACCGCCCGGCCCGCACACCCGGGGCTTGCCAACCTGACGGGTTGGCAAGCCCCGGCGTGCTCACGGCCGTTCGAGAGCCGGTGGAGCGCTGGTGGACGGCCATTCCCCGGAACCACCCTCAGCTGTACGGTCACACGCATGCAGGCGATCACGTTCCGTGCGGACGCGCTTCCCGACTACGCGAGCGTGTGTGGTAGCTGAGGGAGAGGGACACGGCACGGTGCGGGGACCTCGGGCCTGGCTGCCGCGCGGTGCGCGAGTGCGGCGCGTCAGCAGTCGAACACCCCCGCCGGCGACACCGCCCGGCGCGGTCACCCATGTCATGGGGCTGGAGCCCTCCCACCGAGAGTGAAGGACGCACAGGCGATGTCGCTTCCCCAGCCGCACCCCGCACCCGTGACGGTGTCCGCGTCGGTCGAGGCGTTCTTGAACGACGCCCGGTTCGTGGCGGCGTTCACCACGTTACGGCCGACCGGGGCGCCCCATGTGGCGCCGGTGCGCTTCACCTGGGACGCGGAGTCGGGCCTGGCGCGGGTGTTGACGGTGCGTTCGTCGCGCAAAGCGCGCAATCTGCTGGCGGCCCCGGGTGGCCGCGTGGCACTGTGCCAGGTAGACGGCTTCGCCTGGGTCACCCTGGAGGGCACCGGGCAGGTGGTGCAGGACCCGGAGCGGATGGCCGAGGGCGTGGCCAGGTACACGCGTCGATACTGGTCGCCGCCGCCCAAC
Organism: Streptomyces sp. NPDC127197; assembly: GCF_042672405.1. Lineage (NCBI taxonomy): Bacteria > Bacillati > Actinomycetota > Actinomycetes > Kitasatosporales > Streptomycetaceae > Streptomyces > Streptomyces sp. NPDC127197. Next base: position 56,198 of record NZ_JBHXVG010000028.1, on the reverse strand, counting down.
CGCCCCGACCGGGTGCTCGTCGAGATCACCGTGGACCGGGTGCTGAGCCTGAACATCTGATCGCGGACCGACGCCTGCCCGGTACCTCCGTACTGCCCTGCGCCCGGCCGCGCGGATCGGACCGATCCGCGCGGCCGGGGCGGTGTGGTGCGCGCTATGCCTCGCTCCGTGGGCTGCCGTCGGCCCACACGAGGCGGAAGGACAGCTCGGACAACCGCCATCCGAGCGGCGTGAACCGGGCCCGGCCATGGACCGACGTTCCCGTGGTGAAGAGCTGAGGCGCGCCCTCCCGTCCTCCAGTGCGGTGAACGTGCGTGGAGACAAGGTTGGCACGCAGGGTCGCACTGTCGCCGCTCACCTCGACCACGGCGGGGGAGCCGAGGTGCATGGTGGCGGCGAACGCCGACAGGGCGGTGGAATGGTAGTCGGCCATCCCCGCGAGGCCTTCGTGCCTGCTGATCGGAAAGGCCACGACCGCGTCCTGCGTGAACAGGCCGGCCGCCCAGGCGGCGTCGAGCTCCTCCTCGTCGAGCGAGACGAGATAGCGGTTCAGTAGCGCCGCCACACGGACCTGGGACTCGATCTCCGATTCCCCGCTTTCCCTGCGTGATTCTTCGCTTGTGTGGATGAAGGTCATGGCGATAAGCATGCCATCCGCAGCGTCGTTTCGGACCGGATCTCCTATCGAATACACGGGCTGCCGGTGAGGGGGGGCATAGACGCGGGGGAGCTGTGTTGAACGCTGTTTACGTTTCGCGCAGAGCACCGTAATACTTGTCTGACGCAGGCGAGAAGAGGGCAGATGAACACCTTTGACACAGACATCTTGATTGTGGGTGCGGGCCCCACTGGACTCATGCTCGCGGGAGAATTGAGGCTCGGTGGAGTTTCGGTCACGGTCCTCGAAAAGAACGCAGAGCCGATGCAATTCTCGCGCGCTCTGGGATTTTCGGCGCGGACGATAGAGGAATTCGCCCAGCGCGGTCTGACGACGCGTTTCGGCGAGGTACAGGTGATTCCGGCCGGCCACTTCGGCGGCGTGCCGCTGGACTACCAGGTGATCGAGGGCGGTTCCTACGGGGCGCGCGGCGTGCCGCAGTCACGTACCGAAGCGGTGCTCGGCGGCTGGGCGGCCGAACTGGGCGCACAGGTGCGGCGCGGTGTCGAGGTCACCGGCCTGGAGTCCGATGCCGACGGAGTACGCGTACGGGCCGTGGACGCGCAGGGCGAGCGGGAGATCACGGCCCGGTACGTAGTGGGCTGTGACGGCGCCCGCAGCACCGTGCGCACCCTCGCCGGGATCGACTACCCGGGTACCGAACCGGTCATCGAGCTGCGCTTCGCCGACGTCGAGGGGGTGCGGCTGCGGCCGCGCTTCAGCGGCGAGCGGGTCCCCGGCGGGATGGTGATGGTCATCCCGATCGGTCCCGAGCGCAGTCGCATCATCTACTTCGACGCTGCCACGCCGCTGCGCCCGGCCGGGCAGCCGATCACCTTCGAGGAGGTCCGTGAGGCCTTCGAGCGCCTGTCGGGTGACGACCTGTCAGGGGCGCGCCCGCTGTGGGTCAGCTCGACCACCGACGTCAGCCGGCAGGCTGCCACCTACCGGCAGGGCCGGGTGCTGGTGGCGGGCGACGCCGCCCACACCCACCTGCCCATCGGGGCGCAGGGGATGAGCGCGGGCGTCCAGGACGCGGTCAACCTCGGATGGAAACTGGCCCTGGAGGTGAAGGGCCTGGCGCCGCAGGGACTGCTCGACACGTACCACAGCGAGCGGCACCCCGTCGGAGCGCGCATCCTGACCAACACCCTTGCCCAGCGCCTGCTGTACCTGGGCGGCGACGACATGGCCCCGCTGCGCGAGGTCTTCGCCGAGCTGGTCGCCCACGAGTCCGTGCAGCGCCATCTTGTGGGAATGGTCACCGGGCTGGACATTCGCCACGAGGTGGGGAAGGGCGATCACCCGCTGCTCGGCCGGCGCCTGCCGGATCGGGACGTCGTGGTGGACGGCAGGAAGACCACCGCCTTCACGCTGCTCCACGCCGGCCGCGGAGTTCTGCTCGACCTCACAGGGGATCTGGGCAAGGCCGCCTCCGACTGGGCGGACCGGGTCGACACGATCGCCGTGGAGCGCTTCGATCACGACACTCCGGCTGCCGGACTGCTGGTGCGACCCGACGGTTACGTCGCCTGGGCCGGACGTCCCGGCGAGGGCACCGGCTCGCTGACCGACGCTCTGTCCCGCTGGTTCGGTCCGGCCGCCCCCTGACCGTCCCCTCTTGCTGCAGCCCCTCACCGGCCGTGCAAGCAGCCGGCTCTGCCGTACTCGTATCTCACAGGAAGAGACGCAATAGATGCCTGCCATCACCACCCAGGACAAGCACCTGACGGTCCTCAATCTCTTCACCACCGACGCGCCTGAGAAGCAGGACACCCTCATCCAGGAGATGACCAAGATCGTCCAAGCGGCGGCGTACGAGGGCTGGATGTCCAGCACGGTGCACTCGGGCGTGGACAGCCCCGGGACGGCCAACCTCATCCAGTGGCGCAGCAGCGTGGACCTGGAGAACCGGTACGCCGGCGACGAGTTCAAGCACCGCACGCTGCCGGTCTTCGGCGAGATCACCACCTCGATCCGCCTGCTGCAGAACGAGATCGCCTACACGGTGACCCACCCGTCGCTGGGGGGCGTCGTGGAGGTCGACCCCAAGCGCGACGACTACACCGCCATCACCGTGCTCGGAGTGGCCGAGGAGAACCAGGCAGAGCTCCTCGACGTCCTGCGCCCGGAGCAGGCGGAGTTCGCGGACGTCCCCGGCTTCCGGTCGCTGTCGGTCTTCAAGGGGCTGCGTGCTCGCGGCATCGAGGGGGCGTTCGTGGTGCTGTACTCCCAGTGGGAGAGCAAGGAGGCCTACGACGCCTATCGCAACCGGCCCCAGGCCGAGCAGCCGCTCAGCCGGCAGAAGGCCGAGGCCCGCGTGAAGGAGCTCGCCACGTCGGTGGACTCCAACACCTACCGGGTGGTGCTCACCCGCTCCGCCGACGCGTAAGGGACCCCGCACGGCCACACCGCCCGGAACGGACCCGTACGGGCGGTGCGCGCCGCGCCCGTAGGCCCGTGCGGGTGGTGCGCGCCGCCCCACCCGCACCGTCCCAAGCGCGACTCCGGCCATATTCCGGCAGGGCCCGTGCGCGGCGCTACCGGCAGGTCGCACGGTCGAGGCTGCGGTCTGGCACCGGCCGCCGCGCGCACGCCCATTGCCCGCGCCACACCTGCTTGCCGTTGAGGAGGCAACCCCCTATGCACAGCACGCTGATCGTCGCCCGGATGGCACCGGCCACCAGCAATGAAGTGGCCGAGCTGTTCTCCGCCTTTGACGCCACCGACATGCCCGACCGCATGGGGACACGCCGCCGCCAGTTGTTCTCCTACCGGGGCCTGTACTTCCACCTGCAGGACTTCGACGAGACCGATGGCGCGGAGCGGATCGAGACCGCCAAGACGGACCCGCGGTTCATCCGGATCAGCGACGACCTCAAGCCGTTCATCGAGGCGTACGACCCCAAGACCTGGAGGTCGCCGGCCGACGCGATGGCCACGCGCTTCTACCACTGGGAGGCGTCCCGTTGACAGGGCGACGTGTTGTCCTCACCGGGATCGAGGTGATCGCGCCCGGTGGAGTCGGCAGGAAGGACTTCTGGGGCCTGCTGAGCAGCGGCCGCACCGCCACGCGCGGCATCACCTTCTTCGATCCCTCACCGTTTCGGTCGCGGGTGGCCGCCGAGGCCGACTTCGACCCCTACGAGCATGGTCTGACCCCGCACGAGATTCGGCGGATGGACCGGGCCGCGCAGTTCGCAGTGGTCGCCGCACGCAACGCGTTCGAGGACAGCGGCCTGGTGGCGGGTGACATCGAGCCGCACCGGCTCGCGGTGACCGTGGGCAGCGCGGTGGGCGCCACGATGGGCCTGGACCAGGAGTACCGGGTGGTCAGCGACGGCGGCCGACTGGACATCGTGGACCACAACTATGCCGTTCCGCACCTCTACAACTACATGGTGCCCAGCTCGTTCGCCACGGAGGTGGCCTGGGCCGTGGGCGCCGAGGGGCCGTGCACGGTGGTGTCCACCGGCTGCACCTCCGGTATCGATTCGGTCGGTTACGCGGTCGAGCTGATCCGGGAGGGATCGGCGGACGTGGCGGTGGCCGGATCGTCCGACGCCCCGATCTCACCCATCACGATGGCGTGCTTCGACGCGATCAAGGCCACCACCCCCCGGCACGACGACCCCGAACGCGCCTCGCGGCCGTTCGACGCGACGCGCAACGGCTTCGTACTCGGCGAGGGCGCCGCCTTCTTCGTGCTGGAGGAGCTGCAGGCGGCTCGCGCCCGCGGCGCGCACATCTACGCGGAGATCGCCGGTTATGCCACCCGCTCCAACGCCTACCACATGACTGGGCTGCGCCCGGACGGTCTGGAGATGGCGGAGGCCATCCGGGTGGCCCTGGACGAGGCGCGGCTGAATGCCGACGAGATCGACTACGTCAACGCGCACGGTTCGGGCACGAAGCAGAACGACCGCCACGAGACCGCAGCGGTGAAACGGAGTCTGGGCGAGCACGCCTACCGGACCCCCATGAGCTCCATCAAGTCCATGGTGGGGCATTCACTGGGGGCGATCGGCTCGATCGAGATCGCCGCATCCGCACTGGCCATCGAGCACGATGTGGTGCCGCCGACGGCCAACCTGCACAACCGGGACCCGGAGTGCGACCTGGACTACGTGCCGCTGACCGCGCGGGAACAGCGCACCGACGCGGTGCTGACGGTGGGCAGTGGCTTCGGCGGATTCCAGAGCGCGATGGTGCTGGCCGCCCCCGAGAGGAGCATGCGGTGACCGTACAGGTGGTGGTCACCGGCATCAGCGTGGCCGCGGCGAACGGGCTCGGCGTGAGCGACTGGTGGTCGGCGACGTGCGGCGGAAAGGTCGGCATCGCGCGCATCACCAATTTCGACCCGTCGGCCTATCCGGCGCGACTGGCCGGGGAGGTGCCCGGCTTCCACGCGGAGCAGCACCTCTCCAGCCGGCTGCTGCCGCAGACGGACCGCGTGACGCGGCTGTCGCTGGTCGCCGCGGACTGGGCGCTGGCCGACGCGAACGTGACGCCGAAGGACCTACCGGACTTCGACATGGGCGTGATCACTGCCTCGTCCGCGGGCGGTTTCGAGTTCGGCCAGGGCGAGCTGCGCAACCTGTGGAGCCGTGGCAGCCAGTACGTCTCGGCCTACCAGTCCTTCGCCTGGTTCTACGCCGTCAACAGCGGGCAGATCTCCATCCGCAACGGCATGAAGGGCCCCTCGGGGGTCGTGGTCAGTGAGGGCGCGGGCGGCCTGGACGCGGTGGCGCAGGCGCGCCGGCAGATCCGCAAGGGCACCCCCCTCGTCGTCACCGGAGCCGTGGACGCCTCGATCTGCCCCTGGGGATGGGTGGCACAGCTGTCCACCGGGAAGCTCTCCACCAGCGACGAGCCGACGCGTGCCTACCTGCCCTTCGACCGCGACGCGCGCGGCTACGTACCCGGTGAGGGCGGTGCGATCCTCATCGCCGAGGACGCCCGCGCGGCACGCGAGCGCGGGGCCCGCATCTATGGCGAGATCGCCGGCTATGGCGCCACCATGGATCCCCGTCCCGGCAGCGGCCGCCCGCCGATGCTGCGGGCGGCGATCGACCTGGCGCTGGCCGACGCCGGCATGGAGCCCGGACAGATCGACGTGATCTTCGCCGACGGCGCCGCCGATCCCGTCGCCGACCGGATCGAGGCCGAGGCGATCGGTGCCGTGTTCGGCGACCGCCGCGTCCCGGTGACGGTGCCCAAGACGATGACCGGACGGCTGTACTCCGGGGCGGCGCCGCTGGATCTGGCGGCAGCGTTCCTGGCGATCCGCGACGGCGTCATCCCTCCGACGATGAACATCGATCCGTGCCGGGACTACGCCCTGGATCTGGTCATCGGACAGCCCCGGCGGGTGCCGGTGCGCGCTGCCCTGATCCTGGCCCGCGGCAGCGGCGGCTTCAACTCCGCGATGATCGTGCGCGCCGCCGACTGAGGTGCCGCGCACTCACCCGACTACGAACGAAAGGGCCGATCCCATGGCCGACAACACGTTTTCCCTGGACGACCTCAAGAGCATCCTGCGGCAGGCCGCGGGCGAGGCCGAGGACGTCGACCTGGACGGCGACATCCTCGACACGGAGTTCGAGGCGCTGGGCTACGAGTCGCTCGCGCTGCTGGAGGCCGGCAGCCTCGTCGAGCGCCGGTACGGCATCGTCCTGGACGAGGCGGCCCTCAGCGACGCCCACACTCCGCGGGCCTTCATCGACGTCGTCAACCACCAGCTCACCCCCAGCAGCGTGTCGTGAAAGGACCTGACATGACGCAGACCTCCGTGTCCAAGGTGGCCATCGTCACCGGCGCCACCTCCGGTATCGGCCTGGCCACGGCGCGCCTGCTGGCCGCCGACCACCGCGTCTACATAGGCGCACGCACCGCCGAGAACGTGGAGCTGACGGTCAAGGAGCTCACCGACGCCGGGTTCGAAGTGGACGGCTCGGCCGTCGACGTGCGGGACACCGCCTCGGTCGAGGCGTTCGTCGCCGCCGCCGTGCAGCGCTTCGGCGCCATCGACGTTCTGGTCAACAACGCCGGGCGGTCCGGCGGCGGGGTCACCGCCGACCTGGACGACGACCTGTGGCTCGACGTCGTCGAGACGAACCTCAACAGCGTCTTCCGGGTCACGCGAGCGGTGCTGACCACCGGTGGGATGCGGGCCAAGGACCGCGGCCGGATCATCAACATCGCCTCCACCGCGGGCAAGCAGGGCGTGGTGCTGGGCGCCCCGTACTCCGCCTCCAAGCACGGCGTGGTCGGCTTCACCAAGGCACTGGGCAACGAGCTGGCCCCGACCGGCATCACCGTCAACGCCGTATGCCCCGGTTATGTCGAGACGCCGATGGCGCAGCGGGTGCGGCAGGGCTACGCGGCGGCCTGGCAGGCATCCGAGGACGAGATCCTGCAGAAGTTCCAGGCGAAGATTCCGCTCGGACGGTACTCCAGCCCCGAGGAAGTGGCCGGTCTGGTCGGTTACCTGGCCTCCGACGTCGCCGCCTCGATCACGTCCCAGGCCCTGAACGTCTGCGGCGGCCTGGGCAATTTCTGACACCCCTGTCCGAGCCGCCCACCGGCCGAGGCCGGACCGTGTGACGGCCGGGCGCCGACCCCTTATCACGACAGGCGAAGGAGCCACAGGTCATGACGACGCGTGAGGTGGAGCACGAGATCACCATCGACGCACCGGCTGCCGCGGTCTATCAGATGCTCGCGGACGTGGTCCACTGGCCGCGGATCTTCCCCCCCACCATCTTCGTCGACCGTGAGCCGACCGGTGCCGGGCAGGAGCGCATCCGTATCTGGGCCACCGCGAACGGCACGGCCAAGACCTGGACCTCGCGCCGCACCCTGGATCCCCAGGCCCTGCGGATCACCTTCCGCCAGGAGGTGTCCGCGCCGCCGGTGGCGACCATGGGAGGCGCCTGGATCATCGAGCCGCTGGCCGCGGACCGGTCCCGGGTACGGCTGCTGCACGACTACACGGCCATCGACGACGATCCGCACGACCTGCTGTGGATCGAGCGGGCGGTCGACAAGAACAGCACGGCGGAACTGGCCGCGCTGAAGGTCAACGTCGAGGCGGCGCACGCCGCCGACACCGGCGAGCTGACGTTCTCCTTCACCGACACCGTGCAGATCGACGGCAGCGCCAAGGACGTCTTCGACTTCATCAACGACGCCCAGTTCTGGTCCGAGCGGCTCCCGCATGTCGCCGTCGCGCGGCTGACCGAGGACACCCCCGGCCTGCAGCACCTGGAGATGGACACCCGGGCCAAGGACGGCTCGGTCCACACCACCGCCTCCTACCGGGTGGTCTTCCCCGACCACAAGATCGTCTACAAGCAGGTCACACTGCCGGCGCTGATGACGCTGCACACGGGGGAGTGGACCTTCGAGGAGAACGCACAGGGCACCGCCGCCTCCTCACAGCACACAGTGACCATCAACACCGCCAACATCGCCCGCGTGTTGGGTGAGCAGGCCACCGTCGAGGACGCCCGTGCCTATGTGCGCGAGGCGCTGTCGACCAACAGCAGGGCGACGCTCGGACACGCCAAGTCCTATGCCGAGCAGAAGGTCTGATCGTGACCGAAGCTACTCCGCCCACCGATGTCGTGGTCGTCGGGGCCGGCCCTGTCGGGCTGTTGCTCGCAGGGGAACTGGCCCGTGCGGGTGTCCGGGTGAGGGTGTTGGAGCGGCTTGACGTCCCCACCACCGCCTCCCGCGCCTCGACACTGCACGCCCGCACCATGGAGATCCTCGACAGCCGCGGCCTGCTGCCGCGGTTCGGATCGCTGCCGAGCGAACCGCGCGGCCACTTCGGCGGCATACCGATGGACCTGACCCTGCCCAGTTCTCACCCGGGACAGTGGAAGGTGCCGCAGACGACCACCGAGGCGGTGCTGCAGCAGTGGGCGGTCGCCCTCGGCGTCGACATCCGCCGGGGCGCCGAGGTCGTCGAGGTCGTCGAGGACACCGACCACGTCAGGGTCCGGGCGGCCGGCCGCGACGGCGACGTCGTGATCCCGGCTTCCTATGTGGTGGCCTGCGACGGCGAGGACAGTACGGTCCGGCGCCTGGTCGGCGCCGACTTTCCCGGCCAGGACGCGGTCCGTGAGCTGCTGCGGGCCGACGTGGCCGGCATCGACGTGCGCAACCGACGCTTCGAGCGGCTGGACGCCGGACTGGCCATAGCGGCGCGCCGCGCGGACGGCGTGACCCGCGTGATGGTGCATGCCTTCGGCGCCCGGGTGCGTGAACGCGACGGCGAGACCTCCTTCGAGGAGATCACCGCCGCCTGGAAGCAGGTCACCGGCGAGGATCTCTCGACCGGGACCCCGCTGTGGGTGAACGCCTTCGGAGACGCTTCCCGGCAGCTGACCCGTTATCGGCACGGCCGGGTGCTGTTCGCCGGAGACGCCGCGCACCGGCAGATGCCCATCGGCGGACAGGCCCTCAACCTCGGCTTGCAGGACGCCTTCAACCTCGGCTGGAAGCTCGCCGCGGTGGTTCGCGGCGAGAGCGGCCGGGAACTCCTGGACACCTACCACGATGAGCGGCACGCGGTGGGGACCAGGGTGCTGTCCAACATCCGTGCCCAGGCGCTCATGCTGCTCGGCGGCCCGGAAGTGGAGCCGCTGCGGTCGGTGCTGGCCGAGCTGATCGGCCTCGAGGAGGTACGGGTTCATCTGGCGGGCATGATCAGCGGACTGGACATCCGCTACGACATGGGTGGCGGGGCGGATCCTCTGCTGGGGGCCCGGCTGCCGCACTCGACGCTGCAGGTCGGCGGAGATTCCGTCACCACCGCGGCCCTGCTGCGCCGCGGCGGCGGGCTGCTGCTGGACCTGAGCGGTGGACACGGCGGTGTTCCGCAGCACGCAGGCTGGCAGGACCGTGTCACGGTCATGAGCGGCCGGGCCGGCCGCGGCAGTGCGCTGGAGGCCCGGGCCGGTGCGGTCCTGGTTCGCCCCGACGGCTATGTGGCGTGGACGGGCGAGGCAGGACCGGGGCTGACCGAGGCGTTGACCCGCTGGTTCGGGCCGCCCGTCGGCACGGCCGCGGGCTAGCTCCGCGCCGGGGCGCTCCACCACAACGTTCGCCCATCACCAGGAGGGATTTCTCATCATGGCAGCGACAGCGGTCGATGCCGACGTCATCGTCATCGGTGCAGGACCGACCGGGCTGATGCTCGCCGGTGAACTGTGCCTGGGCGGAGCGCGCGTCGTCGTACTGGAGAAACTGACCGAACCCACCGGCCAGTCCCGTGGCCTTGGCTTCACGGCCCGCGCCATGGAGGTGTTCGATGCGCGCGGGCTGCTGTCCCGCTTCGGACAGGGGGAGACCGTCGAGATCAGCCCCATGGGGCACTTCGGCGGGACCGTGTTCGACTTCACCGTTCTGCCTGACGCCCACTTCGGTGCCCGCGGCATCCCGCAGAGCATCACGGAGCAGGTTCTGGAGGACTGGGCGGGCGAGCTGGGCGCCGACATCCGGCGTGGGTGGGAGTTCGTCTCCCTCGACGACGGCTACCTCGACGGTGACGGTGTGCATCTCACGGCACGCGACCCCCAGGGTGCGGAGCGACGCCTGCACGCCCACTGGCTGGTGGGCTGCGACGGAGGCGCCAGCCGGGTACGGGCCGCGGCAGGGTTCGGCTTCCCGGGGCGCGATGCCACGCGCGGCATGTACCTGGCCGACGTCACGGGCGTAGAGCTGCGCCACCGTCCGCTGGGCGAGCGCACCCCCCACGGCATGGTGATGTCCGCCCCCCTGAGCGAGGGCGTGGACCGCATCATCGTCTGCCCCGACGGCACACCCGCCCACGAACGTGAACGCACCGTCACCTACGACGAAGTGGCCCGCGCCTGGCACCACATCACCGGGGAGGACATCACGGGCGGCAAGGCGGACTGGGTGAGCTCCTTCACCGACGCCACCCGCCAAGCCGAGCAGTACCGGCGCGGCCGGGTCTTCCTGGCCGGCGACGCCGCCCACATCCATCTGCCCGCCGGCGGACAGGGCTTGAGCACCGGCGTGCAGGACGCCGTCAACCTCGGCTGGAAGCTCGCCGCGGTGATTCGCGGCGAGAACAGCCCGGAGCTCCTGGACAGTTACCACGAGGAGCGGCACGCGGCCGGTCGCCGCCTGCTGATGAACACGCGCGCCCAGGGCATCGTCTATCTCGGCGGCGCCGAGTCCGATCCGCTGCGCGAGCTCTTCGGCGAACTGATTCAGTACGACGACGTCAAGCGCCACCTGGCCGGCATGGTCAGCCACGTCGACCTCCGCTACGACTTCGGCGAGGACGACACGCACCCGCTGACCGGCCGCCGGCTGCCGCCGAGGCGGTTCACCGGCGCCGACGGCACCCTCCGCATCGCTCAGCTGCTCCGCTCCGGCCGCGGAGTGCTGCTGGACCTGGCCGATGACGCGGACGTCCGCCGGGAGGCATCCGAATGGCAGGGCAGGGTGTCCGTGGCGACGCTGACGGCGCCTTCGGCGGACGACGGCGACGTGCTGGCCGGCGCCACAGCCGTGCTGGTACGCCCCGACGGGTACGTGGCCTGGGCGGGCAGCCCGGCCGACGGCGACCCGAAGCGGCTGCGGGCCGCGCTCGAGCGGTGGTTCGGCCCGGCTGACCGGGCGCCGGCGACCGCGCGGCCGGCCGTCTGACGTCACCACACGCCGCGGCCCCGGAGCAGCAAGAGCTCCGGGGCCGCGTCACGCATGCCGGTGTGCCGGGTCAGACAGCGATGGCCTCCACAACGGACACCGCGGCGGCGGTCTCCACCACGCGCTCCAGCTTGAAGCCGGCCCGGGCGACCAGGTCGGCGTACTGCGAGGCGGTGCGCTCCTTGCCGCCGACCAGCAGCATGAGCCACATGTCGACCAGCTTGCCGGAGTGCGGGTCGTTGCCGGCCTCGGGCGGCACCATCTCGATCAGCAGCAGCTTGCCGCCCGGCTCCATGGCAGCCCGCACGTTGCGCAGGATCTGCAGTGCCTGCTCTTCGGGCCAGTCGTGCACGATGTGCTTGAGGACATAGGCGTCCCCGCCGGGGACCACCGGGGCGAACAGATCTCCGGAGACGACTGTGCAGCGCCCGGCCACGCCCTGCTCGGCCAGGAATTCAGCTGCCCCATTCTCGTCGACCCGAGGATCGGACAGAATTCCGGATATGTTCGGCGACTGCTGCAGAATTCCGGCGATCAGACCGCCGCGCCCGCCGCAGAAGTCCACCACCGTGTTGAAACCGGAGAAGTCGTAGGCCGCGATGATCGGCCCGGTCTCGGTTTCGGACATGGCGCCCATGCCCTTCATGAACACCTCGCCGTATTCAGCGTTCTGTGCCAGGTATTCAAAGGCCCCCATACCGCGCAGTTTCGGCAGGCTCGGCTCGCCGGTGACGACGGCTTCCAGGAGATGACCCCAGTCCTCCCAGTGGATCGGGTGCCCCATCAGAAGAGCGATGTCACGCATGGACATCGGATGGTCCGTGCGGAGCGCGTCCGCCATCGGGGTGAGGGAGTACGTGCCGTCCGGCTGCTGCTCGAAGATCTGCTGGCTGGCCAGCAGCCGCAGCAGCCGTGCCACGGCATCCTCGTCCGCGTCCACCTGCTTCGCGATCTGCGCCGGCTGCAGCGGGCCGTCGGCCAGCGTCTCCGCGATCCCGAGCTTGGCGGCGACGTAGACCGCCTGGGTGACCATGGACCCCATCACCACCTCCAGCAAGGCGAACGGAGCCGGCGCCAGGTCTCGGGAGGCACGCTGCAGGTCCGCCCGGCTCTTCTCCACGGCTCGGACGACTGGCGGGGGCGGAAGTGCGGGCATGTGATGACCTCCGGTGCGATCTCTGGGATTTTCAGTCCCCATCACGGGAAGGGACCCGACATAACATCCTGAATAAAAGACCTCAACGCTCCCTGGAGATTTACTCGAACCGAGCACCTCACCGCCGCCCTCCCGTTCGAGCATGGTTTTCCGCAGTTGAACACCTGTCACACTGATGTAGCGTTGGCTCGTTCCATCGGCAGCCGGCAGTATGCGATTCCACGCCTCTTTTGGGCCAGGCGATACTGCGGACGACAAGACCGTGAAGGAGAACGCAACCAATGACGACCAGTACTCGACGCAAACCCATAGTCGGTCAAATGCCCGAGGGACACCGGGACACGCAGTCCTGGCCGCTTTCCGCCGAGATCGAGGAGTTCCTCACCGAGCCGGGCCAGGCCATTCTCGTCACCATGCGGCCCAACGGCACACCCCATGCGGTGCCCGTGAGCTTCACCTGGGACAGCGAGGCGCGGCTGGCTCGCGTCCTGACGGGTGGTCAGTCGAAGAAGGCCCGCAATCTGATCGCGGCGCCGGGCAGCCGGGTCGCCTTGTGCCAGCGGGACGAGATCTCCTCCTGGGTCACCCTCGAAGGCACCGGCACGGTCCACGACGATCCCGAACGGCTGGTGGAGGGGGCACGGCGGTACGCCGAGCGCTACGGGAAGGAATGGCTCAACCCGCCCGGCGCGGCGGTCATCGAGATCGCGGTCGACCTCGTCATGGCCCGGAATGTCTGAGTCCCTGTCCTGACCGGAGCAGCCGGCGGAATCGGCCTCGGCGACTTCTGCATCGTCCTTCGACCCTCCTCGACTCCAGGAGCATGATCATGACTGCTTCTCCCGGCACATCCACCAGCAAAGCGGTCGAGCATGAGGTCGTGATCGCGGCCCCGGCGACCGCCGTGTACCAGCTGATCTCCAAGGTGGCGAACTGGCCGAGGATCTTTCCGTCGACCATCCACGTCGACCGGGTCGAAACGAAGGGGCGCGAGGAGCGCATCCGGATCTGGGAGACCGTGAACGGCGAGGCGAGGACCCGGACCACGCACCGGGTATTCGACCCGTACGGGCTGCGCATCGAGTTCCGCGAGGAGGAGCCCGGCCCGCTGCTTGCGTCGCTGGGCGGCACCTGGATCATCGAGCCGCGCTCCGCGACCGAGTCCAGGGTGCGCCTGCTGCACGACTACCGCGCCGTCGACGACGACCCGGCCGGCCTGGCCCGGGTCCTCGAAGAGGTGGATCGCAACTCCCGGTCGGAACTGGCCACGCTCAAGTCCAACGTGGAGTTCGCGCACGCCGCGACGGACCTGACCTTCTCGTTCACCGACACCGTGCAGATCAACGGGTCGGCCAAGGACGTCTACGACTTCATCAACGACGCGCACCGGTGGCAGGAGCGGCTGCCGCACGTCGCGCGGGTGCGCCTGACCGAGGACACGCCCGGTCTGCAGTACCTGGAGATGGACACGCGGGCCAAGGACGGCTCGACGCACACGACCGCCTCGTACCGGGTGACGTTCCCGCACCGCGCGATCGCCTACAAGCAGGTCACCCTGCCCGCCCTGCTGACGCTGCACACCGGCATCTGGAAGTTCAAGGACAACGACGACGGCGTAGCCGCGTCATCGCAGCACACCGTCGTACTCAACACTGACAACATCACCAAGATCCTCGGCCCGGACGCCGATGTCGCGCAAGCTCGCGACTACGTCCGCACCGCGCTGAGCACAAACAGCACGGCGACGCTGCACCACGCCAAGGATTACGCCGAGAAGCGGTGTTGACCACGACCGGCCTCGACGTCCAGCAGTGGAATGCCGAAGCCCGGGCACGCGGTGGGACGCACCGACGAGAACCGGCAACAGACCGAGTACCGGCACGACCGCGTGCTGTTCGGCAGCGCACAGACCCGCAGAGCCGGTGGGGCCGGCATCACTCGTTCGTGGCGGTGCTGCTGATCTGCCGCCGCGGGCGAGGTAGGTGAACGGCCCGCCTTGGCCGGGCTGACCTCACCGATGCACGGCAGGGGGATGCGTCAGTCGCGGCCGATGCCGTGGTCACCTTCCACGTTCATGCGGGACGGCACGACATCCTGGCCGACGACGGTGAGCCGTAACCCGTCGCTGCTGCGTCATTGCCCGGCCGATGGAGGTCGAGGCCGTGACGCGCTGGATCTCGACTTGGTGATCGCGTTGTGGACATCGGGCGACATGGGACTCGCCGGCGAGCATGGTGCCATCGAGGTGCTGGGACGGCTGCCCTCGGACCGGGCTCACCCGGATCTGGGTGTGCGTTCGACCTTGCGAAAACGCCGATGGTGGTGTCTTGAGTGCCGCCGAGGGCAGTGTCAGGCAGGGGCCTGCGCGGATTCCTCCGCCTCCTGCTTCTCACGGGCAAGGCGCATACCCTCGTGAGCGAGTTCCGCGGCCCGCTCGGGCCCGTATTCGAGCCTGGACAGGACCGCGGGCACCGCAACGCTTGGCAACAGGTGTATGAAGAGAGACGAGATACGGTTCTCGAGATCCTCACGGCCCGACAGCGTGTGAGAGTAGATCTGCACGCCGGTCCAGGCAGCGGAGAGAAGCCAGGCGGCCTCGGCCGGGTCGACCTGGGGCAGCAACTCGCCCTGCGCGGCAGCCTCACGCAACAGCTGTTCGGTGGACTCCAGCCACCTGACGAGGTTGTCGGTGCCGAAAAGATCCACCATCTCCCGGCCGAGCGAGAGCTCGGCCGCGGCACTGACCAGGGGGTCGTGCCGCATGCGGTAGGCCAGGGCGAGCCCCGTGTCCACGAGTTCCTGTAGCTTACTGGCTCTGGGTGGTAGCGGTGTCTCGACGAACTGTTCGCTGAGTACGCCCTGGGCCAGCGCCTGCTTTGACGGGAAGTGGAAGTACAGTGCGCCCTTGGTCACCCTGGCCCGGATCAGTACCTCACCGATCGTGGCGGCTTTGTAACCGCGATCGTCGAAGACCTCCGCAGCTGCCCGCAGGATCGCTTGCCTGGTGCGCCTTGCACGTTCCTGTCGCACCACCGAACCTCCAGAGCTCGTGCTTGAGTGTCGCATGGCGTCCTTGCGACCGCTAGAACCAAACCAGTTAGTCTGTATTTTCACAAGGGTGAGGCGGTCGCCGCGCCCTTCCCAGGTTCAGCTCCCCCCATACGCTGCCCGGTTGCCAGGAGTCCTCTCATGTCGCGCCGCATACTCGTCACCGGGGCGAACGGCTTCATCGGCCGTCATGTCCTGGCTGCCGCCCTCAGAAAGCCGGGGACCCGCATTCGGCTGGTTCGCCACCACCACATGCCGCCGGTGGACGCTACCGAATCAGTCGAGATCGTCCACGCGGACCTGTCCCGGCCGGACTCCCTGTCCCGTCTGTGCAAAGGCATCGATGCCGTGGTGCACTGCGCTTCCCTCATTGAGGGAGACGAACGAGCCCTGCACGAGGTCAACGACGCGGGAACCAGTGCCCTGGTGGCGGACGCCCAACGGCACGGCGTCGGCCGGATCGTCTACGTGAGCACCGCGGCGGTCTATGGCCGGGGCCCCTTCCGCGAGGCCGATACGGACGACCTGCTCGTGCGTCCGGCCTCCGCAACCAGCCGTAGCCGGGCCGCGGCCGAACGGCACGTCCTGGCTGCCGGCGGCACAGTCCTGCGCCCCCACCTTGTCTATGGCAGGGGAGACCGGTGGGTGATACCCGGGCTTGTCACACTGATCCGCCACCTCGGAGCACCGGTGGCATGTACATCGGCACACTCTGCTGTCGAGGTCGGCGCGCTGGCGCAGGCGGTGGTCGAAGCGGCCCTGTCCGAGCGGGACCTTGCCGGTGTCCACCATGTCAACCATCCGGTTCCCCTGACTGGTTCGGCCGTCGTCTCCCTCGCCCAGGACCTCCTGCACACACAGGAGGTCCCTCCTCTCACCCCCGACGAGGCAAGGCAGCGGGCCGCCGGTTCTCCGTTGCTCCGTCACCACCTCGACATGCTGGTGACGGACCACTGGTTTCGCAGCGACCGGATCTGGCGTCTGCTGCCCTGCGCCCCGGGGCCCGAGCCTGCTCGTCTGCTGCCCGAACTCCTGCCGTGGTACCGGCAGTTGATGGACTAGGAAACGGACCGCCCGAGGAACACCGGCAGTTCGCGATACCCGTTGGAGATGAACGACTCCACCGGGCGCAGCTCCTCGGGCGTCACCGCAAGGGAGATGCCGGGGAACCGCGCGAACAGGAGCTCCAAGGCGATCTCCGCCTGCAGCCGCGCCAGCGGGGCGCCGATGCAGTAGTGCGTGCCGTGCCCGAAGGACAGATGCTCACGCCGTGTCTCGCGGGTGACGTCGAACCTGCGGGTATCGGCGTGCACGGCAGTGTCATGGCCGGCCGACACGAACGAGATCATCAGCGGGTCGCCCTGCGGGATGACGACCCCCCCGATGGTGACGTCCTCGATCGCGTACCGCAGGATCCCGTTCGCACCCGGTGCTTTTATCCGCAGCGACTCCTCGGTCGCATCGTTCCAGTCCGCCTTGCCGGCACGGATCAGCTCGAGTTGGTCGGGGTGAGAGACGAGCAGGGCCACCGTGTTGGTGAGCAGGTTGACCGTGGCTTCGTCCCCTGCGGACAGCAGCATGATCAGCGTGTCGATCAACTCCTTGTCGCTCAGCTGCGTACCGCTCTCCTCGTCGGCGGCTTCGATGAGGGCGGCGGTCAGATCCTGACCCGGGGTGTTCCGCTTGTAGTCGATGAGCTCCGCCATCGTCCGGTACAGGGCGCGGTGGTTCTCCTGGGCTGCCTCCAGCGACGTGCCCGTGTCGAAGAAGCTGTTGATGATGTGCTGCAGTGGCGCACGGAACACATCGGGCACGCCGAACAACTCGACCAGTACCTGGCGGGGCAGTTGCGCGGTGAACGCGCCGCGCAGGTCCAACGGCACACCGGGCTCTTGCTCGGCAAGCCCGTCGAGCAGTCGGCTCGCGATCTCCTCGATCCTCGGGCGTAGCAGGGCGATCCGGCGGGTCGTGAACGCCGAGGCCACCAGTTTGCGCAGTCTTCTGTGATCAGGGCCGTAGGCGGTGAACATGTTCTGCACCGAGACCCAGATGGCCAGGGGCCAGGTCTGCGCTATCTCACCGTTGATCCACGCGGGCCAGTGGCGGTAGGCGTCCTTGGATATCCGCGGATCCGTGAGCAACTGCCTGATCGCCGCCGGGTCGGTGACCGCCCAGGCGGACACCTCGCCCGGGAGCGTCACCGGCGTGACAGGGCCACGCTGCCGCAGCAGATCGGCTTCACCCCGGATGTCTGTGCCGAATGGATCGATCGCATACGGACACCGTGCTGTGGACATCTGATCTCTCCCCCGAGAGGCAAGGCCGGACGGATCTCGTCGGAGGTACACCGACGCCGTGCATATGCCAACGCTCTTTTTCAAGATCGCCACCGCGCGCTCGCGCCCAAGTTCTCCAGGCAGCGAAACGACTCACGGGGACGGGTTCATCAAACACCATCACCCTTGAAAAAGAAACCGGTAGGTTCGTATCTTATGGAGCCGCACGTCTTCCGGATCTATCGCGAGCGGAGACAAAGTTGACCCCCAAGATAGCGACCTTGCCGGATATCGCCTCACCGCCGCTGCTCACCACCACGGTCCCTCGTGAGTACGTACACCGTTCGAGTCTCGCCGAGGTCTTCCTGACCGGTTACCGGCAGCTCGACGAGTCCGTCTACGCACTCACTGGCCAGTGGCCGCGGGCCCATACGTTCTTCACCAGTGCGGATGGTACTCGCCACGATCCGATGCAAGCTGTAGAAACGATTCGCCAGGCAGGGCTCTGCCTGGCTCATGCGGAATTCGGAGTTCCTCTCGGCTATCAGTTCCTGATGCAGGATCTCAAGGTGACCACGCACGCGGAGCACCTGGTCATCGGCACGACCCCGAGCGATCTGGCTCTCACGGCGACCTGCGTCGGGATGAAGTGGAGGGGCAAGCGCCTCTCGGAGTTCACCCTGCACATCACCGTCGAGCGGGACGGGTTCCTCTGCGCCTTCGGAGGTGGCACGTTCACCTGCATCGCTCCGTCGACGTACCGACGGCTTCGCGGTGCGGCACACAGCGCCCAGTGCCCCGCCAAGACTCACACCGGCGATCAGGGTGATCCGGCGCGCTTCGGCAGGGCCCTCCCCTTCGACGTGGTCCTGTCGCCCACGGACCGGCCCGATCGCTGGCGGGTCGACCCGGACCCCCGGCACCCCACCCTGTTCGACCACGGCGCCGACCACATCCCCGGCATGGTCCTGTTGGAAGCGGCTCGTCAGGCCGCTCACAGCATCTCCTGGCCGCATCTGCTGACGCCCTCCGTTCTGCGCGCGGAGTTCCAGAGGTACGCCGAGTTCGACAGTCCCTGCTGGATCGAGGCGTCTTCCGCGCCCGCCAACGGGAACGACGGCGCCACATGTGTCTCGGTGACCGGCCGGCAGAGTGGCCACACCGTTTTCACCGCACAGGTCGTCGGCTCTCTGGCTGTTCGCGAGAGTGCCGCGCGTTCTCTCGTCTGAGTGCCCCAGGTGGTAATGCCGGCCGCTTTCCGGCGCGCCACCTGGAATTTTCCTTTCCGTTCGCAAGAGGTGCCGCGAGTCCGTTCGCAAGAGGTGCCGCGAGAGTTTGTTGGTCAAGTATGTGCGGGGGCGCAGCGGTCGGCCGAGCACCCCGAAGGGAGCTACAAGAAACCAGAAATTCCGCTTCCGTTTGAAGGAAGGGGTGCCCGGCCGGGAGCTTATGCCGGGTGAGGAAGCGTAATGCCGGATTCCATCCTCACCAAAGGGCGCTGTATCCTTCAGAGCGCTTGGTCTTGCGGCCCTTGCTCCCGGGGGAGAGCGTGCGCGGGTCCACGGCCTCCGCCGGCGCCCCGGTGGTGTAGAGCCCGTCCGGGGCTGCGTCTCTGTCATGCGGCAGCAACCAGAAGACGCGACGCCGGAAGGTGCCCGAGGAACGCGACGGCTTGGCCCCCGGTCCGAGCACGGCATAGCCGACCATCCGCCCGTCACGGTGGTAGACCGGTCTGCCCCGGCGGGTCGGCAGCCGATCCAGGCTCTGCCGTACGTAGTCGAGCCCGCTGATGTCCTCGAGCCAGACCAGGTCGACCTCGTGATCGATCTCGTCCTCGGCGATGAGGGAGCTCATGCTGTCTCCTCGTCGGCGGCCAACCCGATGCCCGGGTAGTATTTGCGTTGGTTGGACAGGATCATCTCCTTCGGAGACATCAGTCCCACCACCTCCCGGACTCTCGCTGCGAAAGACCGGGACGAGACAGCCGGGGCCCCGTCATTCTTACACCACTGCCGGTACGCCGCGTAGAGTCCCGCCTGTTCTGCCCTCAAGCCCGGTTCGAGGCGGCAGGACTCACCGAGGAAACGTCCGATGTGGTCCTCTGTCTCCGCGTAGGCCGTGGTGGCGATGCGGACCCGTTCCGGGCCCAGCAGGTGCTTCTCCCCGTTGAGATAGCGCCGCGCCCCCATCACCAGCCAGTTGAGGATGCCTGGCCCTTCCTCTCTGACCAGAATGTCAGCCAGGTTGTCGATTTTGCGGTGATCGGACACCACGCGCTCGAACGGCATCAGTCGCATCCTTCGCCAGAACGCGAAACCTCCGGTACCAACCTCGGGCCGGTGGTTGCCCAGCAGCCAGAGCTTGTGGGTGGGCTGGAAGCTGAAGAAGTCCTGCCTCATCCTTCGGGCCTTGATGCGGTCGCCGCCGGTCAGATACTTGACCCGGGCCTCGTCGAATCGATCCCCCGGCTTGACCTCGCTGCACACGATGATGCGACGACCGTGCAGTTCGGCCAGGTCGGTGGGGTGGCCCTCGTAAGGGCGGGCCATGAGAAAGCCGGGCGGAGCGGCGTCCGCGTAGTCGCCCACGAGTCGCATCACCACGTCGAGCAGGACCGACTTGCCGTTCTTGCCGGAGCCGAACAGGAACGGCATGACCTGGGCGCCGACGTCGCCGGTGATGGAGTAGCCGAGCAGCAGATGAAGGAAGCTGATCATCTCCGCTCCTTCGGGCCCGTCGCCGAAGGTGTCGCTGAGGAACCGGTCCCAGAGGGGCGTACTCATCAGCTCGGGCGCAACGGTGGTGGAGCGGGAGTGGAAGTCCTTGTTCGGGTCGGCAGTTCGCATCAGTCCGGTGCACAGGTCGACGATCCCGCCGGGCGTGCACAAGGCGTACGGGTCCGCATCGAGGAGTGCCGCGTTGAGCGCCATCCCCGGAGCCGTCCTGGCCTGGGCGAGCATCGCGTTGATTCCGCTGGTGCTCAGAGCGCGGCGGCGGTGCTGCTGGAGGGCGCTCGTGCTGTAAAAACCGCGTGGATCGGTGGTGGCGATGGCTTCGGCGAGGTCGCCGGCAGCCCACAGCACGGTGTCGTTCTCGTCGATCTGCCAACGTACGCTGTCCCACCGGCACCAGCCGAGCCCGGGGACGTGCCGGTAGTCCTGGGCATAGCGTTTGACGAACAGCTTCGCGTTGCCCCGGTCGGTGAGAGAGTCCGGCAGCAGTTCTCCGGCAGTCGCCTGCCGCCTGTCTCGGTCCTGCAGGGCCACCTCACCCTTGCCCAACTGGCGTGGGAGCGAGGCGCGTTGGGCGGGGCCGGCGAGGATCTGAGCGGCGGCGGCCTCGACATCGAACTCGGCCAGCCGACGCTCGTCCGAGGTCATATACGGCCTCCCGCTCCCGGCGACGGAGGTCTCAGCCGACCCGCGGCGAACGGTCTGCCTGTGGGGTATGAGGCCCGGTCGCGCCCAGGTTCGCGCGGCGACATGGCCGGCCGGTTTCCGCTGTGCGTGCGGTCCCACACGTGAAGGCCTCCAGAGGGGGTACACGCGCGCAGCGTGGTCGTGTCGTTCACGGGGCTGGTGCCGGCCACGCCGTGGGGCCGGCACGCCGGAAGTGCGGAATTCGTTGCCCAGCTCGGTGAGGAGGTGCCACCGATGCCCATTTGCGTGGCGCACCGTCGAGCGGTCGCCAACGACCCGGTAACACGAGCCCCGGGCATTGAGTAGCTAGACGAAAAACGCAGCTCAGAAGCCATTCGCACCCCCCGTCAGCGACCGAAGCGACTGAGCGACTGAGTCAGCATAGCGAAGCGGATGGGACGTCAGAGCTTCATGGGAGAACGAAGATTCGAGACAGTCCGGCAGCCCGCCCCGGACCGCGCCAACTGGCCAGCGACCTGCGGAACTTGGGTAGCTGTCCGACCGCCCGCATGTATGCCCAGGTCACAGGCGTGAAAAGCCCCGAGGTAGCGACTGAAGCGACTGAAAATCTCTCTATATGTGCACAGGTGGGTGCCCTCGCATGCCGCCATACACCCGACCCTTGGGTCGCTTCAGTCGCTGTTTCGCCCAGAAAACCGGCTTGACCTGGTACTTCTTCCTGGCGCCCACAAACGCCCCACACACTGTGGGTCGCTGCTGCTTCGGTCGCTGTTCTCCCCGCGCCCACTGCAGTGACCGAAGCAGCGACCGAAGCAGCGACCGAAGGACGCGTGAGCCGCTCGAGCGATCGTCAAGTCTTTCTCGAGCGGAGCCTGCCGCACGCGCAGGTGGACACCGGTCGGTACACCGGTGTCCACCTGCAGGGCTGCCCGATCGGGTCAGGTGAGGACGCGCTTGGTGAAGGTGCGGGTGGCCGCCCAGGTGAGCAGGATCGTGCCGCCGAGGACCGCCAGCAGGAACGCCCACGCGGGCATGTGCGGGACATCGGGGGTCAGCGCGCTGCGCAGACCCTCGCTCACGTACACCAGCGGGTTGGCGAGGCTGAGGATCTGCAGCCAGCGGATGTCCTCCAGCGCCGACCAGGGGTAGTAGACGCAGCCCAGCATGGTCATGGGCAGCAGCACCAGCGCGAACATCACCTGGACCTTCTGCGGGTTCATCAGCGTGCCCAGCAGCAGCCCGCCGGCGGCGGCCAGCACCGCGCCGGCCAGCAGCACCAGGACCAGCACCGGCCAGTTGTCCACGTGCACCTGCGGGGCCTGCCCGGGTGCGTGGATGAACAGCACCGCCGGGAACACCAGCAGTCCGCCGATCAGCCCCTGCAGTGCCGCCGCCAGGATCTTCTGCACCCCCAGCAGCGGGATCGGGATCGGTGCCAGCGCCCGGTCGGTGATGGACTTCTGCCAGTTCAGTTCCATCATCAGCGGGTAGGTCACCGCCTGCATCGCCTGCATGATCACCGAGGAGCCGACCAGGCCGGGCAGCAGGATGGTGGAGAAGGTGGCCTCGGTCCCGCCGCCCGCCATGATGCCACCGCCGATTTCGGGCATCACGTAGGCGAACACGAACACGAACATCACCGGCTGCACCAGCACCCGGACGAACGTCGGGACCATGGTCTTGCGCAGTACCCGCACCTCGCGCGCCATCATCGCCGACAGCGTGCGCGGAAGGGTCGCCCGCGTGGCGGGTGGGGGAGTGAGGGGCGGCGCGCTCATTCGCGGTAGTCCCTTCCGGTCAGAGTGAGGAAGACGGTCTCCAGGCTGGGCCGCAGCTGGTAAACGTCGGTGACGCCGATCCCGGCGGTCGAGCCGATCGTCACCAGGTCGCCAAGCAGCCCGTCGGGGGCAGTGGCGAACACTCGGACCTGTCCGTCGTTCACCTCGATCTTGCTGATGCCGTCCCGGTCGGCGAGGGCCTGGAGCTCGGCGGGGGCGGGCGCGTCGTAGCTGACGGTGATGACGGTCTCGGCCCCGGCGGTGCTCTTCAGCTCGTCCACCGTGCCGCGCGCGAGGATCTTGCCGTGGTCGACGACCGCGATGCGGTCGCACAGGGCCTCGGCCTCCTCCATGTAGTGCGTGGTGAGCAGGATCGTCTGGCCGCCCGCCTGCAGCTCGCCCAGCACCTCCCACAGGTTGGTGCGGGTCTGCGGGTCGAGCCCGGCGGTCGGCTCGTCCAGGAACAGCACCTCAGGGCCGTGCATCAGCGCGCGGCAGATCATCACCCGCTTGGCCTGCCCGCCCGACATCTCGAACGGGTTGCCCTTGCGCTGCTCGGCCAAGCCGAACAGTTCGATCAGCTCGTCCGCGCGGCGGCGCGCCTCCTTGGCGGTGAGCCCGAAGTAGCGGCCGCGGAACTCCAGGTTCTCGGCGGCGGTGAGCTCGCTGTCCAGGGTGTTGTTCTGCGACACGACCCCGATCCGCCGCTTGACCTCGATGGGGTCTCGCACCACGTCGAGCCCGTACACCTCAGCGCTTCCGCCGGTCGGCTCGATCAGGGTGGTGAGCATGCCGATGGTGGTGGACTTGCCCGCGCCGTTGGGGCCGAGCAGGCCGAAGAACTCCCCGCGCGCCACGTTCAGGTCGATGCCGCGGACGGCGGGCACCGCGGGCCGCGGGCCGGAGACCGGGTAGGTCTTCTCCAGGCCCACCGTCCGGATGGCCGTCTCCGTCACGGCGTCCTCGGGTTCTGTCTCTGTTTGTGCGGATAGGGTCAACACCGGTCTCCTTCGGAGAACATCTCGAAGCGGTCGAGGAGGGTGGTCGGGTAGCGCCGCAGGGCCGGTTCGTCGATCTCGTCGGGCACCGCGTAGCGCGCGGTCAGGCCGTCGGTCATGGCGCTGCCGGTGTCACGGACGACCTCCCAGCCCGCCTCGGTGATGCGCAGGCGCACGGCCCGCCGGTCCTTCGCGTCGCGGCGGCGCTCGATCGGGCCGGTGCGCTCCAGAGCGTCGGCGACCGAGGCGACCGTGGCGGCCGAGTCATGAGGTGCTTGGCGATCTCGCCGGGGCGCAGCCCGTCGTCCACCGAGAGCAGGCACAGGAGGAAGAACCCGGCGGGGCCGATCGCGTGCCGCTCCACCAGCTTCCACTCGGTCGGCCGATCCGTGGCCGCCGCAGTCCCGGCCGGGGCGTCTTGGTCACGGCGCGGACCGCGGTGGCGGGTCCTGCCACGTCACCCCAGGCGGCTGGAGCGGAGACGGGGGCCAGGGTTGGAGGAGGGGTGGCCGCTCGGGCGGCTGTTCGCCGTGACCCCCCATCGGGTCTCGGCAGCCCCGGCTGATGATCTGTCAGACGGGGCGTGCCGATCCTGCCTGTGACCGGCAGCCGAACGAAGGAGAATGACAATCCGCCAAGGGGCTCGCCGGGAGATGGCCAGGATCTCCCGGCGAGCCCTGTCATCACTGCGCGGTCAGTGGGTAAGAGCCACGCTGGGCTCAGCCCCAGGTCTGGCCGGCCGGCTCCTTGATGGTGCGGTTGATCCGGTTGAAGAAGTTGGTCAGCGCGATCTCCAGGTTGATCGCGCCGATCTGCTCCTCGGTGAAATGGGCGTTGACCTCTTCCCAGATCTCGTCGGTGACTCCCTCCGCACCATCCTGCAGCCGGGTGGCGGCCTCGGCCAGCGCCAGAGCCGAGCGCTCCGCATCGGTGTAGAACGGCGCCTCACGCCACGCTGCTACGTTGTGCAGCCGCTCGTCGGTGTCACCGGCCTTCTTCCCCCCGGCGACACTGGCGTAGATGCACGCCGAGCAGCTGTTGATCTGGCTGACGCGCAGGTGGACCAACGCGAGCAGCTTCGGGTCGACGCCCCCGGCGGCGATCGCCTTCTGGAGATGCTGGACAGCGGTCCACACATCGGCGTTGTTCGTGTTCTTGTTCTTGAGTCGGTTTTCCATGGGAGTGCTCTCCTTCATCGGGTTACGTTGCGGGGCGTGTGCCCGTCACCCCTATGACGGAGCAGCTTCCAGGAAGGTAACAACATGCCCGGTACCGATCCCACGGATCCGATCGTCGAAGCTTTCGAGTCCCAGCGTGACCGGCTCCGAGCCGTCGCCTACCGCGTGCTCGGATCACACGCCGACGCGGAAGACGTGGTCCAAGAGGCGTGGCTGCGCCTCTCCCGTCAGGACGCCGACACCATCGACAACCTCGGCGGCTGGCTGACCACCGTGGTCGGTCGCATCAGCCTCGACTACCTGCGATCAGGCCGGACCCACCCGGAAGTCTCCTTCGACGACCAGCTGCCCGAATTCACGGTGACGCTCGACGACGCTCCCGCTCCGGAAGAGCTCGTGGCACTCGGGGACTCCGTCGGCCTCGCGCTCCTCACGGTCCTCGACTCGCTGCGTCCGGACGAACGACTGGCGTTCGTGCTGCACGACGTGTTCGCCGTGCCCTTCGCGGAGATCGGCACCATTCTCGGCAAGTCCGCCGACGCGACCAAAATGCTCGCCAGCCGTGCCCGCAGGAAAGTACAAGCCGCCCAGCAGCCGGCAGGCGCCGGACGACAACAACGCGAGGTCGTCCAGGCCTTCCTGGCCGCGGCCCGCGACGGTCAGTTCGAGCAGCTGCTGCAGGTTCTCCACCCCGAGGTGAAGTTCACCGTCCACTCCCCGAACGGCCGGTTCGTCACGCTCGGAGCCACCGAAGTCGCCACCCGCGCGCGCGTGGCCGGCAGCGCGGCACGAGGACATGCGGCGACCGTCAACGGCCAGCCTGGCGTCATCTCCTGGAGTGAAGACGGCACCCCGCTCTCCCTCCTCGCCTTCACCGTCGCCGACGGCCGCATCACCGAGATCACCGCCGTGACCGACCCGGCCAAACTCGCGCTCATGGACCTGCCGGACCCGGTGTGACTCCCTACCGGCGATGGCAGTTCGGATCTCCACGCCTGCCTGACCCGGAGCGGTGACACCTGTTCGAGGTCACGGACGCGATGCTGTGCGAGAAAGGGCCGTGACCTCACCGGTGGACCCGAGTTACCGGCCGAAAACGGCCACGGGCACGGCGCGCCGTTCCCCACTCCTGTTGCGCGCCGCCGCGCCCTCCCGGTCGGCACTGCGCGCCGACCGCTCGCTCCGCCTGCGCTTGAACCGGCCTCGAGGACTCACCCAAGGAGCCCTGCGTGCCGCTGGGGAGGACTCTGCGCCCCGCCGCCGACCAACTACTGTCCACCATCTGAGAGGAACCAACGGTTCCCGCGGGGACGCCGGTTCAAGGATCTCCGCCGCGAACTCGTCGAAGGTCCCGGAGGAAGGACGAGATGGAGTTTCGGATCCTTGGTTCTGTGCAGATCTACGATGACCGAGCCGATCGGTGGATCGTGCCCTCGGGCGTCAAACAGCGCGCGCTGCTCGGCGCACTGGTGGTGAGCGCCGGCAAGGAAGTGCCCGCGGGCCGGTTGGTCGACGAACTGTGGGGCGACCGTCCTCCCTCCCATGCGGCCAACGCCCTGCAAGCCCACGTGACCCGGCTACGCCGGCTGCTGCAGGACACGAGCGGCGCCGACTCCCGCCACGGCTGGCTGATGACCCGGCCGACGGGATACGTACTACGGGCTGACGGCTCGACCACCGACGCCCAGCGCTTCCACCGGCTGGTCGGCGAAGGACAGGAGCTGCTCGAAGGCGATCCGGGCCGGTCGGTGCAGCTGCTGCGTTCGGCGCTGGCCCTGTGGCGTGGCCGGGCGTTCGAGGGCAGTGAGCGCGGCCCCATCTGCTCGACGGAGGCGTCGATACTGGAGGAGGCTCGCATGGTGGCGCTGGAGACGCTGTACGAAGCGTGCTTGCGCGCCGACCAGTACGAGCGCATCACCGGCGAGTTGGAGGGGCTGACGGCGAGCCATCCGCTGCGGGAGCGATTCTACGAACTGCTGATGATCTCCTTGTACAGGTGTGGGCGGCGGGCCGAGGCACTGGGCACGTACGAACAGGTGCACCGTCGGCTGATCCGCGACCTGGGGGTGGAGCCGGGGCCTTCGCTGCGCCGGTGCCGGGAGGCGATCCTGCACCACCGCGACCCCCTCCTGGCCCGGGATGCCGAGCCGGGGCGCGCGGACGCCCTGCCGACGGGCCCGGGCGAAGTCCTGGAGCCACGCGGATCGGCGGTCGGCAGGCAGCCTGATGAGGAGTTGGGCATGTATCTCCTGCGTAACGAGATCGCTCTGCTGCGCCGCCGTGTCGAGCGGCTCTTTCAGGAGCAGCAGGTCCTCGTCAACCGGATCAAACGGCTGACCGGTAGCGAAGCACCCTCCATGCCCCCGTCATGAGCCGCCCTCGGCGACGTCCCCGCGTACTACGCGCCCGGCCCGAAACCGCCGATCTCGGTAGCCCCGGCGTTCTCCTGCTGCTCCTCGCAGGCTCGCAGTTCGTCGGCGAACACCCGCCACAACTCGGAGTAGCCGCTGATGAGAGCGGCCATCTGACCGGTGCAGTGGGGCGGCAGACTGGAAATGATCTGCCGCCGCTCCCGGGCCATGAGCGAGCAGGCCTCCAGCATGCGCAGAACGGTGCGGCCGGCCTCCGTCAGTCGCAACGAGGGGTCTCGGCGCAGCGACTCGAAGATGCTGAAGAGCTCACCCGGCGACTTGGCCTCGGGGTTCTGCTGGGGTGCGGGCCGTTCGCCCCGGGTGCCACGCTGAGCAGCCCGGCCCCGCTGGCGTGGCGTGACGGGATCGTCGCCGCGCAACATCCGCTTGCGCACGTCGGCGACGGTTACCGGAGATATGCCCGCCTTGCGGGCCACCGCGCGCAGTGACGCGGTGGGATCGGCCCGGAGCAGCTCCCCTGCCAGCTCCCGGCCCCGCACCGTGTTCAGCGGCCGCAGCCGACCGTCCAGGCCGATACGTCGCTCACCGCGCGCCGGGTCGACCAGGCGCCGCCTGACCTCGGAGACCTTCTTCGCCGAAAGCCCCGCGATGACCGCGATGGCACGATCCGACCAGTAGGGATGCATCGTGACGATCCGCTCCACGGCGGCGGTGCGGTCGGTCTGCGACAGCGGACGTCCCTGGACGATGTTCATCGCCACCGCCAGCAGCGCGGCGTCCTGGGCGGAGCCCTCGAAGAAGCGGGCCGCGATGTGCTCCCGGCCCCGCAGCTGCGCCGCGCGCAGCCGGTGCAGCCCGTCGATCACGGTCATGGTGTCCCGGTGCACCACGATCGGCGGCAGCTCCGTCTCCAGCTCGGCGAGGGTGAGCGCCCACTTCGCGTCGACCCCTCCGGTCCTGGGGGTTTCGCAGACCTTCACCTCGGACAGCCGCACCAGCTCCACCGGCCCCTCGCGCAGCATGGTGTCGCGCAAGGCGAGCAGGCTCTCGGAGCTGGTGTCGGTCTTGATACCGGAACCGGCATCAAGACCGGTGGTGAAGGGGGAACTGACGTCCGGGCCGGCGTCGAATCCTGCTCGCCTGCGCACCGGCACGGGCACGACCTGATTCCTTCTCACCGCGACTCCTCGTCGTTGGCGGGCGTGGTCGGGGACGGCCCGTCCATGGGCCAAAGAGGTCGTCGAGGACACTTCCAACGCGGGCTGACACGACGCTGACGGAGCGCTGACACCCGCACGTCCGCCCATCGCCCACGACCGCACTCCGCTGCCGCGGACGCCTTTCGCACACCCGTCGGATGCCGCCTCAAGTCGAGCTCCAACGATGCTCACGGGCCGTCTTCGACGCTGATGACCACGGCTCACCACCGGCCCATCCGGGCCCTAGTGAGAGCCGAGCTGCTGTCGAGCGTCACGGCCGACCCTTGCGGAGGGAGGAGGCGCGATGGTTGTCAGGCCCGCGCACCGGACACCGGTGACGGCCCAGGTCCCCGGCCGCTGGCGAGGAGGGCCGCAGCTTGGCTCGGCCCGGAAACCATCATGATCCTCGGGGAGGCGGCCGCGCCGCGGGCCAGCCGTCCCCGTCTGCTGAGCGGAGTGTCCTTGTGAGCAGCGGACGTATCGAAGTGTGCCTTGTCGGCGCCGGCCCCCGTGGGCTGTCCGTACTGGAACGGCTCTGTGCACAGGAGCGCAAGTCCCCCCGCTACGGCCAGGTGACCATTCATGTCGTCGATCCCGGGCCGCCCGGATCGGGCCGCGTGTGGCGCCCTTCGCAGTCCCGGCACCTGTTGATGAACACCGTCGCCTCGCAGGTGACGGTGTTCACGGACTCCAGTGTCACGATCGAGGGACCGCTGGAGGAGGGCCCGAGTCTGTTCCAGTGGGCCAGGGCTCTCGCCTCGCGGAACGCCCCTGCCGACGCCCGCGCCGCCGCTGCCGGGCCGGGTGGGCTGAGCGAGCGGGTACTTGCCGAGGCCAGAGCCTTGGGACCGGACACATATCCCACCCGTGCCCTCTACGGTCAGTACCTGACCTGGGCGTTCCAGCACGTCACCGAGAGCGCCCCCGAGCATGTGACGGTGCGGGTGCACCGGACCCGGGCGGTGCGGGTGGACAACGGCGACCCCGGCCTCGGCACCTCCGGGCCGCAGACGGTGGTACTGGAGGACGGTACCGAGTTGACCGGCCTGTCGGCCGTGGTGCTCGCGCAGGGCCATGTCCCGACGACAGCCGACGCGGCCGAGCGGGAGCTGCACGACTTCGCCTCCCGCAACGACCTGACCTACATCGCCCCGGCCAACCCGGCGGATGTGGACCTGTCCCGCATCGCGCCGGGCCAGAACGTGCTCGTGCGAGGACTCGGCCTGAACTTCTTCGACTACATGGCGCTGCTCACCCAGGCCCGCGGCGGGGTCTTCGAGCGCGTCGACGGCCGCCTGGTCTACCGTCCGTCAGGCCGCGAGCCCCGGTTGTACGCGGGTTCGCGGCGCGGGGTGCCCTACCAGGCGCGAGGAGAGAACGAGAAGGGTGCCCACGGGCGTTACCTGCCCAGGCTGCTGACGGCCGAGTACATCGCCGGTCTCAAAGACCGCGGCGCTTCTCGTTCTCCCGTCCGCTTCGGCGCCGACCTGTGGCCGCTGATCGCCAGGGAGGTGCAGTGCGTCTACTACGAGACGCTGATCGCCCACCGCCACGGCCGCTCCCGCGCCGCCGAGTTCGCCGATCGTTACCTGCACACCGAGGCCGGCGCGGCCGAGGAGTCCCTGCTGCGACAGGCCGGCATCGCGTCGCACGAACGCTGGGCCTGGGAGTGGATCTCGCGCCCCTACAGCGCGAAAGACCTGCGCGACGTGACGTCCTTCCGCGTGTGGCTGCGCTCCTACCTCGACCAGGACGTGGCACGGGCCCGCGAAGGCAATGTCAGCGGGCCGTTCAAGGCGGCGCTGGACGTGCTGCGGGATCTACGCAACGAGGTGCGGCTCGCCGTCGACCACGGTGGACTGGACGGCGCCTCGTACCGTGACGAGCTGGACCGGTGGTACACCCCCCTGAACGCCTACCTGTCGATCGGCCCGCCCGTCTCCCGTGTCGAGGAGATGGCCGCGCTGATCGACGCGGGCGTACTGATGGCGATCGGCCCGGGAATGCACGTGAGCGCGGAGGAGCACGATGCGGACGGTCCCTGCTTCATCGGGACCTCGAGTGCCATCCCCGACTCCCGGGTCCGGGCCACTGCTCTGATCGAGGGCCGGCTGCCGCAGATCGACTTGCGGCGCACCGCCGACCCTCTGCTGCGCCACATGCTGGCCGGCGGGCAGTGCCGGCCGTACCGGATCCCGGCAGCCAACGGAGACGACTACGAGACCGGCGGCCTGGCGGTCACCACCCGTCCCTACCGCGTGCTGGACACCCGTGGGGTGCCCCACCCCCGGCGCTTCGCCTATGGGGTACCCACCGAGTCGGTGCACTGGGTGACTGCGGCCGGAATACGCCCGGGGGTCGGCTCCGTGACGCTGGAGGACTCGGATGCCATCGCGGCGGCAGTGCTGGAGCTGCCCCAGCCGGCGCTCACCGATGCTCCTCGGCCCATATCCGCGGGCGCGGAGCGCGACAGCACGGCAGACGGCATGAGAGACGGCATGAGAGAAGAGGCTTCGGCATGAGCGAGCTGGAGGGCGTGGGGCGCAGCACGCTGCCCGCGTACCTGGACGCGGGCCTGCTGTCCCCGGTGCGGGTGGGTACGCCGGTGGAGGCCGCCGTCGGTGACGGGGCCTGGCTGCAGGCCATGCTGGACGCGGAGGCCGCACTGGTACGGGCCCAAGCGCGGTGCGGCATGGTGCCCGCCGAGGCAGCGGCCCTCATCACGAACGCGGCCCGCGCGGAGAACCTGGACGTGCGGGCACTGGCGTTGGCCGCGCGCGAGACGGCCAATCCCGTGGTGGGCCTGGTCAAGGCGTTCTCGGCGGTGGTGAGCGATCAGTCCGAGTCCGCCGCGGAATATGTGCACCGAGGCTCCACCAGCCAGGACATCTTCGACACCGGGGCCATGCTCGTGGCCGCGCGGGCGCTGCGGTTGATCCACACGGACCTGTGCGCCGTGACCGCGGCCCTGGCCGAGCTGGCGCAGACGCACCGGCAGACGGTGATGGCCGGCCGCACCCTGGGCCTGCACGCGGTGCCGACCACCTTCGGCCTGAAGGCGGCCGGCTGGCGGCAGATGGTGGGGGACGCCGCCGAGCGCCTGCACCACATCGCGGAGACGGGACTTCCCGTGTCGCTGGGAGGCGCGGCCGGTACGCTGGCGGGCTACCTGAGTTACGCGGGTGAGCGTGCCGACGCCGGCAGCATGCTGGAACTGTCCGCGCTATACGCCGAGGAGACGGGGCTGGCGGCCCCGGCACTGCCCTGGCACGCGCTGCGCACCCCGGTCGCCGACCTGGCAGGGGCACTGGCGCACACCACCGGGGCGCTGGGCAAGATCGCTGCGGATGTGCTGGTACTGACCCGCACCGAGATCGGCGAGGTCAGCGAGCCGTCCGTAGCCGGCCGGGGCGTCTCCTCGGCGATGCCGCACAAACGCAACCCGGTGCTCGCCACGCTCATCCGCTCGGCCGCCGTGCAGGTACCCGCGCTGGCCTCGGTACTGATGCAGTGTCTGTCCACCGAGGACGAACGGTCGGCGGGCATGTGGCACTCCGAGTGGCAACCCCTGCGGGAATGCCTTCGGCTGACCGGCGGAGCGGCACACGCCGCGGTCGAGCTGGTCCAGGGCTTGTCGGTGCACCCGGAGCAGATGCGCGTGAACACCGCGGCAACCGGCGGGCAGCTCGTCTCTGAGCGGGTCTCGGCGGTGCTGGCCCCTGTGCTGGGCAAGGCAGCGGCCAAGCGGGTGCTGAGCGACGCCTCGGCCCTGGCAGCCGCGGGCGGTCGGCCGCTTGCCGAGGTACTGGCCGAACTGCCCCCGGTGCACGACCTGTTCACCCGTGAGGAACTGGCCGAACTGCTCGACCCCGCCGCCTACACCGGCATGGCCGTCGCGCTGGTGGACAGAGCGCTGGCCGTACCAGCCAACGCGGCGGCCGGCGAAGCGCGGGGCCGCAGAGCAGCCGGTCACAGCTGACCGCGGAGGGTGCCCGCAGACCCCTCCGCCGCACTGCGGCCCGCAGGGGCGTCAGGGGTTGAGGACCCACGCGGAGTCGTGCGCCGTGAAGCCGATGTGGGGGTAGTAGTCCCTGGCGGCAGGCGCGGACAACAAGACGATCTTGGCGGAGGGCGCCTCCTTGCGCGTGGCGTCGATGAGCGCGCGGCCGACGCCGGAGCACTGGTGCGCCCGGATCACGGCGATGTCGGACAAGTAGGTGACGTAGGAGAAGTCCGAGACGCTGCGAGCGATGCCGATCAGTTTGCCGTCGCCGTCGTCGCGCGCGACGACGACGAGGTTCGCGTGACGCACCATCTCCGCCATGCGCTGCCGGTCCTCGACGGGGCGCCGCTCGCCCAGGCCGGAGTCCCGGTAGACGGCGAGCACCTGGTCCAGATCCAGGTCCTCGCCACGGGTGCGATCAATCGTCCAGGACACTGAGGTCCTCCAATCGGCTACGGATCACGTCGTGGTTGGTCAGGAAACGCTGCGGTTCGAGGTCCCGCAAGGCGACGCCGGACTCGGTGAGCGAGTCGGCGAAGTGCTCGCCGGTGGCGGCCGTACGGTTGGCGGCCGCCTGCACACTGCGGTAGGCCTGCTCCCGGGGGACGCCCCGGCCGAGGAGCTCGGCCAGGACCGACGAGCTGTAGACGAGCCCATCGGTCTGGTCGATATGGGCACGCATGCGCTCGGCATCGACCTTCAGATGGGTGATGAGGTCGACGGCGGCCTCAGCCTGGAAGTGGCCGACGGACAGCGCGTCGGGCAGGATGACGCGCTCGACGGACTGGTGGGCCAGATCGCGTTCGTGCCAGAGCGCCACATCCTCCAGAGCGGCGGTGGCGTAGCCGCGCAGCAGCCGAGCCAGACCGCACAGGCGCTCGCTGGTGGTCGGGTTGCGCTTGTGAGGCATGGCGCTGGAGCCCTGATAAGCGCTGCTGCGCCGTTCCTCGACCTCGCGGACCTCGGTGCGCTGCAACAGCCGCAGTTCCAGGGCGATCTGCTCGACGCAGGCACCGAGGGTGGCAACGGCCTGCAACAGCTGGGCGTGCCGGTCGCGGGCCACGACCTGGCTGGGGGCGGGTTCGATGCCGAGCCCCAGAGACTCGCAGACGTGGGCCTCGACGAACGGGTCGATGAGGGCGTACGTGCCCACGGAACCGGAGATGGTGCCGACGGCGACAGCCTCGCGTGCGGCAGCCAGGCGGGTCAGGCAGCGGTCGACGGCGAAGGCGTAGCCGGCGAGTTTGTGACCGAAGGTGGTGGGTTCGGCGTGGACGCCGTGGGTGCGGCCGACCATGACCGTGTCCCAGTGCTCCAGGGCGCGCCCGACGAGGACCCGGCGCAGACGGCGGGCCGCGCCGTGCAGCAGGTCGGTCGCCTGGCCCAGCGTGTGGCCGAGTGCGGTGTCGACCAGGTCGTAACTGGTCATGCCGAGGTGGACCCACACGGCGGAGGACTCGGGTATGTCCTCACAGAAGGCGGCCAGGAACGACAGGACTTCGTGGTCACGTTCCTTCTCGATCTCCGCGACGCGAGCCGGCAGCGGCACCCTGGCACGGCGCATGTCCGCAACGGCCTCCTCGGGGACGATGCCAAGCCGCATCTGCGCCTCGGAAGCGAGGATCTCCACCCGGACCCAGGTCGCATAGCGGTTCTGATCGGAGAACAGTTCGGCCATCTCGGGCAGCGTGTAGCGAGGGATCATGACACTGCTTTCGTCCGTGGGGTTGTCGGGGCGGCATCGTGACGGGCCAGGCCGCAGGTCAGTACGCGCCGAAGTATTCGCGCTGCTCCCACTGCGTCGGCCGGTCCGGCAGGGGAGGGTTCTGCGCGCACCAGGCCTCGAAGCGATGCAGCTCGCTCTCCTTGAGCTTGGTCAGGCAAGCCGTCAGTGGCTCACCGAGCAGTTCGGCGGCGCGACCGGCCCGGAAGGCGTCCAGAGACTCGCGCAGCGACTGCGGCACCAGCTGGTCACCGGGCGCGGGGACGCCGGCGGGGGTGCCGGAGGCCAGACCGTCGAGACCGGCGAAGAGCTGGGCGGCGATGTTCAGGTACGGGTTGGCACACGGCTCGCCCATACGGTTCTCGATATGCGCGCCGGCCCCGGTGCCGACCACCCGCAGCATCGCGCTGCGGTCCTCCACCCGCCAGCCGATGCGCGTGGGGGCCAGGGTGTGGTGGGCGGCCAGCCGGCGATAGCCGTTGACGGTAGGCACCGACAGCACGAACAGGTCGCGTGCCCAGTCCAGCAGACCGTCCGCGTACGCCTTCCCCTCGGGAGACATGCTGCCTGACGGCCCCTCGGCTTCGAACAGGTTGCGGCCCGTGGCCACTTCGATGACCGACTGGTTCAGGTGCCAGCCGCTGGGGTCCGCGCTGTCGACGGCCGGCTGAGCCATGAAGGACGCATGGTGGCCACGCTGAGCACAGAACTGTTTGGTGACCGTGCGGAACAGCAGCATCGCATCGGCGGCGTCCATGGCGGTCATGGGGCTGAAGGTGGTCTCGACCTGGCCAGGACCGGACTCGTGCTCCATGGAACGCAGCGGCAGGCCGAGCTCGAGCAGATGCAGGGCCAGGGGGTCCGTAAGGGGGGCGATGGTGTCGTAGTGGGCGTCCAGATTGAACTGGTAGCCGGCGTTGACGGCGGTGACGCGGGGGGCCTGGCCCTGCAGGCCGAAGCCGTTGCCGGCGTTGCCGGGTTCGTCGTCGAGACGGCGGGTGAGGTACCACTCGACCTCCAGTCCCACCGCGGGAGCCAGGCCGCGGCTGTCGTACTCCGCCAGGACACGGCGCAGCACGTCGCGCGAGGACAGCGGGTGCGGAGTGCCGTCACGCAGGTACTCGTCCGCGATGACCCATGCGGTGCGCGGCGCACGGTCCGGCAGGATCTGGAAGGTGAGCGGGTCGGGTACGGCGACGAAGTTGCCCGCGCCGGTGATCTCGTCGACGCCGACACCGGGGTCGTCGCCCAGGAAGTCCACGGCGACCGCATGGCCCGTGTCGAAGAGGAACGGGCCGGGGCTGAAGTTCATGCCGTTGCGCAGCACGGAGCGGAAGGCGTCGGCAGTGAGGGTCTTGGAGCGGGCCAGGCCGTGAGGGTCGCCGTACACCAGCCGTACCAGGTCGACCCGTGCCAGTTCGGCCTCGATGCGTTCGGCAGCGGCAAGCCGGGCGTCGTCCCACAGGCCGTGGTCGGCGACGAAGGAGGGACGCCCGACACTGCCTTGCTCGGACAAGGAGGTCCAGGACCGGATGCGCATGGTTCAGGGCGTCCTTTCGCCAGGGGAAGGGATAGCGGTGGTCGCGGGCGGGCGGGGCGGCCCGCCCAGTTCGTTCTCCAGCTGCTGGGCGGCGGCCAGGACGAGTGCGTCGGCGCCGACCGGGCCGACGAGCTGTACGGCGGCCGGCAGGCCGGACCGTGTCAGCCCCGCGGGGAGGGACACCGCGGGCTGGCCGGTCATATTGAACGGGTAGGCCGCCGGCGCCCAGGACAGCCATTGCAGGTCGCGTGGGTCGGCGGCCCAGTCGGGCGCTATGGCATCGGCTTGCAGGGGCTCGATGGGTACGGTGGCCATGGCCAGAAGGTCGTAGTGATCCATGACCGCGCGCAGCCGGCCCCGCAGCGTCTGGCGAACACCCTCGGCCCGCATGACGGCCTCACCGCTCAGCGTGCGCCCGTAACGGACGATCTCCAGACGGCCCGGATCGCACCACTGCTCGGCCCAGGGCAGGGTGTCGGCGGCCTCCGCCGCGGCGAGGATGTCGATCAGCGCCGGGTAGGGATCGTTGTACGGCGCCGGGATGGATTCGACCCGATGTCCCAGGGCGACCAAGGCCTCGCGGGCCTGGTCGGTGACTTCGGCGATCTGCGGGCTGGTGCCGTCGTAGTGGATCCAGCCCACGCGCAGCCTGCGCCGATCGCGGGCCTGGTCCACGGAGACCAGTGCCGAATCCGGGTCGTCGACATGCGGACCGGCGGCCACTTGGGCGAGCAGGGCGGCGTCGGCGACGGTCCGCGCCAATGGCCCCTGGTGGGCGAGCCGGTCGATGCTGTTGGGCGAGTAGGGCAGCCGCCCATAGCTGGGTTTGTAGCCGACGACACCGCAGAACGCGGCCGGGATGCGGATGGAGCCCGCCCCGTCGGTGCCCAGCGACACCTGGCACAGCCCCGTGGCAACGGCCGCCGCCCCGCCCCCGGTGGAGCCGCCGGCGGTCAGGGCGTGATCGTAGGGGTTGCGGGTGGACGGGCCGACGCGGCTGACGGTGGAGGCGCTCCAGCCGTACTCGGACGTGGTGGTCTTGCCGACGATCACGGCGCCGGCGGCGCGCAGCCGGGCCACGGCCGGCGCGTCGCGGGGGGCACGGTCGTTGCGCAGCAGGGATCCGCGCCGGGTGGGAAGATCCTGCGTCTGCAGCAGATCCTTCACCGAGACGGTGACGCCCAGGAGCGGCATGTCCCGCCACGCATCGGCCCCCATCTCCCGGATACGGGCGTCGGCCTTCTCCGCGGCGGCCAGGGCTTCGTCGCCGGCAACGGCGACGAAGGCGCCCAGCGAGTCGTGCTCTCTGACAGCGGTCAGAGTGGCCTGAACGTGCTCGGTCACCGTCAGTCCGGTGGCGAGCCACCGCCGCCGGGTGGCGGCGATTCCGTGGCCGGGGTCAAGGCGCACGATGGGCCCGCCCCGGGTGTCCCGTGGGGGGGACGCTCTTGCCGGCGGTGCCGGGCTCGGTGCCGGTGACCTGCCTCCAGTGCCAGGGCGAGTCGAAGGCGGTGACCTCGAAGTGCTCCCCGGCTGCGGCCAGTTCGGCGGCCGCACCGGTGGCCGCGGCGACAAGGCGCGAGACACGGTGCGCTGCCAGCAGGTCCTGCTCGGTGAAGGGCGGGCCCTCGCACCGCAACAGCCGCAGGTCGATGAATCCGTTGAAGAGCCGCCCGTCGACGGTGACCGCTTGCGGGGACCGGATGGAGAAACGGACCTTGTTGTTGACGTGCCCGTGGTGATGCTGGTCGGAGTAGAGGGAGATGTCAGGGATGGTGGGGGGCACGAAGTGGTCGCGTTCGACGACTGCGCGGGTGCGGGGCAGGTTCCCGGGCACGAAGTGCCAGGAGTTGTACTGCATGCGCGAGGACATGGCCCAGGCGGTGTCGGCGACGGCGCTGAGGGAATCCCCGAAGTGCCGGCCGGCGTCCGGCAGGGGTACGACACAGCAGAAGTAGTGAGTGAGGTCCCACGCGCAGATCTGCTCCCACTGCTCGTCCCGCATCGCCGCGATCAAAGCGGGCAGGGAACGCATGCCACGGCTCATGGCGAAGTCGGCGCGCAACGCGGAGGCGACGGCGGCGACCGTGTGATACACGAGCGACTCGAGGCCGGTGCCGTAGTCGCCGTGCGGCTTGGCCAACCAGGCAAGGTCGCCGACGACCTCGTCGCCGAGTTCGGCCAGCGTGGTGCCGGTCAGCGGCAGACGGGCTCGCAGGTCCCGGCAAATTGCCGCCTCCGCCTCCAGGGCGGGTCCGGCGACGGTCCCGGCGACTCGTTCGATCTTGTGCATCAGCGCGCCGTGGATCTCGCGGTAGAGCTGGGCGCTCTTGCCGACCTCGGCCCGTCGCTCGCGCAGGTCGTCGGCCAGGATGGCAAGGTCGGCCACACGGTGGGAGGCGGCGGGCGCGATGCCGGGAGCAGGCAGGATCGCGTTGTAGTCGCGGCGGATGCGTTCGAGCATGAACGCTACGTGGTCGGTGGTGATCTGCGTGCCGTTCGCCTCCTCCACACGGCCGAAGCCGGACGAGGCGATCAGCAGTGACAGGCATACCACGAGCTGCACGTCGCTGTCGGACCACAGCTCCAGCGGCACCCCGTGCAGGCTGCTGAGGGTGCAGTCGGGGTGTCCGGGCCACAGGGTCTTGCCGGTGAGCGTGTTCTGGTCGCGGAAGTTCGTGTACTGGTTGTTCTCCTGGTACAGCACGAACGGCGCGGTGCGCTGTGCCGCTTCCTTGGCCTGCTCCAGCAGCTCGTCGCGGCCCTTGGCACCCTGACCGGCCAGCCATCGACGGCAGTCGGCGACGGACTCGGCCTGGCGGTCGACGGCACGCGACAGTTCCTGCTGGTAGAGATGCAGGGCCCGCTGCGACCAGGGCACGCGCAGCACGCCCCCGGCCAGGCGATCGCGGTCGAGGGGCGCCTGGGAGGGACCGCGCAGCACGATACGGCCGCTGGTGCTCAGGGCTATCTCGCCGAGGAAGGCCAGTTCCTCGTCCCCTTCGTCGTCATCGCCCGGCGCGGCCGGACTGGAGGCGGCCGGCTGGTCCTCATCGCGCCAGGTCAGGCCGAAGAGCGCCTTGAGAGCGGCCTCGTCGCTGTGGCTCATCGCCCGCAGCTGGACGTCGGCCGGCACATGTCCGTCCAGCGTCAGCAGGATCTCCACCGCGGCGCGCAGGTCACCGGCTTGTTCGGCACGGTGCCAGACCCGTCCGAGCAGGCCGGGGAACCCGGCGTCGGACCGCCCTACGCGGTCGGGGGTGGTGGTCGCGCCAGCAGGACTGCCGAGCCTGCTCGGGCGTCGGCTGATCCGCTTACGAGCGTTGGCTGCGCGGCGGGACTCGCCACGGTCGGCAGGAGCGGACATCAGGCACCTTCGGTGGTGAGTTCAATGTGGTTCCACACGGATTCCTCGGTCGGCGTCCAGTTCTCGTCGACGTAGATGCAGTCGACGGGGCATTCCAGGACGCACGCCGGGCAACCCGAGCACAGCTCGGGGATGATCACGACATCCAGCCCGATGTCGAAGATGGCTCCGAACTCTGCCGGGCAGCTGCGCAGGCAGGTGTCGCAGGTGATGCACTCGGAGGTCTCGATGCGGCGCGGCGGCTTCTTCCAGCTCTCACTGCGGGTCCGGTCGGCGATCCGCTGGGCCCGTCCGGACAGCACCTGCGGGGCTGTGGTTTGTTTCACAACGTCTTCCACGGGCACCGCCCCCTTTTGAGTCGTCTCGCCTCAGTCGGCGACCGGATGCCTCCGATTCTCACGTGGCGGTCTCGACCAGAGCCGCAGCGTCGCTGGAGCGGCGGTCGAACCGCACATCGGCACGGCGCCGAGCACCACAGCGGCTCATCGAGGAGCATCGGACTGCATTGCGGTGCACTGCCCGGCACCATGACGCATGACCTACCGCGAGGTCCGCCGAGTGGCTGCCCGCGGGCAGCCACAACGGTGCCGTCTTCAGAAGCCGGACGATCAAGGGCGCCGAAGTCAGGTCGTACTCATGCCGCGTACAGGTCGAAGGTCGAGGTCCGCCGAGGTCCGGCGATGACGTCGAGCCGGGGGTCCACTGCGAGCATTGCCTGGTGCATACGCTGCAATTGCGGTGAGGGCTCCACCCCGAGCTCAGTGATCAGCCGCTGCCGCAGCCTGCGGTAGACGTCGAGCGCAGAGGCCTGCCGCCCCGACCGGTAGAGGGCCACCATCGCCTGCGAGTGCAGCCCCTCGTTGCGCGGGTGGCGTGCGATGAGATCGGCCAGCTCGGCGAGCAACTCGACATGCCGGCCCAGCCTCAGTTCGGCGTCGATCCGCCTCTCGCGGGCGACAAGGCGGCCCTCCTCCAGCCGCATCACCTCTATCTGCAGGATCGGTCCCGCATGCACGTCGACGAGTGCAGCGCCTTCCCAAATGCCGAGTGCTTCGCTCAGGCACTGGGACGCGCGTTGGTCCTCGCCGCGGTCGAAGGCCTGGCGGCCCTCCGCGACCAGGCGCTCGTACGGGTAGACGTCGACGGCGGCGGCGGGGATCCTGAGCATGTAGCCGTCGTAGCGAGTGGCGAGTATATTTTTGACGGTTTTGGCGTGCTCCGGGCCCAGCGCCTTGGCGATCAAGCGGCGCAGCTGCAAGATGTAGGTCTGCAGTGTGGTCAGCGAACTCTGCGGCAAATCGGTCCCCCAGAGCTCCTCCATCAAGGTGGGCACCGGCACCACCCGACCGGGATGCAGAGCCAGCAAGGCGAGGACCTGACGCGGTTTTCTGGCGGTTGGAACGATGGACTTTCCGTTTATTTCGGCTTCCAGCGCACCCAGGACTCTTACCTGCATTTTCCCCCACAATCCTTGTCGACCATGAAAACATTCCCGAGTCGAGGCGTCCTGATCTCCCTCGACGCTGCCACCTCACATCTCCTGCACGGCAGATATGGGCAGAAGGGTCACTGTACCTGCCCCCGGAATTTAGATTTCGCTGATCCGGGCACGGCCACGCGTGGTGCTTGTTCACTTTGTAAGTGATGCCGATGATTGTCCAGGCGCCGATAGCGCCGCAGGACCGTCGGGCCCCGTCTCCGGAGCCTGTGGAACAGGGTGTTCAACCTCGGAAACACCGCGGTTGAACTCCGTACGCGCGCCTCGGGCGACCAGTTCCGCGGCAGCTCAAGTGCGGCCCGACCCGTACACGAGGCCTGATAACCCGCTCCCGATACCTTGTACGCCAAGGCCGGCCTGCATTCCGTGTGACGCGACCGGGCGCGATGTGCCCGGTCGTCGGCCTGTTCGGGCCGGCCGCGCACCGGCGCACCAAAC
Organism: Streptomyces sp. NPDC127197; assembly: GCF_042672405.1. Taxonomy (NCBI): domain Bacteria; kingdom Bacillati; phylum Actinomycetota; class Actinomycetes; order Kitasatosporales; family Streptomycetaceae; genus Streptomyces; species Streptomyces sp. NPDC127197. Next base: position 14,897 of record NZ_JBHXVG010000028.1, on the reverse strand, counting down.
GCTCCGTCGAAGGTCCGCGCCGGCAGCTGTTGCGGGAGAACCCGTCCGAACCCAAGGAGAGAAAGTGAAAGCTCTGGTGTTGTCAGGCGGGTCGGGGGTCCCGATCGCCGACGGGCCCGCCCATGGCATCGGTACCCCCACGCGGATCGAGGTCGCTGCCTGATGAAACTCCTGGTAACGGGCGGTGCCGGCTTCATCGGCTCGCATTACGTACGAGCACTGCTCGCCGGCGAGTACCCCGGCTACGAACAGGCCCAGGTCACCGTGCTCGATGTCCTGAATTACGCCGGCCGCAGGGACAACTTGCCGACCGACCATCCCCGGATGGACTTCGTGCAGGGTGACATCTGCGACCTCCCACTGCTCCTCGACCTGTTGCCGGGCCATGATGCGGTGGTGCATTTCGCTGCGGAATCGCACGTGGACCGCTCGGTGCGCTTCGCTGCGGAGTTCGTAAGGACCAATGTCAACGGCACCCAGAGCCTCTTGGAGGCGTCTCTGCGCCGCGGCATATCCCGGTTCGTTCACGTCTCGACCGACGAGGTGTATGGCTCGACCGACGACGGATCATGGACCGAGGATGCTCCGCTGATGCCCAACTCGCCCTATGCGGCGTCCAAGGCGAGTTCCGACCTGATCGCTCGCGCGTACTGGCGCACCCACGGGCTGGATGTGTCCATCACCCGCTGCTCCAACAACTACGGGCCTTACCAGTTCCCCGAGAAGTTGATTCCGCTTTTCGTGACGAACCTTATGGAGGGAAAGCCCGTTCCGCTCTACGGCGACGGACACAACGTACGCGAGTGGCTGCACGTGGACGACCATTGTCGGGCCGTGCAGGCGGTACTCACCTCGGGCGGGGCGGGAGAGGTCTACAACGTCGGGGGCGGTACGGGCCACACCAATCTGGAGCTCACCGAACGACTGCTGGCGTTGTGCGGATCGGATCGCTCGATGATCCGGTATGTCGCCGACCGCAAGGGCCACGACCTGCGCTACGCACTCGACGACAGCAAGATCCGCGAGCAGCTGGGGTACAGCCCGCGCGTTTCGTTCGACCAGGGACTGGCCGAGACCGTCGCCTGGTACAGGGACAACCCTGGGTGGTGGAAGACGGTGGACGGCTGCCGCACCACCGTCGAGGCGACCGACACCACCGGAGGCGGAGGCCCCTCATGAGCGACCGCAAGGCCCTGGTTCTCGATGAGGTCCGCAAGTACCACGCGGACCAGCAGGCCGACACCGGCTTCATCCCCGGCGTTACCGAGATCTGGCCGTCCGGTGCAGTGCTCGACGCCGACGACCGGGCCGCCCTGGTGGAGGCCGCACTCGACCTGCGGATCGCAGTAGGCCAGCGGTCGCGGATGTTCGAGTCCCGCTTCGCCAGGCTGCTCGGTCGGCGTAAGGCGCACCTGACCAACTCCGGTTCGTCCGCCAACCTGTTGGCGCTGACCGCTCTGACCTCACCTGTGCGCGGTGACCGCGCGCTGCAGCCGGGCGACGAGGTGATCACGGTCGCGGCGGGCTTCCCGACCACGGTGAACCCGATCGTGCAGAACGGGTTGGTTCCCGTCTTCGTGGACGTCGAGCTCCCGATCTACAACACCACCGCGGAGCGGGTCGCGGCAGCGATCGGTCCCAAGACCAGGGCGATCATGATCGCCCACGCGCTGGGCAACCCCTTCGAGGTCGGCGAGATCGACGACCTAGCCAAGGAGCACGGCCTGGCCTTCGTCGAGGACAACTGCGATGCGGTGGGCGCCACCTACGACGGACGCCTGACGGGTACCTTCGGTGATCTCGCAACGGTGAGCTTCTACCCCGCCCACCATCTGACGATGGGTGAGGGAGGCATCGTCGTGACGTCGGACCTGAAGCTCGCCCGGGCAGTGGAGTCGCTGCGCGACTGGGGCCGCGACTGTTGGTGCGAGCCGGGTGAGAACAACACCTGCCTCAAGCGGTTCGCCCACCAGATGGGCAATCTGCCGCACGGCTATGATCACAAGTACACGTTCTCTCACATCGGTTACAACCTGAAGACGACCGATCTGCAGGCCGCGCTCGGACTGTCCCAGCTGGACAAACTGGACAGCTTCGTGGCCGCCCGCAGGCGCAACTGGCAGCGGCTTCGCGAGGGCCTGGACGACGTGCCGTTCCTGTGGCTGCCCGAGCCGACACCGCGCAGCGAACCGAGCTGGTTCGGCTTCATCATCACCGTCGACCCGAAGGCACCGTTCGGCCGGGCGGCGCTGGTGGACTTCTTGGAGAGCAGGAAGATCGGCACTCGCCAGCTTTTCGCGGGCAATCTGACCCGGCAGCCGGCCTGGGTGGGGCGCCCGCATCGGGTGGTCGGTGACCTCAGCAACAGCGACTTGATCACCGAACAGACCTTCTGGGTCGGGGTCTACCCCGGCCTGACCGACGAGATGATCGATTACGTCATCGCGTCGATCAGGGAGTTCACGAGGAGCTATCGATGACGATGTCTCTGCACCCGCGCGAGGACACCGCCCTGTCCGGCCGGCTCGCCAGGTCCGCCGCCGAGCGGACCTCCGGCGCGGGGCCGCGCACCGCCGAGGTGCCGGGCTGGCTGGCCGAGCGCCGCGCCGCACACCGTTTCGCCGTCACGCGGATCCCGTTCGCCGACCTGGAGGGCTGGTCCTTCCAGCCGGGCACCGGCAAACTCGCCCACGACAGCGCACGCTTCTTCACCGTCGAGGGACTGCGCGCGGAGATCGACGGGGATCCGGCCACACGCTGGATGCAGCCCATCATCAGGCAGCCGGAAGTGGGCATCCTCGGCATCCTGGCCAAGGAGTTCGACGGGGTCCTGCACTTCCTGATGCAGGCGAAGATGGAGCCGGGCAACCCCAATCTGCTCCAGCTCTCCCCCACCGTGCAGGCGACCCGCTCGAACTACACCAAGGTGCACCGCGGCGCTGCGGTGAAGTACATCGACTACTTCACCCGCCCCGGCCGGGGCCGGGTGCTGGCAGACGTGCTGCAGTCCGAGCACGGGTCCTGGTTCTTCCACAAGTCCAACCGGAACATGATCGTCGAGACCGATGAAGAGGTTCCGCAGGACGCGGACTTCATCTGGCTGACGCTCGGCCAGATCGGTGAGTTGCTGCACTTCGACGACCTGGTCAACATGGATGCCCGTACGGTCCTGGCCTGCGCACCTGTCGCCTTCCCCGAGACGTCGGCGCGACTGTCGGACGCCATGCTGATGTCCTGGTTCACCGGTGAGCGGGCACGGCACGAGACGCGGATGACGTGTGTGCCCCTGAACGAGGTGGCTGGCTGGGAGCGGGACGAGTGGTCGATCCGGCGGCCGGACGGCCGCTACTTCGAAGTCGTCTCGGTCGGCGTCGAGGCCGGCAGCCGCGAGGTCAGCAGCTGGACGCAGCCGCTTTTCGAGCCGACCGGGCAGGGGCTGGTCGCCTTCGTCACCCAGCGGTTCGACGGAGTACCGCATCTCCTGGCGCACGCCCGGGTGGAAGGCGGATTCCTCGACACCGTGGAACTCGGCCCGACCGTTCAATGCATACCGGACAACCACCGGCAACCCGGTGGCACCGACCGGCCGCCCTTCTTGGACATGGTCCTGGAGACCAAGCCGGAGCGAGTGCGGTACGAGGCGATACATTCCGAGGAGGGCGGCCGGTTCCTCAACGCGCAGTCGCGCTATCAGATCGTGGAGCCGGAGACACCCATACATGGGGAACTTCCGCCGGGCTACTGCTGGCTGACACCAGGACAACTGGCAGCGCTCGGCCGGCACGGCCACTACGTCAATGTGCAGGCGCGCACGCTTCTGTCGTGCATGACGACCGGTGCCGTGGCGTGGTGACCGGAGTTCCGCTGCGGACCGGGGTGCTGCGGCTTTTCTTGGCGGTCACCGGAAAAACCATCCCCTTGATGATGCCGGCGATTTCTTACGCACCAGTTGGAGAAGTAGATGGCGATTGCTGAGTGCCGCGTGTGCGGTAACCGTTCCCTGCTCCCCGTGCTCGACCTGGGTTCGCAGGCGTTGACGGGGATATTTCCCCGTGACCGGGATGAAGAGGTGCCGGTGGCGCCGCTGGAGCTCGTCAGGTGCTCGCCGGAGGGCTGTGGCCTGGTCCAGTTGCGGCACACGGCCGATCTGTCCCTGATGTACGGCGACAACTATGGTTACCGTTCCGGTATCCGGCCGTTCATGATCAACCATCTCGGGGGCAAGGTCGAGGCAGTGACGCGGCTGGTGGATCTCGACGCGGGTGACCTCGTCGTGGACATCGGAAGCAATGACTCGACGCTGCTGCGTCATTACCCGGCCGATGGTCCGACGCTCGTCGGTATCGACCCGACGGGGGAGAAGTGGCGTCGTTACTATCCCGAGCACGTCGACCTGATCGCGGATTTCTTCTCGCGGGAGGTATTCGGTGCCCGGTACGGGGAGCGCAAGGCGAAGGTCGTGACGTCGATCGCGATGTTCTATGACCTTCCCGACCCGCTCAAGTTCATGCGGGACGTGCACGACATCCTGGCCGATGACGGTGTGTGGATGCTCGAGATGAGCTATCTGCCGTCGATGCTGGCGGCCACGGCCTATGACGTGATCTGCCACGAGCACCTGGAATACTACGCGCTGCGTCCGATCGAGTGGATGGCCGAGCGGGTGGGCCTGAGCGTCATCCGTGCCGAGGTCACGGACGTGTACGGCGGCAGTCTGTGTCTGACGCTGGCGAAGTCGTCTTCCGGGCACACGGTCGACGAGGCGGGGATCGAGCGGCTGCGCAAGCAGGAGGAGGCGCTCGGTCTGGACACGATGGCGCCGTTCGAGGCGTTCGCCGCGCGGGTGGGAGAGCATCGTGCGGAGCTGCGGGGCTTCCTGGCGGATTCGCGGGCGGCAGGCAAGCTGACGCTGGGGTACGGGGCGTCGACCAAGGGCAATGTCGTCCTGCAGTACTGCGGTCTCGACGAGGGTGACCTGCCGTGCATCGGTGAGGTCAGCCCGGACAAGGCGGGCCGTTTCACGCCGGGCACCCGTATCCCCATCGTCTCGGAGCAGGAGGCGCTGTCGCAGAAGCCCGACCAGCTGCTGGTGCTGCCGTGGGTTTACCGCGACGGCTACGTGGAGCGCGAGCAGGACTACCTCGCCCGCGGCGGCAGGCTGGTCTTCCCGCTGCCCGCACCGCTCTCCTTCGTCTGACACGACCGGCGCCGTGCAGGCCGAGCCCGCACGGCGCCACCCCATCCCACACCGTCTGCAAACAAGCGCCTCGAGCCCTGGCGCACGGTGCCCAAGCTGTGATTCCGCGAGGTGCCACAAACAGCGAAAGGATCGGCTGCGGTTCCCATGAGACTCTCATTCGTCGGCGTACCATCGGCAACCGCTGGTAGGTGGCGCAAGTGAAGCTGCTGGTCACCGGAGCCGCCGGATTCATCGGCTCGCACTACGTACGCACCATGCTCGCCGGCGGATACCCGGGCTGGGAGGACTGCCGTATCACGGTCCTCGACAAGCTCGGTCACGGCGGCAACCGGGCGAACCTGCCGGCCAGCCACCCCCGATTCGACTTCGTACAGGGGGACATCTGCGACGTTCCGCTGCTGCTCGACCTGCTGCCCGGCCACGACGCGGTGGTGCACTTCGCCGCCGAGTCCCATGTGGACCGTTCCATCGACGACGCAAGCGATTTCGTACGCACCAACGTCGACGGCACGCACGCGCTGCTCGCCGCATGCCGCACGGCGGGGGTCGAGCGGATGGTGCATGTGTCGACCGACGAGGTGTACGGCTCCGTCGAGCACGGCACGAGTACGGAGACCGCACCACTGCTGCCGAACTCCCCGTACGCCGCGTCCAAGGCCGCCGCCGACCTGATCGTCCGGTCATTCGTTCGCACGCATGGGCTCGATGTGTCGATCACCCGCTGCTCCAACAACTACGGGCCACACCAGGACGTTGAGAAACTGATCCCGCTGTTCATCACCAACCTGATGGAGGGCGTGCCGGTGCCGTTGTACGGCGACGGCCGCAACGTCCGCGAATGGCTGCACGTCGCCGACCACTGCCGGGCCATCCAGTTGGTGCTCACCAAAGGTTCGGCCGGTGAGATCTACAACGTCGGCGGCGGCAACGCGTTCACCAACAACGAGATCACCCGCATGCTGCTCGACCTGGCCGACGCGGACGAGTCGATGGTCCGGCGCGTCGCGGACCGGCCGGGGCACGACCTGCGCTACGCCATCGACGAGACCAAAATCCGTGAACAGCTCGGCTACGAGCCGCAGGTCCCGTTCGTGAAGGGGCTCTCCGACACCTATGCCTGGTACCGGGATCATCCGCAGTGGTGGAAACCGCTGAAGCAGGACGTGGCGCGGTGAGCAGGCGCGTAGTGGTTCTCGGCGGTAGCGGTGTCCTCGGCAGCCGGGTGTGCCAGGAGTTCTCCGCAGCGGGCTGCAGCGTGCTCAGCGTGTCCCGGTCCGGCGCACGAGCGCCGTGGTGGTCGGACGACATCGATTCGACGTCCATCGATCTGTCCGATGTCGACACCCGTGGGCTGAGCCAGGCACTGGCGGGGGCGGACGTCGTCGTCAACGCGGCCGCCGTCGTGTGGCGGACCACCGAGGAAGCCATGCGGGCGCTGCACGTGGAGTTCGTCGGCCGGCTGGTCGACGTGCTCGCCGGCCGACGGTCTCGGCTCGTCCAGTTGGGCAGCAGCTACGAGTACGGACCGGCCGAGTTCGGCGTGACCACCACGGAGGACGATCAGCGTCCACCGACGTCCTTCTACGGCCTGACGAAGCGGCAGAGCACGGAGGTGGTACGGCGTGCCGCACGGGAGCACCGGGTGGACGGCGTGGTGCTTCGGGTGGCGAACGTTTTTGGCCCCGGCGCGGGCGGCGACAGCCTGCCCGGCATGGTGGCCCGGTGGCTCGCAGCGGGTGAGGAGCAACTGCCGCTCTCCCCGCTGACCTGTTGGCGCGACTACGTGGACGTGCGAGATGTCGTCGACGCGGTACTGGCCGCGGCGACCGCGCCCGCCGCGGACGTCAGCGGCCAGGTGGTCAACATCAGCGGTGGCGCCGCGATGTCCGTCCGCGAACTCGTGCACCGGCTGATCGCGCTGTCTGGTGTGCCTTCGCGCATCGTCGAACTGGCCAGCCGCACCGTCCTTGAACCGATGCCATGGCAGCAGTTGGACATCTCCCGCGCCCGTCAACTGCTGGGCTGGCGGCCGGTCCGGAATCTGGACGACTCACTCGCGGACATGCTCGCGGCTGAGCGCCAGTCCGTAGGGCGAGGAGCAACCGCATGAGCACCCACAAGGACACCGTGCTCGACGGGGTCCGCAAGTTCCACCGGGACCTTGAATCGCAGGCGCCGCAGTTCACGCCCGGCGTGACCGAGATCTGGCCGTCCGGCGCGCTGCTGGATGAGGAGGACCGAGTCGCACTGGTCGAGGCGGCGCTGGACATGCGCATCGCCGCCGGTACCAAGTCGCGCCTGTTCGAGTCGGCCTTCGCCCGCAGGCTCAAGCGGCGCAAGGCACATCTGACCAACTCGGGGTCGTCGGCGAACCTCGTCGCGTTGTCCGCGCTGACCTCACCCGAACTCGGCGAGGCGCGGTTGCGGCCGGGCGACGAGGTCATCACGGTCGCATCAGGCTTCCCGACCACGGTGAACCCGATCCTGCAGAACGGCATGGTCCCGGTGTTCGTGGACATCGAGTTGCGCATGTACAACACCACGGCCGAGCGGGTTGCCGCAGCGATCGGGCCGAAGACCAAGGCCATCATGATCGCGCACGCTCTCGGTAACCCGTTCGAGGTCGCTGAGATCGCCGAACTGGCCGCCGAGCACGAGCTTTTCCTGATCGAGGACAACTGCGACGCGGTAGGGGCCACCTACGATGGCCGGCTGACCGGCACGTTCGGCGATCTGGCCACCGTGAGCTTCTATCCCGCACACCACCTGACGATGGGGGAAGGCGGTTGTGTGCTGACGTCGAACCTGACGCTGGCACGGATCGTCGAGTCCGTCCGGGACTGGGGCCGGGACTGCTGGTGCGAGCCAGGCGAGAACAACAAGTGTCTCAAGCGGTTCGACTACCGGATGGGCACGCTGCCGGCCGGCTACGACCACAAGTACATCTTCAGTCACATCGGCTACAACCTCAAGAGCAACGACCTCCACGCCGCACTCGGGTTGTCGCAGCTGGCGAAGCTGGACTCGTTCATCGCGGCGCGCAAGGCAAACTGGACCCGGCTGCGGGAAGGGCTGGACGGCGCGCCGCACCTGATCCTGCCGGAGGCGACACCGCGCAGTGACCCGAGCTGGTTCGGCTTTCTCGTCACGATCACCGAGGACGCCCCGTTCAGCCGCTCCGAGATGGTGCGATTCCTGGAGGACCGCAAGATCGGCACGCGGCTGCTGTTCGCGGGCAACCTGACGAGGCACCCGGCCTACATCGGGCAACCCCACCGGATCGTCGGTGAGCTGACCAACAGCGACATCGTGACCGAACGGACGTTGTGGATCGGCGTCTACCCGAAGATCACCGAGGAAATGGTCGACTACGTGATCGCGTCGGTCAAGGAGTTCCTCGGATGACCGCGCCGATCCGCGTCGGCGTCCTGGGCTGCGCCGACATCGCGTGGCGGCGCACCCTTCCCGCCATCGACGCGGTGGAAGGGGTCGAACTGGCCGCGGTGGCGAGCAGGGACCCGCAGAAGGCGGTAACGTTCGCGACCCGCTTCGGCTGCGCCGCAGTGACCGGCTACGACACGCTGCTGGCCAGGGACGACGTCGACGCCGTGTACATCCCGCTGCCGGCGATGCTGCACGCGGCCTGGGTCGAACGGGCGCTCGCGGCGGGCAAGCACGTGCTGGCGGAGAAGCCGCTGAGCGCCGACTACGCCACCACCGTGCGGTTGCTGGAGCTGGCGCGGTCGGCGGATCGGGTACTGGTGGAGAACTTCATGTTCCCGCACCACAGCCAGCAGGCCAGGATCAAGGAACTGCTGGGCTCGGTGGGTGAACTGCGTAGTTTCTCGAGTGCGTTCACGATCCCGCCGAAACCGGCGGACGACATCCGCTACCTGCCGGCTGTCGGCGGCGGCGCGCTGCTGGACGTCGGGGTGTACCCGCTGCGGGCCGCACTGCACTTCCTCGGCACGGAGCTCGACGTCGCCGGTGCGGTGCTGCGCGTGGACAAGGCTCGCCAGGTGGTGCTCAGCGGCAACGTGCTGCTGCACACCGCGGACGGGGTGGCCGTCCAGGTCGCGTTCGGCATGGAGCACGCGTACCGGGCGAACTACGAGTTCGCCGGGACCGACGGGATGCTGTCGGTGGAGCGAGTGTTCACGCCACCAGCCTCCTACCTGCCCACCGTCACCATCACCCGCGACGGCCGCCACGAGGAAGTCACACTGGCCGCGGACGACCAGGTCGCGAACACGATCCGCTGGTTCGCCGATGCGGTCGCCGGCGAGCCCGTCGGCCATTCCCACGCGGAAACCGTCCACCTGGCCAGGCTGGTCGGCCAGGTCGAACATCAAGCGAAGACGACGTTCGTCGACTAGTCGAGAGAGTCCGGAGGAACACCGATGCGCGTCCTGATGATGAGTACCGCGGTGCCCACGCACTTCGCCCCGCTCGTGCCGCTGGCCTGGGGCCTGCGCGCGGCGGGGGCTGAGGTGCTGGTCACCGCGCAACCCGACGTGATGCCCATGATCCGCTCGGCGGGGCTCGTCGGCGCCCCGATCGGTGAGATGTTCGACGGGGACACGCACCTGCGTGGCTTCCTGACCGAAGGCCGGCGTCCGCTGGAATGCTTCACCCGGTTCGCCCCGGAGGAGATGGGTTTCTACGGGCGTGTGTGGATGGACCAAGCGCGGCGCAACATCCACGAGTACATGGAGCTGGCCCGCGAGTGGCGACCGCAGATGATCGTCGCGGACCAGGTGGAGTATGCCTCGCTGCTCGTCGCGGGCGTGCTGGACATTCCCGTGGTGCACCACCGCTGGGGCGTCGACCCCATCTCCGACCTCGCCCTGCGTGATGCCCGTATAGAACTCGCCGACCTGGCAGACGAATTCGGCCTCGACGAAGTGCCGATGCCGACGGAGACACTCGATCCTTGCCCGCCGTCACTGCAGCTGCCGTCGACGAGCAAGGGGACGCCGATCCGGCACGTGCCGTTCAACGGGTACGGTGAACCGCCGGCGTGGCGCGGACGGCCGCAAAGGCGCCGGGTCGTGGTGACACTGGGCACCCGCACGCTGCAACTCAACGGTGTGCCGCATGTGCGCCGGGTGATCCACGCATGCGCGAGCGTGCCGGACGTCGAGGTCGTCGCCACCGTCAGCCCCGAGTACTGGGACGAGCTGGGGCCGATGCCGTCCGAGGTCCGGCTCGTGCCGCCCACCCCGCTGCACCTGTTCATGGACAGTTGTGACGCGATGGTGCACCACAGCGGGTCAGGCACCATGCTCGCTGCGACCACGGTCGGCCTGCCACAGCTGGCACTGCCGCAGTGGTCGGACCAGTTCGCGTTGGGTGAGCGGCTCGAGGCGGTCGGTGCGGGCATCACGCTCGACGACGTGGCCAGTCAGGACGACCCCGCGCTGATCCGTGACTCAGTGGAACTGCTGCTCGACAAGCCGGAATACCGCACCGCAGCAGCGGAACTGGGCCGCGAAATAGCCGCCATGCCGACACCGGCTGCGGTGGCCATGGACCTGCTGCAGAAGTACTGACTCGCGCGGGGAACAGGTGAATTGCCTGTGATTCGGAGAGCCCGATGCTGAGTGCCCAGGCGGACTGCGGATGGCTTCCTGGCTCCGCCAGTAGGCGGCCTCGTACCCGGCGGGTGGCACGTGGTCGAGGGCGGAGCGGAGCCGTTCCTCGTTGTACGCTCGACGGCCAGCAGCAGCCGGCGACCGCCGACGCCAGGATGGCCGCGGTCTACGCGGCCCGGCTGAAGGAGCTCAAGGAGTCGTAGCCCGCCGCCCGGCGTGGCACTGGCAGCGGCCAGACGGGAGGGTGCAGCCGGCCGATCCGGGCCGGCTGCACCCGCGCGGGCATTAGAGGTCGTTTTCACCTGATTTACGCCACTTAACGCACCTCAGTACTGCACTCTCGCCTCTCATGCGACAAGCCCGTCCGCGACGAGGCGAGAGCAATCGCCCATACGGCATGTCTTGGAGCGAGACGGACTTCAGGGAGTGAGACTGGCAATTCGGGCTGCCGCGGGATCTCACCAGCCGCATGGGTGCAGTGACGCCTCGGAAGTCACACCGCGACGGCGAAGCCATCTGAGATGAAACAGACTTCACCGATGAAAACGACCTCTTAGTAGCTGTTTTTCAACGTGAGCGGTTAAGTGGAGACGTTCGCGTGGATCATCTGCGGGGCTCTCATCGGGCCTTCAGGCCGGGCAGAATCGGTGCATGCCTGGTGACGAAACAGCAGCGCTGCCGGCGATCTGGCGACTGCCCTTCGAATTGGCGTGGGAAGCGTTCCGGGCAGGCAGTCGGCCCATCGGAGCCGCGTTGATCAACGCTGATGGTGAGGTGGTGGCCAGCGGGCGGAACCGTAGCCAGGAGACGGTTGCCCCACCGGGGCAGCTTGCTGGGGCAGCCATTGCCCACGCGGAGATCAACGTACTGGCTCAGATGTCATCCCGGCGCCGGTATGAAGATCACCTTCTCTTCACCACGCTTGAGCCATGTCTCCTCTGTAGCGGCGCTCTCCTTCACGCTCATGTCGGCACTGTGGTCTATGCCGCCTCGGACTCTTTGTGGCACGGAATCGAGCAGGTCCCCTCTGTGAGCGGTGCTATTGCAGCACGCTGGGCTCACCGGGAAGGTCCTGTTCAAGGGCCTCTCGCTGTGTTCGGCGCGATGCTCATGCACCTCTGGACTCTCTGTCACTCGCCGGAGAGAGGTGAACAAGCACGCAACGACGGTTTACTCGCACTGGCGCGGCAATGTCTCGACACGCCCGGCTTCGCGGACGCCGAATCGGTCGAGACCGCCTACCAGCTCGTGTTGTCGCGGATCGCGGACGCTGAGCTTTAACAGGAGCGCTTTTTGTCCCATGAGGCAGCGGGGCTTTTGCGGGTCAGGCGCCGGGTCATCATGGTGATGAGTGCCCAGTTCAGGTGGGCCTCGTCGTCCTGCCCCGCCGCTGGAAGGTCGAGCGAACCCTGGGATGGATCATGAAAGCACGGCGCAACGTCCGCGACTACGAGCGGCTGCCGCAGCATGCGGAAGCCCACCTGACCTGGGCACTCATCACGCTGATGACCCGGAGGCTCGCCCGCAAGGGTCCCCGCACCACCTGGTCGAAGAAGGCCTGACCACCATCGCGGCCATTGCCCCTCGGGCACCTGTCCGGCCTGCACGCTGACCTCTCGCGCGGTGGGGGGGGCCGGGGGGGGGGCCCCCCCCCCCCCCCCCGCGCCCCCCACCCCCCCGGGCCCCACACAAACCGGCGGACAACCACAAAAAAATGGGCCGGGGGCAGCGAAAAATAAAATGTGGGGTTGGG